>JBDRGA010000013.1:0-8656 GCA_043818175.1 Candidatus Woesearchaeota archaeon | reverse complement strand
CAGAGAAAATGGTGGAGAATCTGTATACCATCGCAACGTGTGGCGACGTTCCATAGATGAACGGTTTCATATTCTAGCCGGCGATGCGCGATAATGACCTGAATTTGCGCACTATGCACTGTGTTTAGCCCTTTTTTTTGCAACTTTAAAGATAACGTGGGCCCGGCCAGATTCGAAGCCCGCCTTTCGAGCGGGCTTGCCGAAGTGGGTCTCCTCGCTTCGCTCGTCGAGCCCACAAAACAGAACAATGGGCCCGGCCAGATTCGAACTGGCGACCTTCGCTGTGTAAAAGCGACGTCATAGCCACTAGACTACGGGCCCTCGACGACGAGACTACAATAGTCCCTTTTAAGCGTTGTGAAAGTAAAACAAGTAACCTATTTAAAGGTTAAAACTATTCCTTATTTATGGAACCTAAAACAGTCATAGCGCCAATGGGAGACCATATGGACGCTTTATTCGTAGGAATTAGAGAGTTTCCTACAAGACGAGTAGTACTCATATGTCCAAAAGAATACGTTGGAGAGGCAGAAAAAGCAAAGAAACAGCTCGAAACATTCAAGATACCAACAACGATAAAGAAGATAACAGGGGAAACGTACGAAGGCACGTTCATAGCTGTTGCGGATGTAACCAGAGAAGAAGGACGTGATAATGTAATAGTCAACGTGGCAACAGGTGATAGAAGCACGAGATGTGCGGCAACATCTGCTGCATTCGTCAACGGAATAAAGGCGTTTGCCGTGTCTGGTAATATGGCTGCATTCCTTCCAGTGCTTAAGTTCAATTACTATAAGTTGTTAAGCGACAAGAAACTGGGCATAATGAAAGCATTGTACGATAAAGACAAATGCGTTGCCAGCTTGGAAGAACTCAGCAAGATGACAAAAATGTCGCTGCCATTACTTTCTTATCACATTAACGGCAATCTAAAGAGCGAAGGACTCAAGGAATTGGGCCTTGTGGATACGTTCCATGACAAGGGAAGGGTGAGAGTCTGCCTTAACATGCAAGGCGTTCTAATAGTAAGGGGCTACATCCCCATGGAAGAAGCATAGCCACAAGCATTTTAAATGCATGTAACTTTATGATGGTATGAAAGCAATAATCATTGCACTTCTCGTCCTCCTGGTCGCGTGTACTGCGCCGGCAACAATACAACCATTACCTAATGGAACTCTAGTTCTACCAGCCAATGGCACCAACACAACAGGAGTTAACATTACTCCGTCTAACGGCAGTTCTGGTCCTGTCAACACAACATATTATCCCGAATATGACGATGGGCTGGATTCATGCGTTTCCAACGATGACTGCTTAATTGTTCGCGCGGGTTATTGCGGAGGAGCTAGAGCAATCAATAGTGAAAGGGTCGATGAATGGAACGCGCAACTTGCCGAAGAAGACAAAAACATGAAGGGGACGCAGTGCGGCGTTTCGTTACCATTAGATTACTTCACTGCGGCATGCTATGAAGGAACGTGCAGAGCAGAACAAAATAGACCGTTGCAAGCTACTGATGACTTCTGCGAAATGGATACAGAATGCGTCGTGAAAAACGTGGGTAATTGCTGTGGTTATTATCCTAAATGCGTCAATGTTGACTATCAGCCCGATACTGAAGCAGTGCAGAAACAATGCGCAGAACAAGGAATAGCAAGTGTTTGTGGCTGGCAGGAGATAGAATCTTGCTCTTGTCAGAAATCGCGTTGCGAAGAAGTATACAATAACATCCAATAGGAAATCCAGATGGAAACAATACTTTGGGTATTATTCTTCGCGAGATTGCTCATACCACTCTCAATTCTCAAGTATCCTTTATGGGGAGGATTAGCTTCATTTATTCTTGATGCAACCGATGCCTGGATTGCGCATTTGTTTGGAGTTGATTACATCTTCACGTACCACTTCGTTGACAAGCTGATGGACATGTGGTACCTAACAATAATGCTAATAGCGTCGTGGAAATGGGAGAAGATCGCAAGAAACACAAGCATCGTTCTTTATGGTTGGAGACTCATAGGATTCTTCGCTTTCGAATACACCGGTTTCAGATGGCTGCTGATGGTATTCCCCAATGTGTTTGAATTATGGTTCTTCTTCATGGTAGTAAGGAACAAGTTCTTCAAATGGTTCGAGATAACGAAGAAAAGATTAATCGTGATTCTTGTTGCTCTTTTGATACCAAAGCTGTTTCACGAGTACATTCTTCATGTGGTAAGGTTCTGCGACAAGTCATACTTTAACTATTGTGGGTTGGAAAAGATATTTCGCGTGTGATTTGCTAAGGCTGATGATGAATCATGGAGAAAACATTAATCAGGGACTTAGTAAAAAACAATGGTAGAAGAATCTGCCGGTGGAGGGATTTGAACCCCCGGCCTCCACGGAGCACCATGAGTTTCGTCATTCCTTGCGGTCAGGGCTCATGTTTATGAGCGTGGCGCTCTGGCCAGGCTAAGCTACACCGGCGTTTATAGTCGAAAGAACCAATGGGCGTTATAAAAAGCTTTTGATGGTTTAATTGAAACGACTAATGCTGAAGAACGTGTGTTTCCTCAAAAGACTCAGGAAGGGGAACATCAACGAAATGTAATCCTTCCTTCACAGGAGCCTGGAACTCACCAGCAGCATGAAGCACCTTGCTGTGCGTTCCTTCTGCCCGTGTAGAGAACACCACGGGTCTGTGCCACGAGTTCAAAGTATTCGCTAAAGTGGCCTGCCATGCAGGGTCTTCATATGAATTTTGCACGACAATCATATCTGCCTGCTGATACTCAAATGGAAGAGATAAGATACCATTACGACTCGAATTAAGAATGTCATGGTCAATGAACGGTGCAACTTTGAATTCACGCTCGTCCTGCCTTACATGGAAAATCTGGGGGTGCGTACCCCTTACAACATTATGAAGCCTGCCCTCCTCCTCAAGCACAGTCATTTTGTGATACACAGCATGGTCGCCTCTATGATTCAAGAGAACGCTGGTATTGTACACTCTTCTTGGTATCTTTGATTTCTGGTACGCTCCCAGAATCATGTTGATCTGCTTCGTCCTGGCCAGCTTTCTTAATGGCTCCAAAGAAAGCATTTCTTCATCATCAACAATGCCCGGAACGCCCGCAGGAAGCACTATAAGCGATTCGCGTTTCATGGGCGTACTCTTCAGCTTTTGGGTTAACCATTCAAGATAAGGGTCCCTTCCATGGTACGGAATCGGATTCTCCGCGTCATCTTTGTAGGATGGTGACCTCAGGTGAGCAAGAAACACTCTCATTATCGTCCTCCACTGGTAGATTGAGTATATATACCTTTGCCCGGACCTATTTACTCCAGTATACAAAAAGGTATACTATTCGAAACATTTATATATTAGTATATCAGTTGACGTCTACCGAATTTTAGATATGAGGTAACTAACAATGGATATCGAGGTAGGACAAGCGAACATCAAAGTCATCGGCGTCGGCGGTGCGGGCAACAACATGGTCAACTGGCTCTACACAAAAGGAGTCAAGGGAGCAGAGATTATTGCAACCAACACCGACCAGCAACACTTGAACATGACTGCATGCGACAAGAAGATTCTCATGGGAAGAGAATTAACCAGAGGTCTGGGGTGCGGTGGCTTCCCCACTAAAGGATACGATGCAGCGCATGAGTCACAGGCCGCAATCAAAGAGGCATTGCAAGGCGCGGACATGATTTTCCTGTGCGCAGGTATGGGTGGAGGCACCGGAACCGGTGCGGCAAGCTACACTGCCAAAATAGCAAAGGACGCAGGCGCAATAGTCATAGGCACGGTAACAATGCCATTCAATATTGAACGAGCAAGAATCGACAAGGCAGAAATAGGCTTGCAGCAGCTGAGAGAGAATTCAGACACAGTAATCGTTATTGACAACAACCGCCTCGTAAAAATTGCAGGAAACCTGCCAGTACAGCAGGCATTTGCCGTTGCAAACGAATTGGTTGCCACGATGATCAAGGGAATAGTAGAGACCATAGCAGTACCCTCACTTGTCAACCTCGACTTTGCTGACGTAAAAGCAATAATGAGCGATGGTGGCGTTGCGGCAATAGGCATTGGAAGCTCAGACACCAAGAACAGAGTGGATGAGTGTGTACATGCAGCACTGAGCAACCCATTACTTGACATTAGCTACGAGGGAGCAGAAGGCGCCCTTATTCACGTTGAAGGCGGTCCTGACCTGACTTTGGATGAGATATCCAAGATAGGAGAACTCGTAACTAGCAAGATGAGCGATGACGCCAATGTCATCTGGGGCGCAAGAGTGAGCAACGAAATGGCAGGCCGAATAACGGTAATGACCATCATGACAAACGTCAAGAGCCCATGGATACTAGGCAAGACAACCGAGAAACAACAAAAACAAGAAAGGAACAGGATGAGCTCTGAGCTCGGAATCAGCTTCCTGTGAGGGTATAAAATATGAACAGCAACGAATTCATCATAGAACAAGCAGCCGAGACACAACAACAAGACATCAGCATCACCATAACTGATGATGCAAGAATCAGACAGCTAACACCCTTCCTCATGGACAGGGGCGTTGACAACGTCAACTTAAGCATGTTTGACCCTGCAACAAAGAGCAAACTGCTCACCGCCGTTGGCGAGGAACAGCTGAAGCGCGGCGCACTGAAACAGGCAGAAAGAACGTTCGTCCTCACTGGAAACAGAAAGGCACTCACGGAACTGGGCAAAGAATACGAACGCATTGGTGATACGGAAAGCGCAATCAACGCATATAGACTTGCGAACAACAAGGACCAGCTCTATGCAATGGGCGAAAGAGCCTACGAAGAAGGAAAGTTAAGGGAAGCGATTGTAGCATTCAAGCACCTTGGAGAGCAGGCCAAACTAACTGAAGTTGCAGTGACTGCAGTCAAGAAAGCAAAGTTTGAACTTGCACTAGATATCTTCGCTGAGCTCAAGGATGCAGAGAACCTAAGTATACTTGGAGATATATGCATGAAAGAGCACAAGTATGTCTGGGCAGCCAAGAGCTACTTTGCAGCAGCTAACAAGCCAAAACTGAATGCAGTAGGAGATGCGTGCCTCTCGTCGGGAATGACTGAATTCGCAGCTAAAGTATATCAAAGCACAGGTAATGATTTGATGCTAAGCTTTATGCGCGAAAACGTCAGAAGGTAAAAATATGATGAACGAGGATTACCTGCTTACAGCACAGATAGAGACTCATGTGAAACTAGCCCTAAAGCCGCTGCACGAGAAAGTTGTGGCACTACAGGACGAAGTCACAAGTTTGAAATCAGAGCTGGTACAGACAAGGCAGGCAATACAATCATTTAGAGCACAACAGTCGATTGTGCAGGCCCCTCCAATGCAGCCCCAGTACGGCCAACAGGCACAGACAGTTCA
Source organism: Candidatus Woesearchaeota archaeon (assembly GCA_043818175.1). GTDB lineage: Archaea > Nanobdellota > Nanobdellia > Woesearchaeales > JBDRGA01 > JBDRGA01. Next base: position 3,249 of record JBDRGA010000013.1, on the reverse strand, counting down.
ACAGCAGTACCCTCCGCAGCAATACGAACAAACTGTACAATCTATTCCCCAATATCAGCAGCAGGAACAGCCAAGACAACCAAGCAACCAGCCAATTGACAGGAATGGAGTTGCGCCAAGCTCGGTCAGCATTGAGAAGTTCTTCTATGCGGGCAACAAGAGATAATTACTTTTTTATTCCTTATCTTTTATCCTCAATTAGAACAATGGACTCGCCGGGATTCGAACCCGGGGCATCGCCGCGGCCAGCGGCGCACTCTACCGGACTGAGCTACGAGCCCTTGGCTTTTTGGGGCTTGACGACGCTTATAAAGGTTTCCGTGGACCTCTTCCAGACGTTAACCTTGTATATTGGCTTGTATTTTTCGCGTATCTGTAAGTAAACGCCATGTTTGATACCAAACCTATCGAGTAATACGCTTATCTGATACGCGAGCGGCACACTGGTTGTGGTGTAGAAAATTCTTGTCCTATTCTCGTTTGGAACTTTCCACAAACATCCATCCGTGTCAAATAATCCTCTGAGAAATTCTAAAAGGAACTCGTCGGGAAACTCGAGAGTTCGCAGACAAACAGTAGCGTGTTTGCATTGTGGTATAAACTGAAGGTATTCATGAAAGTACCAGTATATTCTACGAGATGTTGCTCTAATTCGCATCCCGACCCCTTTGTATATCCAAAGTCGAAACGAATGATTGAAGAATGACTCGTATAACTCCTTAACGTGCTCAGCATATCTTCTCGCGTGCAACCCAAAATGCACGTTAACTTGGTAGTTTGAGTTGTTCTTATCATAATACTGGCTTCCATCTCCTGCGAAAATACCGATAATTTCACCTTCCTGTTCGGTGGCGCGAGGTGTGAATTCTGGCTGTTTGTACGTCTTTCCTTTCTGCTTCCGGAAGTGATAGTACACCGTAGTTTTTTTAAGATTTAGGTCGTGTGCTATTGAGTTGAGACTGCTTCCATCCTGAACTGCTTGTTCAATCTGCTGTATTTCTGTCTTGGTCAGTCTTTTCATGTTCTGAGAATTCTTCCAATTTTCATATGGGTTGTGTCTGGCTGTCCAGTGAATACGGCAAAAAGTATATAAACGGCCTTTCAGAAAAGGCAGAAGAGGTGAGCCATGTCTGACGACTACGAACTTCTCCCACATGAGGAGATTGAATACCTTCGCAGAGAAGTAGAAAAGCTCAAGGTAAATCCATTCGGCGATTCAAAAGAGAATAGAACGCTTCTGGCAAGCATAGACAAGTTAACCAGAGCAATAAATGACCTTACCAGACTCTTTGCTGAAGCAGACAAGGATATGGCGCAAATGCATCAGGACCAAAGTCCCATAAAACTCCTCTCAGAAATCAAGCAGCAGAACGAAACCCTGGCAAAAGGAATGCTGGCACTTGCCGACATAATAAAGGCAAAGAATCAAGAACCAGCTGAACAACCAAGAAGGCAAGCACCACCTCCTCAAATGGGCGTGCCACCAGAGTATGTGCCTCCAATGCAAATGGCTCCGGCGCCAAGCATGACCGTGCAAAGACCCATGCCTCCAAGACCAGACCCAATGGGATATCCACCAGGACCCAGGATAAGCATGACGCCGCCCCCTACAAACTTCAGGCCAACACCAATGGATGATTTAATTCCTCCTGATTTCAACGAACAGAAAAAAGGATTTTTCGGCAAGCTGAAGAGATGAAACAAGAACAAATCCTGGACGTGTACGCTTCTCTTGTTCTTTCAGCGCATAGGAACAACATCAAGCCGAATGCACCAGAAATTGGTGAAATTAGAAAGAAACTCAAGGAAGCTGAACAAATACAGTCGCATCTGAAAGCATCAGGGAAATATGATGAAGCAACGCTGGATAGAATACAGGTGAAAATCGACAAAATCTACGAAGACTTAAAGAAAAGATAAAAAAAGATATTTAAAGGTCTTTAGCCATAACAGTCTTGCGGCTGTTTCCTTCTGCGCGCTGCACGGCTTCCTTCACGAGCACCTTGACCTTCATGTCCAGTGCATCCGCAAAGTCACTCGCGACATTGTAATTGCCTACGAGCTCCTTGATTTTGCTTTTTACGACTACAGAGTCTGCCATTGCATATCACCTCGGTTTAATCTCGACAACAGGATTTCTTTTATAAGGTTTTCGCACGATTATTCTACTGTAACTGACTTTGCTAAGTTTCTTGGTTTGTCCACGTCCAGTCCCTTCTGGGCAGCCACATAGTATGCGAGAAGCTGTAACGGAATGCTTGCAAGTACTGGCATGATGCACTCGCCTGCCCTTGGTACAACAATAACATCCTTTGCATGCTCAACTGCGTCTCCCTCAATATCGTCTGTTACAATAATCAGCTGGCCTTTCCTCGCATGAATTTCCTGTATGTTAGAACAAATCTTCCCATAGGTAGTATCTCGAAGCGCCAAAACAACTGAAGGCATTGACTTGTCTATCAGCGCTATGGCTCCATGTTTCATCTCTGCAGCAGGATATCCCTCCGCGTGGATGTATGAAACCTCTTTCAGTTTTAGGGCCCCTTCAAGAGCAACAGGGTACTGGAGTCCGCGTCCAAGAAACAACGCGTTATTATACTTCTTGAATGATGATGCAATCTTCTCAATACATTTTGCTGACGTAAGGGTTTCCTCGACAAGTTCAGGCAAAGAGAGCAGTTCATTGAGTATACTTTGATCTGAGCTTCCATTTCGTTCCTGCTGAAACCAAAGTGCCAAGAGCAGCAGCGAAGTAACCTGGCAAGCAAATGCCTTAGTAGATGCCACCCCAATTTCCGGGCCGGCATGCAGGTACATGCCTGACGTTGACTCCCTTGCAATCGTGCTTCCAACAACATTCACGATTCCAATGACCTTCGCGTTCTTTTTCTTTGCTTCGCGCAGCGCTGCCAAAGTATCTGCAGTTTCCCCAGACTGGGAGATGAACACGACCAAGTCAGATTTGTCAAGAACCCTCGAACCATACCTGAATTCTGAAGCGTACTCGCACTGAGACGGTATTCCAACGTATCTCTCAATATACTCTCGGCCTATAAGCCCTGCATGCCAGCTCGTTCCGCACGCTACGAATATCACGCGCTTGATTTTTATTGCATCAAGATCAAGCGTTAGCTTTATCATATTTGAATACCTCTGCCTTTAGGCAGAGGATGGTGCTTCTTTTGAGATGTGGAAAATTTTAAGCAGGGGCTTTGCCCCTGCTTGCTTCGCGCAGCGAAGCTCGGCGCA
>JBDRGA010000012.1:0-29175 GCA_043818175.1 Candidatus Woesearchaeota archaeon | reverse complement strand
ATGGCGTGCGTTGCACGAGCGCACCCTGCAGGCATACCTCCAGACAGAGTCATTTATGCGCGACGACATTGAATATCGATATAATCATCTTCGTGACGAAGCAAGCATGGACATACGAAGCGCAACTGGAAATCCTGATGCAAAACTTCCAAAATGGAGATGGAACAATGCAGTGGATGCAAAAGCATTCGACATAGCACGATACCTTCTTCCCCAGACAGCCACCACCAGTCTTGGGATAAGCATCAATGCAAGGAGAATGCTCGACATGCTTTCAGAATGGCAGTCAAGCGACCTTCCTGAAGTACGGCTTCTTGGAAAGGCAGCGCAGGTTGAAACAAAGAAAATAAGCCCGCACCTGATGCAATATGGTAACGTAAGTGATTACCACAGAAGCGCAAATGCGTTCCTGAGAGAATTACAAGAAGTCGGAACTAGTGGCAAGCTGTACGAACTTGAACAGCCAACAAGCGAACTGCTAACAGTAACACCTCAGATTGAAGATTATGTATTGGCAAGCATTCTATTCAATGCAAATGATGCAACTCAAGGCTTCAGAACACACCTTCAAACAGTAGCGTCCTGGAATGAAGACACACGAAGAGAAAAAGCCAGAAGAATCATGGATAAAAGGAAGGGGTACGAAGGCGTGAGAAAAGAACTGGAGATTGGCAGTTTTGTATTCGAAAGACATTATGATGTTGGAAGTTTCAGGGACTTACAAAGACAGAGAGGAGACAGACAACAAAGGACACGGTACGGTGCTTCAGGGTTCATCATGCCTGAAGAATACCGGAAGCTCGGTACTGCAAATGAATACATTGAGAATTTGAACATGTGGAAAAAGTTTAGTGACGATCTCTTGCGAGCAGGGTTCGTGCAGGCAGCAGAGTACGCAGTGTTGATGGGAAACACGATACGTCAGGTTGTTACTGAAGACCCAGTGCAGATGATGTACGTTGCACCGTTAAGAACACAGGCAGCGGGCCATGAAAGCTATAGGGTTCTAGTGATAGGCGAGACAGACCAGGCAATGGCACATCTGCCTGCATTTGAAGGACTTGTCCCTTATGACAGGAATAGCTACGTTCTGAACAGGCTTCCCGAGGAAGTTGATGCAGCAATAAGAAAGGCAGCATAGAACCTCTTCTTGCAAATGGATATTGCACAAACACAATCAATAAAACAGAGATGCATTGATTTCAATAATGCAGGGGTTTGCGTGTAGTTTTGAGGGACTGGATAGGTGTGGAAAGGGTAGCCAGCTACGGTTTCTTCTCGAACATGCAAAACAGAAAGGGCTTAACATTTGTGCAGACAGGGAACCAGGTGGCACAAGCCACGGGGAAGTGGAAAGAAGAAGCCTTCAGGATCCCTTGTGGCTTTCAAGAGTGAATCAGGGATATGAAGGAATTGCACCGCCGCTTAATCCAGACGAGCCATTGACTCCTGAAGCAGAGATATTTGGCTACCTGAAAGCAAGAGCACAGTTCATGCAGACAAAAGTACTTCCATTCATACTCAACAAAGGAATCTTCCTTCTTGATAGAGCAGGCGATAGTACCACAGCATATCAAGGATTTGGATTGTACAAGGGAGACTTGGACATGCTGAAGTTAATCATTCAATGCAACCACCTTGCGATGCGATGTGTTCCACTCAAGAGAACTTACCTTCTGGACATTCCCGTTGAGGAAATGAGAAAAAGAACAGATGGCAACGAATTTCAGACGGGTAAAGACAGAATTGAGCAAAGAGACGACGATTACTTTGAAAGAGTCAGAAAAGGATACTTATGGCTTGCAAAACAGAATTCAGAAAGATTCATGATTATCGACGGAACGCTACCAAAAGAGAAAATCTCGGAAATTATCTTAACGGACTTCGACTTTCTAATGAGAGAAAACGGATTTAACGTGTAAATCTCTTAAGGAAGCTGACAACGCCCTTGCGCGATGGCTTCTTGGGCGGTGGTGCTTTCTTAACTGGTTTCTTTGCTGCTTTCTTAACAGCCTTCTTCTTTACTGATTTCTTCTTAGCGATTTTCTTAGGAACTTTCTTAACAACTTTCTTCTTAACCGGCTTAGAACGTTTAACAGATTTCTTCGCGGCCTTCTTTGCGGCCCGTTTTGGCTTTACTTTCTTTGCAACCTTTTTCTTAGGAGCCTTCTTTTTAGCCACTTTCTTCTTCGCTTTCTTTGGAGCTTTCTTCTTTGCTACCTTCTTAACAACCTTCTTTACAGGTTTCTTCTCCGGCTTGACAATCTTGGATTTGGGTGGTTTAACAATAGGAACTGGTTTCTTGTCCTGCTCAAATGCCTGCTCATATGGGTCAACTTCTTCCTTTTTCTTAGGTTCGTCCTGACCCGCAGCATCGTACCCCTGCATGAATCCTTCTTCCTCGGGAGAAATTTCATCGTTAGAAATGAGATCTTCTCTGCCTTCGTCGTTGTAGACGCTCTCAAAAGTGTCTTCTTCGTCTTCGGGGTACATTAAAATTCCTCTTGAGGCACCGATATTTAAGATTTATGGCGTTCTAGCACTAAAATAAGAAAGCGGGGTAGCCAAAGCTACCCGCGCCTCTCGTTGGGGGTTTTTCCCAGCACGGGGGATGTGCTGGAAGAAAGGGATTCAGCCACTTTCAAGGTGGCATGTGCATCTGCTATCTTTCTATGTGCATTCTTCTCGAATGAAGATACTGCTGCTTGAGATATGGATAATAGTGAAGCCACTTCTGTCTGCGTTCTCCCCTCGCTACGCAATCTCAACACTTCTTGCTCCCTCGTAGTTAACATTTACTTGTTGTAATAGCTGTACTGTTTTTACTACTTGTACAACTGACTAAACTTATATTTAAAGTTTGTTGTCCTTGAGGTGTATTTGCCTAGTCAAAATAGTCCAGCATCGTCCTAACGGATGCTGTGAGAAACTTCTCTCTCCCGCTCACGAGTTCTGACTCAATTTCCTCCCGCGTGAACCACTTGACACGCTCAACTTCGCTCTTCTGAATTCGGAACCTGTCTTCTGGCCAGTCCAGAACCAGGATAAAATATTGACAGAAGAATCTCCAGTCACGGTCCCTGAAAATCTTCGGACCTTCCTTAAACAGGAGGCCCTTAATGCCCAGTTCCTCTTCGGCCTCTCTGATACTGTTCTCTTGGTACGTCTCGCCCTTCTCCACAGTACCAGTCACTGCAGGCCCCCAATATCCAGGATGACGCTCCTTGCTCAGCGACCGTTGAGAAAGCAGGAATCGTCCATTTCTGTCTCTTATCCAGAGTGTTGCAACCCTGTAGATGTCGTCAATACCAACAAGGGATCTTGGCTTGTAACCTATGATGTTGTCGTCAGAATCAACTATCGGCTGAATGTCCTCAGGCATGGTCTGCTCTTCTGTAGAAATCGTCTCTTTCCTTCTTATGCATCTCGTAAATACTGTCCAATACAGACTCCATTCTTTCTTTGTAACCCCATGCGTCAGAAGGCATGTTGTGAACCTGCTCCCTCACTTGTTGGAACACTTCAGGTCTTGTTATCGGATGGACTTTGTACAAATCATGCGTTGTATCGTCTCTATTGGGTGCGTAAATCGTACCTGCTATGTCCTTCGCTTCTTCCTTGACAGCTGAGTAAAGCTCCCTTAAGTCAGAAATTGAGGCCTGTTGGACATGCTGCAAACGATTTATTTCATCAATCACATCACCATACATCCTCCCTTTGGGTGCGGGTGGTGCCTTTGCAACAACTTCCTCGAGAGATTCTGTTTCAACCTGCCTTTCAACAACAACTGGCTTTACTTCGTCAGTAACTTCCTTCTGCTTCTCAAGTTCTTCTCTTGCCTGGCGTATTTCCTCTTCAAGAGCGATTTCATCCTTTGCACTCTCAACCAACTGTCTTGCACGTCGAATATCCTTTTTTGCTTCTGCCTGCTCCTTCTTCAGCTCTTCTTTTCTTTTCCTCTCTAATTCGTGCAAGGCCTTTATTCGTTCCTCTGGAGGAAGTTTTCTTATTTCAGCAATGTCCAGGTTCACCATGAAAGCATTCCGTGGCTCTTTTTATAGTTCTTGTATGTGCTGTACATGTAGAAACGTGCGGATTCTCCAGCAGCATCTTTGGCCTTGGCGTTGAGAACAAAAACGTTCGTCTTCTTTTCCTTCGTGCCAGTAACTGAAGTGAATATCTCACCAAAACCTTTGAAAACTTCGACGAATGGCTCAATTATTGAGCCCTGTGGCGCCTGTTTGGGCTTTTCAGGCTCAGCTTTCTTCTCAATCTTCTCTCCTGCTTCCTCAAGATACTTATTTAGTTCATCACCGAGCGCTTCCATCGCTGCCTTTACAGAGCTATCAACCATGCCCAACATTTCCATATCTTCCTGCTCCCTGTACTTCTGATAAGCTTCAACTTCCTTATCATGCCAACCATATGCGCGCATTATACAATCAATCCTGCCTGAATGAACCGGTCCCTGTTGATACTCCTGCCTGAAGTTCATATGAGGTCTTGTTCTGTACTTAAAGGAAAGAAGCACAACTGAATTGTATCCTGTTTTCTTGTAATCGGGCATTGGCTTCTTGACCAATGTTTCTATCTCCATCATGCTCCCTTCAAAAGCACTTATCAATTCTGCAGAATCCTGTGCCTTGTCATTCATTGTTAAACGAGTGATGTTCTTCAAGTAAGGCTTAACCCAGGCCATGTACATTTTGATTACGGCCCAGTGCTGCCTTAAGTACCTTAAGTTGAACAGACGCCTTGCTTCAAGTTCATGCTGCGTCTTAATCTTCCATATTATGAACGCAAGGAGCTTCCTCTTCAGAACGTTCTTGACGCTCGGGTTGAATGCCAATTTGTCCACGAAGGAATCAACGTCCGCTTCCTTGTACACCTGTGAGTTGAAGAACAAGTCGGGCAATGTTGTGAAGCCAACCTGCTGTGCCAGTCCATAAACTGAACTGGGGCTCTTCGTACCACCTTCCACCAAATCAATGTATAGTCCTTTCAAAGTAACGTCTGCTGCTTTGCTCTTCTCCCACGCATGATAGAAATAAAGTCGTTCATCAATGATTCTCATCTCTCTTACCAAAGCGAACAAATCCTTTATCATCTTTCCAATCAACGCAAGATATTGTGAAGCGCGGTCCTGCTGTATTCCAAGACGTTGCTGTGACTGACCGAAGAAGGCACTGTTTTCGCTTGCGGAGAAAACATCAGTTATCTTGATTGCATGAGGGAACGCCCAATCCTGCTGCAAATGTGTTAGAATCCAGAAATAAGTTTCCTCCACACTTGCACTAAAACTCTCGTAAACAATGTGGAATGCCCTCTTCGGAGCAGGATAACCTGACTTCTCCATAATTTCATCAGCAACCTCAAACGACTCTTCCTTCCAACCATATGGTTTTCCGAATTCCTCGATGCTGGGCATGCCATCTTTTTCCGGGTTTGCATATATAAATGTTTAGTGCATGACTTGTGAAAAGGACAGTCATAACTGCGTCTATTTTCGCGTCTCCAAAACCACAGTAAACCCTACAAGACTGACTACTTTTGATTCTGTAAGCATTGCCAGATTGGAAGCCAGAGCCTTCTTGTCCTTTCCTTCAATCATGCTCGGAAGGAACTTCACTTTCAATACCTTATGTTTCTTCAAACGAATCTTCAAGTCTTTGACAACGTTCTCAGTTATGCCATCCTTGCCTAGAATCATGTCTGCTTTGCCGTGTCTGACTTCATTCAAAGTTCTGGTCATAACCGGGCCTCCAGAGCATCATCAAGGCATTTACCCGTCTGCCGCACTATGAGCATGAGCGACTTCACTCCAAGTTGCGCCTTGGCGAATCCAACACCTTCAAACAATTCAAGCATGTTCAAACCAGGAGGAAAATGATTTTCAGAATACACAACGTGAACACAACCATCACCAGACGGGGGAGGTTCATACCATGCATGAATCTCTCCGGGCTAAAGCCCGGAGTATCCTGTGACCATGCTTTGTAGTCTTACGTTTCTGTTGCTTTCTTGGATGTAGCGTTGTATTGCGTCGGCGCTGACGCTGCCGACGCTTCTGAAAAATTTCCCAGGACTCCAAATATGTCCTGTCCTGAAGTGCCGTCTAAGCCAGGGGTGATTCTTGAACAATGCGTAACTGCTGTATCCTTTGAGGCGCTGTAGCGCCTCAGCCACGCTCAGCGTGGCCGGAAGTTCAACAAAAACGTGCACGTGATCAGACATAACTTCCAGCTCTATTATGTGCATCGCGCCGCGATGCGCGGCACGGCGGAGCGCCGCCGTGCAAACAGCACGAACCGCCTCAAATTTACAGGGATCACGAGCCCACTTGAACTTCCAAACCAAATGATACGTGTTCTGCCCAACCGAATGACTTAAATGCTTCAAAACCTGTTCCATTTTTCTACACGCTCCGCGCACGAAAGCTCACACTACATCAAACTCTAAGACTGATGCGCCGAGCTTCGCTGCGCGAAGCAAGCAGGGGCAAAGCCCCTGCTTAAAATTTTCCACATCTCAAAAGAAGCACCATCCTCTGCCTAAAGGCAGAGGTATTCAAATATGATAAACATATCATAGGAGGTGCAATGCCACAACCTTTATAAACCATCCACGACTCGCGCGGAGCATGATGCAATGCACAACAAGCAAGCAACCGCTCACGAACGATAAAGGGGCAACAAGCTTCCTTTGCCCTCAATGCGGCGATTACGAACTCTTCAGAAGCAGAAAGGCAAGGGAAACATGCATGAAGTACACCTGCCCCAGCTGCGGCTTTACAGGACCGAACTGATGGGAAACGCAATAGTAACCATGAGAATCATGCCTGAAAACCCAGACATAGAGCTAAAGCCAGTGGAAGAACTGGCCCTTGAGAAAATAAAGGCATTTGGCGCCAAGGGACAGATGAAGACAGACGTAAAACCAATTGCCTTTGGCCTTAAAGCAATCGACATCATGTTCATGATGGACGAAGCAAAGGGAAGCACAGACTCACTGGAAGAAGACCTTAAAACAATCGAAGGCGTGCAGAGCGTTGAAGTTGTTGATATGCGAAGAGCACTAGGATAGCTATTCTTCAAATTTAGAATATAATTCTTATCTTATAACTGTCTCTTCACACCACAACACACCAAGAGCTCTCTGCAAACAGACCTTCCTGCCCTTGCGTATTTCTACAGTTTTCGAGAGAATCTTGCTGTCTCTCCATTCAGTGTCTTGTTCAGCACTCACTTCAGCTGTAATGGTGTACGTCCCTGGTTGCTCAAATACGTAATCCAAAAGGAATTCAAGGTCTTCAGGAGCGATGGAACCGTCTGCCTTAATTCGTGAAGGAACGTTTCGCACAATAGTTCCTTTGACTACACTCCCAGCATATGCAACACTGTACTCAACAGCATAATCTGCTGCCTCGTACCCCTCATTTCTCACCCTGACGTACAACGCAGACTGGTCCTGCTCCTTCAGATTCTGGGAAGGATCAAGAATAATATCTGCAACTGACAATTCAGGAAGGTCAGCATAGCACTGCCCTTCAGAGCAGTGTTCATCGAATGCACAGTCCGCAAGTTTTGTATCTTCCTCATTCAAAACACACTGAGATGAGAGAGCATCCTCTCCATAAATGCACCTGTTAGTACTCAGCTTACCCCAAACTGAACCTGTAACTCCCCCTTTACAGTATGTATTGTATGAATCAAACCCGCAGTCTGCATTAACGCTGCATTCCTTATCTATTGCAGTTTGAGTGACTTCAGGCGTTGGACCTTCGGTCTGCACCTGTAGAGTAATCTGTTTGTTTCGTAATTCAACAACCCTGCTTGAAGCAGCATTCTTAACTGAATAAGCAGTCACCTTAAACGTATAATCTCTGTTTTCAGGCAACTCTGTAACATAAGTCCAGTCACACCTTTGTTCGTCATTGCAGGTTTGATTTGTGACATTGACTCCTGAAGGTCCTGTCATCTCAACAAGTATGTATGCAATTCCATCAGCGCTCGCGGCTGAAGCCTGAATATAAACCACATCACCTTCAGGGTCAATTACAGGGTCCACATGTAGAATTGGTGCGGAAACTACAGGAAGACCACAGAAACCGTTTAAACATACACTAGTAAGGCAGTCACTTCCAACAATACAAGTTGCGTTTACCTCGCACGCTTCACAATCCGGACCTCCACAATCCAACGCGGTTTCATGTCCGTTGGTCCTGTTATCGCTACAACTGAATGGTTCCTGACAAATATTTTGGACACATAGTCCCGCAGCACAATCTCCATTGCCAATACAGCCCTGACCCAGAGGACAATCACCACATAAAGGACCGCCACAATCTATACCGGTTTCATTACCGTTCTTCAAGCCATCCTCGCAAGTGATGCAAACAAAGCTGTCTTCAGGGCATGCTTCTTGCCTGCCATATGCGAATCCCGGTGCAAAACAATTGTTGTCAGCCTTATTGATTATGCCATTATCATCAAAGTCAGCATATGTAGTGTAACCTGTCATGTTTCTTGTTGTGTTTGACATCGAAAGCGCAGTCATTAAGATACCGTCACCCAAATTGACAATTCCATCGTCATTTATATCAAGACAGCCACCTTTGTAAGTACATGATTGCTTTCCATTTTCACAATACTGATATTCCTGACAAACATCAACCAACTGTGAAACCTTCTCTTCAGTACATGTATGAATTTCAGAATTGAAGATAAGACATTTGGGCTTCAGGTAATCACCGTAAACGTTACCCCCTTGGCAATAATAGGCATTTGTGAATCGTCCAGTACCACAATCAGAATCAACATTGCAATCAATGCATCCTGCAGGGTTTTCACATGTTACACCACGTACTGCATTACCAGTGGGGCTGTCCTGTGGAGCGATTGAGCCAAGCACGGCAAGCACGAGGATTCCTGCAATGATAAGTACTGTTGCTCGCATGGTAGTGGTCTAGGGTGTACAACGCTTTATCGTCGTATATAAATGTTTGGTTAGGTCGTCAATCGCTTCATAATTTCGGAGTGGGACAATTTGGATTTTATGGCAAAAGGCACAATTGAACTCTTTACCGAGCCAGGAATTCTTTGCAAGGCCTCCTGAATCGATAATGGGGACGCGCCATTGAGTGCAGCAACTTCATGAAGGTCATAGAACCCCAAGGAATCAACAGAAAGGTCATCCAGAATAGCAGAGCAGTATGCTTTATTTCGTGCTACTTCCTTTGGAGAGATATGTACATTGGATGAATCAATATAAGAAAGCATTGATTTCATAACTTCTTTGTCCCATAAAGGACCAGTGTATAATGGACCAATTTCTTTGCCAGATTCAAAAGGAGATAGTTCTGTTCGAAGAGTATCTGGGTTGTGAAAAATGGAACCGTGCCTGGAAAGCATCTTGTTTGCTTTGTCCGCACCTTTTGATGCTTTTAGAAATACTCTCACGAAATGCTTGCTCTTAATACTAAAGATTGGCTCAAGTGCCTTGTCAAAGCTGGCAGCTTCGAGCTGAAACCTTCTTATCAGGATTCTCATTGCAATCTCTTTTGAAAGTGAACATTTTAGGGACACGGCCCAATACCTTCTGAGGCATGTTTTCGGGTAAGTGCCTGAAAGAGCAGCAGTATCCAAAGCGTTAACGGCAATTATCCCATTTTCCCTGATGGCCTGTGCTGCTGCTTTCATCACGTGAACAGGCGTGCCAAACGGGTCGATATCAATGAAGTCAAAACCCTTGCTGTCCATGAGGAAACGGCTTGCTTCACGTTGGGAAATGACTATTTTTTGTGAGACTCCATTCATTTCAGCATTCTCGCGCATGAGCGCAATCGCTTCCTCGCTGATATCATTTAGATGCACCATTTCGGGAGGATTATCCAGTTCCAGAAGCATTCTTATTCCTCTAACTCCAGAACCAGCATATGGAATCGCGGCGTCTTTCATTTTCAACTTCAAAGCACCCAGAACCCAGAGCGTTAAATCTCTGTTGGAACGCATCTCAGGATTGTAGAAAACGGGCATTTCCCTGCTTGGAATCTCTGCAAGGTGAACCCTGAGCTTGGCCTTCCCTTCCGTTACATAAGACTCCATAGAATGGGAGACGAAGCAACCTTTAAATACGCTCCGACCATCCCACGACGCATGGCAACAAGAAGCCCCATTGTCAGCATCCTGGGTCACGTAGACCACGGCAAGTCAAGCGTACTTGACAGCATTAGAGGTAGCAATATTCTAGCAACAGAGGCAGGCGCCATAACCCAAGCCATAGGCGCAAGCATCGTACCCATTGAAGCCATAACAAAAAGAGTTGGGGACATGCTTAAAACAATTGGAACCCTTACGATACCAGGACTTCTTTTCATAGACACGCCAGGCCACGCCGCATTCACAACCCTAAGAAAAAGAGGCGGAACACTTGCAGACCTTGCAGTGCTTGTAGTTGACATCAACGAGGGATTCAAGCCCCAAACATTAGAAGCAATAAATATTCTCAGAGAAAAGAAAACACCATTCATTGTAGCGGCAAACAAGATAGACCTAATACCAGGATATAGAATACAGAAAAAAAGAGTGCTCGAAGACATAGAAGCACAACCAGAAAAGATAAGAAATCTTGTTGATACGAAGCTATACCAACTGGTGGGTGCGTTCTACGAACAATTCAGCATGCAGGCAGACAGATTTGACAGGGTTGACTTCACAAAACAACTAGCAATAGTCCCTTGCAGTGCAAAGAACGGCCTTGGAATACCAGAACTACTCATGCTGTTAGCAGGATTGGCGCAGAAATTCATGGGAAACAAGCTAACAGTAGACACGGCAGGCAGCGCAAAAGGAACAATACTTGAAGTAAAAGAAGACAAAGGTCTTGGCACAACAATTGACGTAATACTCTACGATGGAATGCTCAGCGTCAACGACACCATAATTATTCCCACATCGAAGGGTCCAATTGCGACGAAGGTAAGGGCATTGCTTGAGCCAGCAGCATTGCAGGAAATGCGAGACAAGAAGAGCACATTCAAACACGTCCAATGTGTAAAAGCTGCAACAGGGGTTAAGATTAGTGCACCAGGACTAACAGATGTAATAGCAGGCATGCCTCTCATATCCTGCATTCATAGCGACGCTGAACAAGCGGTTGAAACCCTACGACATAGTATGGAAAACATAAGACTTGAGACTGAAAGCTCAGGCATCATAATCAAGGCAGACACAATGGGCAGTCTGGAAGCATTAATGCACATGCTGAAAGAAGCAGAAATCCCAGTGGGAAAGGCAGGCATAGGCCCCATAACAAAGAAGGACTACGCAGATGCAGAAGCAAATGGAATGCAAGAAGCAACATATGGCGTGATTCTAGGATTTAATATTCCCCTGGCAGAGAGTAGTACTGTTGTGAAAGTGTTTGTGAATGATATAATATATAGAATCATCGAGGACTACGAAGAGTGGGCGGAAGCCAAGAGACGCACGGATGATGAAGGCACGTTATCGGGAATGACAAAACCTTGCAAAATCGAAGTGCTCAAGAATTGCATATTCAGACAGAGCAATCCATGCATCGTGGGTGTGGAGGTAGTGGGTGGTACTGCAACTGTAGGAACACCACTCATGAAGAAGGGAAAACTTCTTGGCATAATTAAAAGCATGCAGGAAGACAAGGATTCAGTGCAAGAAGCAAAGAAAGGAACACAGCTTGCAATGTCCATTCCGGGAGTTGCGGCGGGAAGACAAATCAACGAAGGTGACGTTCTATACACGCACTACGGTGAACAGGAGTTCAGAAAGATGAAAGATTACCGGGCGCTTCTAAGAGCAGATGAACTTGAAGTCCTCAAAGAAATCGCACTGGTCATGAGGGAGGAAACACCATTATGGGGAGTGTAATGCAAGTCTTGAATGGTAAGGAAGTGAAAAAACTTCATGAAGTTCTGCACGAACAGTTCGGAATCACAGAAAACGTAGGAGCTGTTTTCCTTCAAACAAGCAAGGACAAAATCCAAATAAGCACCAGAAGCCTGGGTGATATTGATATGCAAAAACTAAGGATAGATACGCTTGGGCTTTACTTTGGCCAATGGATGGTCGATGGCTTCAGGTTGAGCATCGAGGGCTCTCAAATAGTAGCAAAGAAAGCCACGAAGAATCTTATTGAACTGACAAGAGAACAATGGGAATCTTGGCTTCACGGTGAGGACATGGAGATTGAGCACGACGATGCATTCGTTCTCGTAATGTACAACGGAGAATGCTATGGATGCGGGAAAGCAAGCAAGGGCAAATTACTGAATTATGTGCCGAAGGCAAGAAGACTCAATGTCTTGAACGCCTGAGTGCAGGTGTCACAAACTTGAACTCATCGTTGAATCGGTTCATTCCACGCTCAAGCAACTGCTGATGCATCATATCACCAACCAGACCCCATCTTTCCTTTCTAAAACGAGAACTTCTCTCACTGTAAACATCATGCCTAAGGTCAGGTGATTCCTCCAACTGACGGTAAGCCCGCCCCGTAATGAGATGCACTCTGTATATAATAGGAACAGGAGTAAAGTCCACGCCTTGCTCTATCCTTCGCAAAGTTATACGCACCAAAGAAGGCTTGGCCTTGGTGGTGTGGTTAGCTTCATATACGTGACCAGTATTGCTTGGGAAATTTTCAGGGTCCTCGCACAACCAATCTTGGTTCTCCAGTAAGAAACGTTTTTCGTAAAATCTTCTGACCTTTGAATCCAGAGGAAAATTCTCGATTCTAACGTTACCCGTCAGACCGTTTTTGAACCCTTGTGTTTTGGATGATTCATGCAATGCCTGCAAAGCGTACAATAATGCGATTTCGTCAGACGCGATGACACGGGTAGCCATCGTATCTATTATTTGCTCGTCAAAAAGAATGCTATACACGAGTTTCTCACCGAAACGTGTGCCCTTAACCCTGCCATGCAATTCCTGAACACCCTGGTTTTGGTCCAAAGCACGCACTTCGTGTCCTGAATGCCTTGCCAGGAGAATATATTGATCCCGATGAGTGCCTTGATGATTCTTCGCGTTCGAACAGCCAGGAATTTGTATCGTTCTGTCCCGGATTCGTTTCCTGAATTCATCATCAGTAACGTATCCATAAGTTGGCTCTGATGCTTTGAGTATTCTGCCGCAAACTGCATCTACACTATCACTGGAGTTATGCAAAGGAACAGCAGGCTCCAAAGCAGCGAGTATCCTGCCGCGTGCTGCATTTACAATATTATGTGATTTACGTGATTTTGGTGACACGGCCAGTGAAGACACATCAGTGAAACTGTACGCATGACTCTGGACGCACGGAACAGATGCATAATCACCTGCACGCAAAAAAGGGTTCATGTTCTCTGTCGTACGACATCGCGACCTTTCCCATGTGGTCCAATCCCGTTTTGGAACGTCTACAATAAACGACCTGACAAAATCCTGAATCGTACGCTCAAGACGACTCTCAAATCCTTGTGTTTCCCTCTGAAATCCTGCACTGAAGTCCTCAGCATCTGGAATAACACTAAGAACCTCATCTACAAATCTTTCCGCCTGTGTTGGGCTGACATCACGGTAATCTTCTATCCCGTATTCTTTGCGAAGCTCACGCGCAATCTGAGAAATCAGCGTGAACTGCATCTGGAAATCAGGGTCGATGAAAACGTTTCGGAGCGCCATTAGAAATCATCTCAGCATGTCTTCAATAGGTTTCTTCTGCTTCTTAGGAGTAGCGTCCTGCTTCTGCTGCGACAAATCTACTCCAAGCTCCTTCAAGCTGGCCATGTGCATCTGGACAAGTTGCTCGACTATCTGAAGAATACGTGCGAGCTCCTCGCGCTCCTTGAGTAATGTGCTAAGAGAGCCCTTGTGAAACCCAATCTGCTCTGTTTTGTCCTTATTCACGTTGGTTGCCATAAGATGGGAGTAACACTCTTACTTTTAAGCTTAACGGGAAACAGTGAATGTAGTAACAGCCTCATGCATTCCCTTATCGTCTATGCCATAAACTACTACTTCATGAACTCCAGGCTCAAGATTCAATGATGCTGGAGAGCAGTTATCCATTGAATTGACGTTTTTCT
Source organism: Candidatus Woesearchaeota archaeon (assembly GCA_043818175.1). Taxonomy (GTDB): domain Archaea; phylum Nanobdellota; class Nanobdellia; order Woesearchaeales; family JBDRGA01; genus JBDRGA01. Next base: position 15,068 of record JBDRGA010000012.1, on the reverse strand, counting down.
GGTCTCTATCAATAACGTAAACACAATTTGGTGCAGATGTCTCAACAGAAAGAACTACATTTCCAGTGTACGTACCCCCTGATTTCGGTTCAACAACGCGCACTTTAGGAATTTTTGAGGCAGTCCGTACCTCTGAAACATATTCCTTTCCATTCATATTTACGGCTTGACAATACCAATTTATATTAGGAGATTCGCTCGTGACATAATAATGCACGTTTGCCTCAGAAGTCATTTTTGAAAACGTCTGCAAATGCCCGTTCATTCCTCCAGAACTATCCTCGAATATCGTAACCGATGCTATTCCTGCTGGATCCCTGAACGCACAGGATAAATCATAACTTATTACACTAGCGTCCTGCCCTGGTTTCATGCTTGTCAATTCTGGCGCTCCATTAACTGCATTGTATGCCATTCCCCCACCAACGGTTATAACTCCAACTTGAGAGACAATCAGACCACAGACAAAAAGAATCATGACCGCCCCAAGTATGTCCCTATCTACAACACGAATGGTTCGTTCAATCTTGGACAGTTTCTTACTAAGCCATGTGTTTTCAGTGAGAATTCGCTGTTCCTCGCTCATTCGCCAGAACCTTACTGTCTGCCATGCACTGATTCCCAGCACGCCAACAACACTAAGTAGCCTTATGCCCCACCGAACATCTGGATGCAAAGACCCTAAGAGGAACTCAGAGAGCAGAACAACTGCAAATGGAATGAGCACGAACCACATGCCTGCATAAGGATTCTTGCCTGCTATATGCAAATAGACTTTCTGCACTTCAACGTAACATGCTTTTCTCTGGGCAGGAGTTGCTCCAGAAGCCAGAACTGCAGAATATGCATCTTTCAATTCCTGATACAGTCCTACAGCAGTGTCCTTGTCCTTCCTAGCCAGAGCATGCTTTACATCAAGCAGAATATGGTCAAACCTTTCTAGCGCATTGGCTTCCACGCAAAAAACACCGGCGACGACGGTATATAAATGTTCCGAAGCGGAACCTATATATACGAAGCAAAGCGTGCCATTCTTATGATTTTAGGCAGGATATATGGCAAGACCACCACGACGCAGTTCAACTTCAAGCTGGATAATGACGCGAAGAAGTTCGACTTCGTGCAGGCGTACCACAAGGACTATGAATACGTTCTTGCCCAAATAACTGAGATAGAGCATGGAGAGGACAAGATTGCCAGATGCCAAGTCATAGGATATGTTGATGATGGAGTAAAACCAGTAAGAGTACCACTCGACACCGGCTCCGAAGTTCTGGCAGCTGAAGATTCCTTCGTGCAAAAGGTAGTGCAACTCAAGGACTCAGAAGGAGCACTATTAGGAATGCTGGATGGGCACAATATACAGGTAAGGATTGACCTGCCCACCCTGTTGACAAAACACGTCAGCGTCATAGCAAAGAGTGGTGCGGGAAAGAGCTACACAGTAGGAGTTCTTCTGGAAGAAATAATGGAACGAAACATCCCTCTTGTAGTGATTGACCCACACGGAGAATACACGAGCATGCGCGAACCCAATGAAGAAGAAGAGGCCAAAGAACTGGTGAAATTCGGACTTAAATCGGGAGCGTGCAAAATAGAGGAATTCAGACCTAGCCAGGGGGCGTGGAGAACTCTAAGACTTCCTATAACGTTCAGCTTCCAGGAATTAATGCATCTCCTCCCTAAACTATCAAGCAACCAGCAGGCAGTATTGTACAGTGCAGTGAAGCATGGAGGCGATTCATTTCCAGGACTTCTAATGGCACTCGAGGCAGAGGAAAGCAATGCAAAATATAGCGTGATAAACCTTGTTGAACAATTAAGGGCAACAGGAGTATTTTCTACAACCCCAACCCCATACACAGACCTCATTAAACCAGGAACTGCAAGCATAATAAACCTGAAAGGAACTCCGCCAGAACTCCAGGAACTTATAGTCTACAAGCTCTGCAGAGATCTTTTCGAGCAGAGAAAAACAAACGCTCTTCCCCCATTCTTCCTGGTTCTAGAAGAGGCACATAACTACTGCCCCGAGAGAAGCTTTGGAGAGACAGCGGCAAGTAAGACCATAAGAACAATTGCTAGCGAAGGAAGAAAGTTCGGATTGGGACTATGTGTGGTAAGCCAGAGACCTGCCAGGGTGGACAAAAGCGTTTTGAGCCAGTGCACGACCAACATAATTCTAAAAGTAACAAACCCAAATGATATTCGCGCCCTCACTTCAAGCGTTGAGGGCATGACTTCGTATGCAGAGAGTGAGATAGCCAACCTGCCCATAGGCACTGCGCTCATAACTGGAATCGCAGACATTCCTCTCTTAGTAAAAGTAAGGCCCCGAAAAACAAAACATGGGGGAACTGCCATTGACGTGCTAAACGTACCCTTGCCTAACGACACACCAGAAGAAATGCTTACTGTAATCTACCCTCCAACCAGCCTTAAAGACCGTACCATAATGGCAAATCCGGGGACAACCTTCAGCACAAAACTAATACCTGTTCTTGTGGCAGAATGCGGCTCGCCTTCATGTACGCTTATCTATGACCTGGCGTCAAACCAAATACTAACAGAACTCGACCAGGTGGAAGGAAAAAGACTTCCAGAGCTACATAAACTAAGCAAACAACAAGTGCAAACTCTACAGCAAGCATTCCAAATCGCAAAAGGAAATCCTGAATTTCCTATTCTGAGAACAACACTCTCAAATGAGGACATTACCATTCTGATACGGGAAGGATACCTGACCGACAACGGACAATATTTCAATTTGGCAAGCGACGTGCTCTTCCAGCCCATCCAGACCCTGAATCAGAACGTCAAAGTGGAATACGCGGAAGTGACAGGTGCCGAGAAGGTAAAACAAGACGTAAATGCAGAAGAAGCGGCACAAACAATTGGAAGATTCGCCAAGGTGAAGAAGACAAGGGAAGCATATCTCATACAGCATACATCTTCTTGAACAACAAATCTTAAATACTCATTCTCTTCTGAACTTATCAGTGGGGGGTGGCGATCGTAGACCTGATCGAAACTCGCACAGTCGTTTGCGGTGAAAAGCAATCGGGGTATCGTCGGCATGCTCGGGCCACACTGGTGGGCAGGGGAGCCAAGAGGTGTCGAGTCAATCCGAAGGCCAAGTAATTGCGGCGTAGTCCGCCCAAGGACACGCCCCTGAAACAGAAGGTGCGAATGAAGAGCAGAGAAGCGGTCAAAACCCTTCTTTTTTTCTCATGCAAGAGCCCTATATCGTACACAAAACACTGATTGAGCAGCAGGCATGGTTGAACTGGGTCGACAACTTAACAAGTGCAACACACGTCGCGTCAACAACTGAAGTCTACGAGCAACTCAATCATGCCGTTGCAAGAAGAACAAACAAAAATAAACAAGGTGTCCTTTTCTCAGGAGGAATTGATAGCGCAGTCATAGCAGTGCTTCTGAAAGAGCTGAAGGTCGATGTTCAACTGTTCGTCGTGGCAGTAAACGGGTTTCCGACTGCGGAGAGTGAAGACCTGAAGACAGCAAGACAAGTAAGCAATATTCTGGGTTTGCCTCTTGAGGAATGTATTGTAAGTCTCGAAGAATTCGAAGATGCACTCATCAGTACGATTAAAATATTGCCCGAATCATGTCACGACGCAGTCAATGTGGGCATTGCCTGCGTGGAATTAATAGGAATAAGAAAGATGATTGAGCAGGGAATCGTGGACGTGTGGTCTGGGCTTGGAAGCGAGGAAATATTTGCAGGATACAAAAGACATAGAGATGCTAAGGACATAAGTAATGCATGCGTTGACGGGCTGAAAATGATGTGGCACCAGGACATTCTTAGAGAATTTGCGATAGAATCCGCGCTTAAATGCCACATGAACACACCTTTTCTGGACGAAGAGGTCGTGCGAACGGCACTGTCTGTATCTCCTGAGATGAAGGTCAAGGACGGACACGTAAAATATGTATTGAGGGCTGCATTTGAACACAAGCTCGGCACGGCCGCGTGGATACCAAAACGTGCAGCACAATATGGAAGCAGGACAGACCTTGCAATAACCCACCTAGCAAGAAAATCAGGATTCAAGTCAAAGACTGACTACATAAGGCATATCTCAAACAACATTTAAATACCGTAACGCCACACTTGACGCATGCCTGCATTGCAAGATTTGTCAGAGTTCGTCAACCCTGTAACAAGCAAGATAGTTCTTAATCCATGGGTAAAGGACGTCACGATTGCACTTCTCATACTGCTAATCGGTTTTATTCTGGGAAGAGTTGTAGGAAGATTGGTAAAACATACACTTGGCGCGCTCCATGTTGACAAGAACCTTCAACACGTACTTCACATATCCATCTCTTTGGAACGATTCATCTCAGGCACGGTCACCTTCGTGATATTCGCCTTGACAATCGTGCTTGCACTTAACCAGATACGCATAGCACAGGCAGTAGTAAACGGTGTGGCTATAGCCCTTATTGTAGTGGTTCTATTGTCACTGTTCCTCGCACTCAAGGACTTCTTTCCGAACCTGATGGGCGGAATAGTCATCAGAACGAGGAAATATTTCAAAGAGGGCAACACATTAGTCATGCAAGACATAACAGGCATAGTGAAAGAAATAAAGATAACTGACGTAGTGCTAGAGACATCAAACGGAGACAGGATAATTGTTCCAAATGCCGCATTCCTCAAGAGTTCATTCTGGAAGAAGAAATCTACACACGGGAATTAAGTGATTCAAGAATGCTTGTGAGATTCCATATTTGTGTGCGGATGAAGGGCTGAATGTTAATGTTCTGCGATAAATCATCAAGCTCCTCAAGCACCTTCGTTACATTAAGCTGCACATCATCAGAGGTCTGAAGTGTCTGGACAAGCGAATTGAACTTCACACGCATATTTTTTGATATTGAATTATCCTCCTGCAACATTGCAAGAACTTCTATCGCCTCTTCAATTGGATTCTTCGGGATTGTGTTCATGTTTCATACTCTGCATTATTGATTCCTGAATGGACTGTGCCTGCTTCTTCAGGGTCTGCTCCTGCTTCTCAAGAGATGCTATTCTGACCGAAATTGATTCCTTTCTATCAGATATATCTTTCCTGATTTCAGAAGCGTCCTGCTCAACCATTAAGTTACCAATGATTCTGAATGCTTTGTCCTTTCCCTCGATGTGTTCGAGTGCGGAATTCATTTCAATCAGCTGGGACTGCATATGTTGACGTTGAGAAGAAAATGAAGAGATGCTCTGCTCGAGCATCTGAAGCTTGTTAACCTGATCCTGCACGTCCTGGTTCATTTTTGCACAGCCATTGCCTTTTCATGGGTCTGAAGTACTTTAAGCACACTGTTCACAGCAGCGCGAAGCGCCGTAATGTCCTGCGCGTCAATGCGCACTCCGCCTTTGACCTTTGTTATCTCTGCTCTATCACCCTTCAACTCAATCTCTTCGTCGAGCAAAAGGGCTTGAATTTCCTGATTCGAAAATGGAAACGTAAGCTCTGCGCGCATCATCTTGCGAGCACGTGCGTGGAAACCGTCCTGGGCTTGAACACCATCTTACTTCCACAATAGACGCAGCGCACCTTGCGCTTGATGTTTTCAGGATTTAACGTGCGTTTGCAAGCGAAACATTTGTAGTCTGCCATTATTTCCCTCCCACGGACTTCCGAGCTTCGAAGTTGAATGCTCTGCCCGCCATAGTATTTTCACATTTAGTGCAGTGCCAAACACCAAGAGACATTCGCTTAACCTTTATGTATCCACAATGCGGGCAGGGATAAAGCTTTTTCTGCTGCACTTCTATGCTTCCGTACTTGTCGCGCACGGTCTTTCCGTATCTCGTTCCAAACCTCTTGACTGAGGGATATGTTGCTTTCTTCGCCATGTTATTGTATGGGGCTGCTCGGACTTTCGGTGCCTCAGGGCAGTTTCGAACCGAGGTCTTCTGGTCCCAAACCAGAAAGGATACCAAGCTACCCCACAGCCCCAAGACTGGCGAGAAACAGTACAGGCTTTTTAAATGTTACGTATGGATACAGAGGAAGTACTGGTCAAAATTGTTACGATTAAAAGAACTTCAGATTAGAGATATTAACGGCAACTAAACACATCAACAAAGATGAAACAACAACAAGAGACAGTCGACGCTCTTGGTTTTGATATTAATTCCTTGAAATGAAAAACCCTGATCTGAAGACCTAGTATCCTCCTGCAAGATTTTTCATCTGAAATTCGTCTCTGTTAACCCGGGTTTGAAAACAAAGGTATGCGCAGCACGAATTTCAGAAATGAAAAATATTCACAAGAAATATTATCCAAATCTTGATTTGGTAATGATATACACACCATTCTTCGTGAGAAACCACGCCCGGATTCGATTTTGCAATGATTCCACATTCAATCCTGGAAAATGGACATTTATAGAATTCTCAATATATACTTTTAAATCAAAACATTTAAATACCAGCATGCCCAGTTTTAACGTAAATAGCATTACGCTATTTGGAAGGTGTAAATAATGGCAGCAAAGAAAAAGAAAGCCGCGAAGAAGACAGTAAAGAAGAAGGCAGTGAAGAAGAAGAAATCAACGAAGCGCAGATAAGCGCGCTTCGAGCCTTCAAATTATCTTTCATTTTTCTTGTTTCTTTTCTCATTTCGTTCGTTCTGTGTACCTGCACTTGGGATAACCAGAACAACCGTAGAAAGCACCGTAAACACTTTTTCTTAAGACAAGATTCTTACTGCACTTCGGACATTTCCTTCCGTCGTCAATCTTTGGCTGTTCTTTCGTCGGGCACAACGGATTGATGCAAATCTCCTGCGGGCGTGACCTTTTCTTGATTATGTTGACAATTGGATGCTGACATGTCTCGCACACTTTACCAGTGGGCTTAACAAGAGAAGTACTTGGAATTCCAAACGTCGCAGTACAATCAGGATATTTATCACACGCAATAAACTGACCGAACTTGCCTCGTTTCATAACAAGCGTTCCTTCTTTGCATACAGGACAAGGACCAACAGTACGCTGCAAATCGCGCATGATATCCGAACTCTTCTTCAGCTCCTCACCAATTGTCTTCTCCTTTTTCTTGAAACTGCCTAGAATTCTTGTCAAAAACTCCTTCGCTTCATCAAGAACCTGATCTTCCGTCTTTTTCTTCTCGCGAATCTCCTCAAGTTCATCTTCAAAATGTCTCGTTAATTCAATATCAATAATTTCCGGCACATACTTTTCAAGAACCTCAATCGTTTGCAAACCAAGTTCTGTCGCCTTCATAGGCTGACCCTCAATGTAGCCTCGATTACCAAGAGTATCAATCGTTGCAGCCCTGGTTGACTTTGTTCCAAGGTTCAACTTTTCCATCTGCTTAATGATGCTTGCAGGAGTGTATCTCTTAGGGTGTTGTGTTTCCTTCTCGAGTAGCTCAACAGAAATAACTTTCAATACTTCTCCTTTCTTCACACCAGGAAGCTGGTCCTCAGAAAATCTTAGATGTGGCCCGTAGAATACGTGCCAGCCAAGCTGCACAGTTCTGGTGCCTTTAGCAACAAACTTCTCCCCTCCAGAATCAAGTATCAACGTCACTGTTTCTCTTGTTGCAGGATCACCAAACGTGGCCAAAGTCCTTCGTACGATTAAATCGTATATCTTTTCATCACGACCGTGAAGCGCACCTGGCTTTTCACCTGTTGGGTGTATCGCAGGATGTGCGGGGTCGGTCTTCTTACCATTATTGGGCGTTAAGTCCTTTTTTGCGAGAAGCATGGACGCAAGTTCTTTGTACGGAGCTTGAAGTTTCAGATTTGAGATTATATCTCTCAATTGAAGACTTGAGGGTAACTGTTGGCTGCTCGTTCTTGGATAGCTGATAAGCCCTTTCAAATAAAGCGTTTGTGCAATGGCCAAAGCATCTTTTGGAGAGATTCCCGCCACTTTGTACGCCTCTGTCTGAAGACTTGTCAGGTCAAACGGGGTAGGAGGCGCCTGCTCAAAACGTGATGCATTTACATCAAGCACAGAACATGTCTTCTGGTCTGCGTTCTTATGCACCTTTGAAGCTAATTTCTTATCTTGAAATTTATCCTGCTCGTGCATGGCAACAAGCTCCTTGCCTTTCGCATCTGCGGTTAGCTGAACCTGCCAGAAAGGCTCGGACTTGAAGGCCTGTATTTCTCTTTCCCTATCAACAAGTATCTTCAACGCGGGACCCTGTACTCTTCCCGACGTGAGATTTAGATATCTGCCAGTGGTCTTTACTGCACTGGTGAGTGCCCTTGAAACATTAACGCCGTACATCCAGTCAAGAAAATGTCTTGTCTCTCCGGCAAGGGCCTGCCCCCAATCCAACGTTTTCGATTTATTATCGTATGAAGCTCTAAGTTCCTTTGTTGTTAAGGTACTGTACTTCATCCTCGAAGCGTCTTTTCTCTTGCATATCTCTCTAACAACATTCAATCCAATAACTTCACCCTCAATATCGTAGTCGCATGCAACAGTAACGTCTTTTGCGTCTTTCGAGAGACTTTTGAGAACTTGGTGATACTTCTTTGTGTGTGCAGCGCTCTTCTCAACTTCAAACGTGGGCTTCCATTCAAGATTGAAACTTGGATATGTTCTGGTTTTTTCCTTTTCAGCAACACTGTAAAGATGTCCTACTGCGCACGCAACAACAATATCCTGCTTTCCATTTGTGACTTTGAAGTATTCTACTGCATTCTTCTTCTCGCTAATGGGTTTTGAATCTGAGAGCGCCAATGCAATCTTTTTTGCGCTGCTGGGCTTTTCTGTTATAATCAACTCATATGACATGACAGTTAGGAGCACGAGGTCTCTTTATATAGATTCTGTATGAATAGTCGGAGAACTTACTTCCACGCAGGATGCCCAAAATGCACAATCAAGTCGACACCAATGTTCTTGACTTCCAAAGGAATGTCACAACTACCAAAACACGAGCCTGCCCAAATAAGAAATTCGGCATTTGTTTTTAGGGAAAGTTTGTCCTGAATTTCTTTTGCACGTCTCTTCAAACCATCAGGAAATTGCAATAGTACAAGCTTTGCTTCCGCTTCTATAACCTGCTTTGCTACTTCTTCGATGTTGACATCGTATGTTTCCATTGTGTTGAGAAAGTCAAATTAGTTTATAATCTTATTCACAAAAACTTCTTCTTAACGTGCGTGAAGATTAGAGCTACAAGTCCCACTGCAATACAGATACCTAAAACCCAACCAGCACCACTTTGAACTGGAGCAGCTGTTGTGGCCATTCCAGTGATGCCACGACCTGAAACGAAAAGAAGCATGACTCCTCCTGCAAGCAAGGCCGCAACAAAAACAATCGTCTTGTTCCACTGCTGGATATCCATGGTTGCCTGTTCATTTGCTATGTACGATGACTGGCTAATTGAGCCTGCTTGTGCTTCAGCACGTTTATTTGCGTTCTCGTACTCTATTGGTGAAAGATAAAGAACGGTTCCATCCTGCATTTCAACAGACGTGAACCCCTTAACGTCGAGCCTGCCTGAAAAAGACTCAATCTCCTGCTGGCTGAGCATCAAAGGCACATCATTGTGGTCAACGCGTACATATCGCATAAGTGTTCACTGAACACAGGGCTATAAATAGGTTGTGCCTATTCAGAATCTTCTTCTGTCTTCTTAGATGCTTTCTTTGGAGACTTCTTTACTGGTTTGGACTCCTCAGCGTCTTCTTCTTCAGAATCGTCCAAATCCACTTTCTTCTTCGACTTTTTGGGAGTGGGTTCTTCTGACTCCTGTTCTGAAAGCGCGTCCTGTTCAACAGGTTCTTCTTCGCTATGCACATCTGATTCTTTGGCTTCAGAAACCGCGAGGAATGCTTTGATTTCCAAGTGCTTCAACGGGTATTTCTTTCCAAGCGATTGCCTGAAATGTTTCTGCAATGAACCATCAAGGAACTGACCTGCAAGGCTTGTGAACGTTTCCTTTTCAGCCAATGCAGTCATCTGTTCGTGGAAACTTGCTCTAAGAGAAGTACCAGTCTTTGAAGGAACTTTTCCCTGCGTGACCATAACTGGTTTAATGCGTACTTTGACGCCGTCTGAAGTCGTGAAAACGAAACTATCTGAGATTTTGGTTCTTCCCCTTCTTATTAATCGTTTCAGGAAGCTTGGAGCAACCTCGTAACCGGTGAGCATCGTGTTTGCCTTGCCATCAGTTACACCTGTTATTGTGAATTTGAGGGAAATGTGCTGTTTCTTGAAGTCATTAGTTAGGGTCATGAAATTGGCACTGATTCTCCTTCCGACAAGTTGTTTGCTTTCGGTAACTGGAGTTTCTCCAATGAGCTCGTGGCTGAAAAGCTTCGGCGCAATTATGGGAACGAAGTGCTTCTTCTTGACCTTCGTGCCTATGCTTTTAGGTGCTGCCATGAAGTCGGGAGAATCGCAGGTGGTTTATAAACGTAATGGTTCGCTACATTGTAAATGTATGTTACCACTCCTCTAACGTTTTTTGCGGTTTTGCTTGTCGTTTGCGTTCTCCGAGCAGTTTACCCAACTCGTCAAAATCATGTTCCAGGTCAGGCATGAGCTTTCTATTGTACAGGCATGCTGCTGGATGATATAATGGGAAGACAAGAAAGGTGAGACCATCAATCGTTTTCTCTACTGGTTTGCCATGCAAGAACGTTATTCCACCAATTGCTTTCATTCCATCAACGTTGAAATCAGCAAGAACGAACTTTGTACTGAAGTTACCAAGAGTTGCTATTATCTTTGGCTTGATTGCCTTGATTTGTTCCACTAAAAAAGGAGTATGTCTTCTTATCTCATCAGGATTCGGATCCCTGTTTTCAGGAGGCCTGTACTTCAATATGTTGGCGATGTAGACGTCATTCAACGTTAAACCTATCCGGTTCAGCAATCCATCCAACTGCTTCCCAGCCTGGCCGACAAACGGTTCTCCTTGAAGGTCTTCGTTCTTCCCTGGCGCTTCACCTATGAACATCAACTTTGCTTCAGGGTTTCCCTTGCCGAAAACAAGGTTTGTGGCTGCGTCCTTGAGAGGGCATTGCATCTCCAAGAGAATTCTGTTTCGTATCTCAACAAGAGCGTCCGCGTTCCCCATGTACCAAGATAGAAAGAAAGAATATAAAAAACTAGTGCAGAACCTCCCCACACAGGACAACAAATCTTGCAAACCATTTTATGCAAACGTATTTTCCTACCACTAATGAGGTTTCAGCGTTTAATAGAGTTCACGGGAGACTCGGTTCTGGGTACAAAAGAACACCGTCTACAAGCGCAAGAAGATCTCATGCGAAAGCATGCAGTCAACAGACCAATCATTACTTCAAGAGATCAACTCGTAGAATTCATCCAAGAACAAAGAAGAGACACGTGGTGGCATGACGACCTCGTGTACTTCTTAGACTTCGTCAACCCAATTAGATTTTGGCGACACTACTTCGGCCTTGTCAACGATGGACATGCAACAAATGCACTCCTGAGTAACCACCGAAGAATAAACTACAAAGGAGAAGAACTGAACATAAAATTCCCAAGCTGGATTGCCGAACATGCATTCAAGCACTGGCATTGGAGAGCACAACGTATATACAATGACAGCTTCGTTGTGCCCGAAGACTTGGAGTTCGCTGTAGCCAGGGAAGATCAGGTATACAGGATACTGGAGACAGCAGGCATCCCATCATTTAGGAGCAGGCAACAGGTTCTGGATGGAACTGGCATTAAGCACGTTCTAGTGACCGCCTACCGACACATGGACCCTTCTGTCGAACTGGCCTATGCGCATGACCGGCTCGGAGTCTACTCAGTCGAGTCATTGTATTGGAAGACCGTGGAACGTTTAGCCCAGATGCACGAATTAGGCATTAACTGGGGGGATGCACGGTTTTCTAACATAGGAACTTTTCAGGAGGAACTAGTCGTGTTCGACTTCGGGCTCAAAATCAATGCAGAGATGCCCAAAGCTGAAAGGGATGCGAGGGACCTGTTTGCGCTCGCATGCTCAATCAGGAACAATGCAAGGGCCTGGCCAAATACACTAACCAGTCCAGATAATATTCTGACAGAAACACTCGCAGTCTATGGAGATAAACGAGAAGTGAAAGACGAACTCGTCAGAATCTACAGCAGTCCACCACCCAAAGTGAGCGACCTAACTAAGAATAGTTATTCACTTATGTGCCACGACACCAAGCACGCTCTAAATTTGGAAATGCGCGAGGCCATATCCCATCTTTGAACGTTAAGTGTTACCGTACTTGATTCGTTCATACATTCTTGCCAGTCTGACGTTCAAGGGTTCGGAGTACTTATCAATCGGGTCCACCTTTATTGCAACCATACCAGCACGTTTGGCTCCTAGAACATCAGTTAGAACTCTGTCGCCTACCATTGCGGTTTCATTAGGCTTCGTCCCAAGGTAATCAAGTGCTAAATGATACGGTTCCCGCGCTGGCTTTCTCTTTTGTGATCTTATAACAGGAATTCCCAGCATACCCTCAAGTGCGCCCTTCCTTTCTGAATCTGCATTCGTTAATATGCATGAAGGGAAAGCAGAGGTCAACTCTGTCAAACGGCCACGAATATGTTCATCAACTGTGGTTTCGCCGTGCGCGCATAAGGTATTGTCAACATCAAATACTATGCCCTTCACACCGAGTTCATGCAGGTATGCAGTAGACAGGTCATTGATGGATTGCACCCTTAAATCCGGTTTCACATCTGCTGGATTAACATTTACGACTGCATTGGTTGCTCTGAACAGACCGTAAGCAGTCGCTACTGTACCTAAAACGTCAGTTACTAAATTGGGAAATACGGGCGCGCCCACCACAAAAGAAATCTTGCTCACTGAATAGGTGAACCTTTGAGCTTTGCTGTCGTTTCCACCGTATTGAGTTGGATTCCTGAACGAGCCTCTTTTCGCGTCTCTGACAACACGCAAGGTATCAACAACCGCACCCTTTGCAGTGTACAACACTGGAAAGATGTATGAAATCATACCATGAGATGCCATACCCCACAAGCTCACCATTTCAAGACCCCTATCCCCGATGAGATCCATATAACCGCCGAGCTTGGATTGGGAATGAGTCATCCTAGCAACTACTCCATCGAGAGTGTCGGTGAGGAAAGCAGCGCCAAACGTCAAAGCCAACTTTGTGGGGTCATCAGCGAAATTGTGAAGGCCATACGCTGCGATGAACGGCCTACTCAATGATAATGCGTTAGCGGGCGTTAATTCTTGTCGCACATCCTTGAGTGAAATACTCATGAAAAAAGGGTTTCATTCATATTATTAAGCGTTGCTACGTGTTTCAAGACGAGAATGCGAGGTTTATAAAGAAACAAATTAGGACCGCGGTGTTTAAAATAGCCAGAAGACTTCCAATTTGCATGACCACGTGCCTGGATTATCTTACCAAGACACGAGACGCCTTGCTCGACACTCATGGCGATAACATACTATTCATTGGGGGGATTGGATCATTCTTCCACCAAGATATTTTAAGAAATGAGCATAACCCACAAAGCACAAAGTCAGCAGACCTGCATGTAATCGTTGCAGATGCAGCTAAATTCCACGAAAGACACACTTTCCCCGAAGCTGAATTAGCCAGACGGGGCTTGACCCCTGGAGATGTAACTGCAATTGACAAGCTTAGGCAAGGATACCTTGAACTTAACCACATCATACCTGTTTACATTGACCACACCAGAGAAGGATACCGGATTACTGTTGAACCAAGAGAGCATTTGAATGAGTGGCTTTCCCCTGTTTCCCCCCTAGGTTACGTTTTGAAAGGGCGATTTGGAAACGCATTTGTGCAGCTTTTCCCAGAAACAAGACCTGTAGTAGATTGGCAACCAATTGAACTCAAGGATACTGAACTTGAGACAATCATTGAGGGCAACTATGATGACGCTGTAACACTTGCTTTCGCCACAATGCACGGAACAAGATCTTATGATGAAATAAAACGACACATACTCAAATTGAGCTACGAAGCAGAGGGATTACGAGGCAGAGTGGAGAGTATTGTCAAAAGAAAGCCCCAAACAATTTTCGAAGTGACAAAACACGCCCTCAGCGAGATATACTACCAAAGAATACAAGATTACGCAGAAGCCACCCACCTGGATGTAATAGATGGAAGAATCCGAATCCCGACAACACACGAAACAGCCAGACAAACCCTTAGCGAATTCAGAGAACGGAGTATGCAGAGATACGCAAGGTTCCTCTTCTACCAGGAAAAGCTGTTTCCCGAAGCAGACCAGTATCTTGCAAGAAAGGCCCTGAGAATGCTTGGACTACGTGACAATAACGAGACAATCGTAAATGCGTTGCAGCACACAATCATACCAAGAATAAAGCAACACTGGACAACGCGATACCTAATGCGACTTCCATATGAACTAATTCCAGAAGAACTAAGACAAACAAAATAGCTAGAAAAAATGAATTCTGGTGCAACGCCAAGAACAAAGGCACAAACACCAAGAAACGGTACTCCTGCGCTTGATTGTTGTTCATGTCTTAGTATCAGTGTCGCTGAGGATGACGTAAATACCGGCCCGTCTGTGCGTGTTTTGTTCCTAGTTACCGGAATGTTTTTAATGCGCTTCAGGTGCCACTGAATATGGATGGCAAGATAGATGACCTGATAGCTTATGCCCGAAAAAGGCTCGAAGAGTCCAAGAGGCCCATGTTTATCTTCGACAGCGATGCTGATGGCGCTAGCGCATTCCTTCTTCTCTACAGGCTAAAACATGAAGGAAAAGGGCTCATAAGCAAGAAAGGCAAGTCCGCAGATGAGGGATGGATACAGACAGTTCATGACTATGGGCCTGACCTTATTTTTGTTCTGGACATGCAGGTAAGCCAGGATTTTCTGGACAATATGACTTCGGAAGTAATCTGGATTGACCACCATGCCCAAACAGAGCAGGTTTCTTCACCTAGATTGACCGTAATAAATCCATTGTTGGAAGAAATGCCTCCATGGCCTACTTCGTACTGGGCGTATCAAGTTGTAAAAAGAGAAGTGTG
>JBDRGA010000011.1:0-25440 GCA_043818175.1 Candidatus Woesearchaeota archaeon | reverse complement strand
GCCGGGAATTCCGCCAAGTAGGATGATGTGATTATTCACAATCTTGCCTCCAACAATCTGTTTTCATATGCGTTGGACGTGCAGCTTCTGCAATCGACTAGTGGACTATGTTGAGTTAATAGTGTTCTGGCTTGTTTCATGACTTCACCATCTAGAATCTCGCTCAAAGGCTGTTTAGCTATATTGCCCAGAACGGTGAATGCTTTTTTGCAGCAAATATATGCATCACCCGACGGAAAGATGCTCAAATGTATCCACGGCATGAAACATCTGTTTGATGAATAGTACCCAAGAGCAACATCACCCATTGCAGCTAGTTCTATCTCTCTCGTTGTCCTGCCGAATATGTGAAGTCCATATGAAGGGTAGATTGAGAATTTGGTAGTTTTTGATAGTGTCTCCAATGCAGGCACGCTCTCATTGTTAAACCGGTGGATTTGCTCTTCGGTAAGGTTCAATTGATTTGGTGTGGGACTTCCGCTGTTTAAGTTTGCTTGCCTGAAGTCGTAAGGAATAATCTTGAAGGTGTCAGCTCCTAGATTGTATGCTGTTCTGGCAATTTCAGCCACCCTGTCAAAATTCTTTGATGTTACGACAGTCAATATGTTGAGGCGGTGATTACCTTCAGCCTTCCTCTTGGCTAGAAATTCAATCGACTTAAGTAGAGTCTGCAGGTCGAATATCCTACCTACGGACTCATGATACTCTATTTGGTCGATAGTATCTAATGAAAACGTCCAATCTCCTATTCCAGCCTTTGCTAGGTCTAGGTTCTCTTGAGGTTGTAGGTATGTGCCGTTGGTGACTATTCCAAAGGCAACTGCTCTTGAAGCTCCATACGAAACAATTGGCATCAAGTCACTTCGTATCGTAGGTTCTCCCCCTGATATGTGAATCTTCTTCAGACCTCTTGCCAATCCTTGGTCTATGATGGATTCGATGATTTCAGTGGTTAAGACGTTGGGTGAAGGATGTTTCCAGTAATCGCACTTCGGACATCTTAGATTGCATAGTGCGGTTACCTTCATTTTAATATGCTGTAATTCAAAAAATGAATTGCTTCTTGTGTCAATGGCTCCTTCAGTGGTGCGATTGGTATTCATGATTTTGCTCCTGAAGCATCTTGTTTGGTACTTGCTTGTTGTTTTGGTACGTTTCGACTTGAAGCATGTTGTATTTCTCAATCAGATTATATGCGGCTAGAAGGTCATTCAGGTCATAGTTACATGTGCGTTTGTTCTCGAATACTTTGGATACTGCTGCTCTTAGTTTCTCGTCTGCAATTATTCGCAAAACTTGGTCGTTAGTGTATACGAACTTTCCCTGCAGTGCGTTGCTGAAAGTCAAGATGTTCTTTATTGACGAGACTGCAACTTTGTATTGCTCCTCTTTTGTTAGTCTCTTTATCGTATTGTGGAATATGAAGCTTTCTCCCTGAATTGCCTTTCGAAGTTTGTGTACATAATAAGCCAGTCTTTCGTCACAGTGTGTATGAAGGGGTATATTCGTGTTGGAAATTGAGTCTGCCAAGTGGCATCTATCATAGACAATTTTTTGATATCCATTTTTTAGTGCGTGAATAGCCCAGCCGTTGAAGAACCCTGTGCCATGGTCTCTCTGAAGTTCACATCTGACCTCATTGATGGTGATCGGCTTAATATCCAATTTGACGGAGTGAGTTTCCGCGACTTTTCGTTTTGATGTTTCAATTTTGTTCAGGACCGAGGAGTCAATTGTCTCAAGTATGGCAAAGTAATCCACATCACTTATTTGTGGTAGGTAGTCGCCATTATTGCCGCTTCCGAAGACGATCAGTGCTAAGAGGTTATTTTGCAAGGTGTCTTGCAGAGAGGCCATGAGGAAGTTGTGTAGTTCGTCAGGTGCCATGGTTGTGTTGAACGGTGCCTCGTTTATAAAGCTTTTGCCTGTTAATTACTCCTCAGTAGTCAATCATTTGCCTTCCTTCGGACGTTCTTAAGTACGGTATATGGTTCAATAGGATTTAGACCCAATACAAACCCAATGCCACTCGATTTTCGACCTACCCAAGGAGACCTACTTAATGTTCCAGACAGTCTGTTCAAAGTTATAGTGCCCACTTCTATACTTGCCTGAAGTTCCTTGAACTTGAGTTCACTTTTTGTCCAAATAGTACAGCACAACCCATACTTGCAATCATTCAGTTTCTCTATGAGCTCTTCATCCCTGGAGAATGAAGTTAGTGCAATGACCGGACCGAAAGTTTCTTCCTGGAATAACAGACATTCTGAGTCAACCTTGGAAATTACAATAGGAAATTCAGGCGGCCTAATCGCGCTGCCTTGCAAGACGCTAGCGCCCTTATTGACTGCGTCCTTGACTTGATTTGCAATTCGTTGCTCAGCGGTCTCGTCCTTTAGACAGCAAACCATGGTTGTCAACTTGTTTGGGTCATCTTTCTTAATCGAATTTGTTCTAGCTAAGAGTGAACGCACAAAGCCATCATACACGGATTCATGCACAAATATTCGCTCAATCGAGGAACACAACTGCCCTGAATGTCTGAGAGAACCCACTATTGCAGCATCAACTGCCGAATCTAAATCGGCATCCTTACACACGACAAGCGCGTCTTTTCCACCGAGCTCCATTATGCAGGGCAGCATTTTCTTCCTGCACTGTGCAAGTAGTAATTGTCCAACTGTTAAAGAGCCGGTGAAGCATAACAAATTAACGCTCATGTTTCGTAAGGCAAATTGTACTTGCGATGGTCCTCCCACAATCATGGTGAAAGTGCCAGGAGGCAATTCGAGTTTCTTGAATAATGAATAGATCAGGTCATTCACAGAAAGCGATTTTTCTGAAGGTTTCCAAATTACTGTGTTACCTGCCAACAAAGCGGGGATAATCTGCCACAATGGAATGGAGAGAGGATGATTCCAAGGAGTAACAATAAGTACGTGACCGTATGGGACACGCACAATCACATTAGTGATATTGTTTGGGTATTCTTGTTTCAGCGTGAAGTAAGACTCATCGATATTGAAGAATGTGCTGACGCGATGAATAAGGTTGTCGAATGATTCTTCCGCCTCCCTTCTCGGCATCGCGACCTCGGCAATTTGCGCGTCTATCAGTGCGCTTCTGCTTGATTTGAGTAGGTCAATAATTCGGTGTAGCTTGTCAATTCTGACTTCTAAAGGTGAATCCTGCCAACTGTTGTGTCCAGATTTGGCAATGTTGTTCAGTCGTTTCATTTCTGTGTTTGAAGTGACCGTGTATGTACCTATCACCTGATTAGTGAAGGGATTCAGTGCTTGAAATGTGTTCTTCATTGACTTTGTCTCCGATTGTTCGCAATTATGCATCACTCTGATTGGGAATTCCTGTTTGTTATTAGCCCCTTAATTGCTTGCCTCTTCCAGTGCATCTTTACCTATTTATAAATTGAATCTGTATCCGGGTATACGACTCTCAGCATTTCCACGCTTTCAATGAGCTCCTCCAATTCGTCTGAGTTTTAGGTTGGTGATTACCTTGCCCTTGCGTATTCTAGTAAGTAAGTCAGCATTCATGACCTATTCATCATCAATAACGAGTTCATAAAGAGAAATATCTCCTAAGAGACTATCGCTTCAGCAGGAGGCAGAGAAAAAATAGGTTCAAACACGTTGAAAACAAACGTAATAACTCAGAACAAAACCGACTTTACCGTCGTAGATGTCCTGGGTTCAAATCCCAGCGAACCCATTGATTCTTTCGGTGTTCATCCAGCAGAGCGAAATACCTTGCGAAACTGGTGGTTTCCTACGCGAGCACTTTTCCGCTCGGGAAATACTTCTCATCCTTGAATATCGCATAACGGAGTCCCAGTACTGCAGGATGCTGTTGCACTTTCTTCATAATGGCATGGAACTCATCATAGCTCTTGCAGGAGAACTCTGCTTCTATCTTCCAAGGCCCGAGCATCCTGATGACGTTGCTGCATTGTGGCACTATAGATATTGTTTCGAGAAGAGACCGTTCTGCTTCTGGAGTGTAGTCCTGCACTGTGATGAACAGCTTGTAGTTCTCGAAACCCAGTTTTGCGGTATCTATTATTGCTTGGCAAGCAACTAGTATTCCTTTCTTTTCGAGCACTGCCATTTTGCGGCGTATCATGTTCACGTTTGTCTTAAGTGTCTGAGCCATATAGACAAAACTCTGCCTGCTGTCCGCTAGCAACAGGTTAAGTATCGCCACGTCCATCTCATCCAGGTCGTTACCAACAATGTCGCCAAAGATGTCTTTCTTGCTGGCACGTTTGTCGAAGGCGCGCCAAGAGAAGATGCTGGCACTCACCATGTGACAAAGCAGGAGACTCCGTATATCCTTGCCAAACTTTGTGAACAACTCGTTCTCAATCTTGTAATACTCTTGCGGCGTCCTGCAGAATAATGCTACTCCTATGTTCCAATCAGCGTATGCGGTGAATCGCGCGAAAACTTCAGATTTCTGGTCGAAGAAGTTAATGAGTGGTTGTGGATCAGGGGTCTGTATGTACATTTTGTAATTGACAGCGCCAAGTTTGGTATAGTCCAAAAGGACAGTGTACCCTTTGATGATACCAAGGCTTTCCAATCGTTTGATGCGATACTTGATGGTGTCCTTGCTCTTTCTGCAGAGGCGTCCGAGCTCGCTTTCGCTCATTCTCGCGTTGAAACCGAGATTGGTGAGGATAACCTCGTCATTTTTAGTAATTTTAACCATTTTAATCTTTTTTTACTTTATTAAGCTATTTTTAGTAATTTACGCTTAATTTCTAATGAAATATAATAAGTAGTATCATTACCACATAGTAGTAAAGGTGATTGCAATGAACAACGAAAAAACAACAATCAAGATGGACACGCACATGCACAGCAAGGCATCTGATGGCCTTTGGTCGCCTTCTGAAGTTGTGGCTTATGCAAAAAGCCAAGGTCTCACTGCAATTGCTCTTACAGATCATGACACAGTCTATGGAGTACCTGAAGCGGTGGAAGCAGGCAAAGTGCAGGGTATCAGAGTAATACCAGGTATAGAAATTGACGCACAATATGAGAGCAATGGCACTAAAGTGAAGGACATCGAGCTCCTTGGACTTCATATTGATGTTGCGGGTATGCTTCCTTTCACGCACCAACGCGCTGTTGCGAGAATGGGAAGTCTTGACGCGTACGTGCATGCGTATAATAATTACGTTCATGGTGCGACGTTCGACGAGGAGAACTCACAAAAACAATTTTCCTTGGAGAATCCAAAGGAACTCTCGCTGGAGCAAATTGTATCCTGGAAGAATAGCAAGGACAACTACGAGAATCCTGCACCGTTCCTTTCCAAGATGGACGTTATCTGCTATCTGGTAGAGAACCATGTGCCCGAAAGCGAACAGAAGACACTGGCACTTTCAGGCGATAGGGCAACACTGCAGCTGATGAAGGACGAATATGCCTTCCTCTTTACTGGCAAGGAAGTCAAGCCGACATTTTACGATGCCATCAAGGCTGTGAAAGCAGCGGGCGGACTTGCAGTTGTCGCGCATCCAGGACTTTCCAAGGGATACAAGCACGGAATGCTCAAGGAATGGGAACTGTCAAAGGAGGAATGGTTCAAGGACCATGGTCAACTCACACCATTCCAGTTCCTTGCGGACTTGAAAGCACATGGTCTCGATGGAGTGGAACTGTACAACTACAAAGGACAGGACAAGCCGCACGCTGCAGCTCAAGAACTCATCAACGAGTACTTTGCGGCAGTTGCAGAACAGCTGCACCTGATCACTACGTATGGCAGCGACTGTCACGGACCTAAAAACGGCGGTCCTTTCATCGGCAAGTTCGGGAGTGACCACGAGTACATGTGAACAAGGGAGGTGAACAAAAATGACAAACGAAAATGAATCAGTAACGGATTCCAAAAAAATCATTACGTTGGACAGTTTGGTTAAGAAAGACGGGACTTTCGAGGAGCAGTATTCTGCATTGGAAGGTACGACCTGGCTTACTAGCAAACAGTTTCATGAATTAGCATGGATACGTGGAAGCATAAGATATAGAACAGGAGATGGCGCGGTTTATTCACTAAATGCGGCAGGTGAATGCTTCCTGTACATTACTTCCGCCAACCTCAATCCTATATTGAAGCCTGAGAATGTCCATGATGCAGTCAAACAAATAATGAAGTCGGGAAATTATACTGTTAAGGACTCTGACTTGGCTGAAATAGTGGCCGCCGCGGAGAAGAATGATGGCAGCGTCACCGCAATCAACCTCTCAAGGCTTTCCAGTCTCGTCCACAAGTACAAGACGCGCGGCAATGAATCGAGTTTCATAGAGTTTAAAACTGGAGACGCCATCAAGTACACTGATCTATTCCGTGGTGAGGACCTGAAACTCGTGGGGGCTCTTTTTGGAAAAGGCGACCAGTTCGTCAAGAACATGGATCAGTACAAGATATGGTCACCATGTGCCAATTATGGTGAGGACGGTCATTATACTGGAGGATATGTTGGAGGAGACACGAGGATATACTTCCTTGGTAGAGAATACGTAGCCGAAAAAGCCAGCAAGGGAGCTTTCGCGCGTATGACTATCTTGGACGGTACACGCGTATATGATCATGGAACCGACGTCAGCAGTAGACACCTCGACTGGGACGACTATAGAGCATACGGAATACCAAATAAAGGCTGAATGTAATCCTGTGAAGACATTCAAAAAAAGCCTTCCAATGCCAATGCAGAACTATAAAGTATCCATACAGTACAAGAAGATAGAATGAACTCTTTTTCTTCTCTTTTTCGAGAAGGCTTCAATTCAGTTGGATGTCCATTTCAGTCCTTGGCTTTCCTGTGGGTGGTTTGGTCGTTGGACTAGAAGTCAAGCACACCCCATTCGCGTTGCACGTGTAATTTAGAGGACAGCCGCAAGTCGAGCACGCATTGATTAGGCTTCCTTCTCTGCAGAACAACGGCTTGCTGGTGGAGCAGGTACCTTCCTGAGTGCCGTCCGTGCAGGAGTATAGTCCGTTGTCGTGCACTTCTATTGTTGAGGGTACCCCTTCAAGGAGGTCAAATCTCGTGTAGTTGTAGAAATTATTGCCAGTTATTATTGCATGCTTAGGTCCAAGGACATTTTGTTCACAAGGCGTAAGCCTGGAATAGTCAATCACAACTGGATACTTGAAGTTGCTGAACGTGTTCTGCTGAATGCGTTGGGTGGAGTCCGCTATATACACAAGGTATGTGTAGTGCCAGTAGGACTCATCAGTGCAGCCCCAGTCAATTCCGTTAATGAGCCATCCATGTGTTCCGGTGCCCACACCAATACCACCTTCGGTTCGTGTCGTGGGAGTGTCCCACCACGTCTCGTTGCCACGGGAGGAATACAGTTCCTGCCAGGTATATCCTCCAAGACCTCTGAATATGTTATCCCTTATTTCATAGTCTCCATACGTACCTACTGTGTCGGGCGTAGAGGTTAGGATTCCATTCACGACATTGTTGAACGTGTTGCCTATAATTTCAGCTTTCTTGATAAGCTCCAAAGAAATTGCCGCTCCAGGAATATCTGATCTTCCTGAGAGATTAACGCGTTCAGTGTAATCTCTTCTTACTGTGAAACCGTTAGGGATGTAGTTTCCTATGTTCTCGAACGTGTTGTCATAAACCCTGAAGTTGTTGTGCGGTCCTCCGTCGAAAACCACTGCGTTGCCATATGGGGGAGTGTCCGCGAAATAGTTGTTTCTGAGCACAAGCAAATTACCATATCCTCCAGGTCTGATGAATGATTTCGTCGTGTAGAATACGAACATGTACCACTCTATACTGGGAATGAGTTGTCGCGTCGTGCCTTCTTCGAAATAATCTTGGTTAATCTGGTCATTTAGTTCTTCCTGGAAGGCCAGATTCGTGAAAGAGCTGTTCTCAATTGTGACGTTGTAATAACCTGCCACGGAAATGCCAATTGCATATATGTCACTGTAATGTTCATTCAAGAACAGGATATGGTTGCCGCGCACAATTGCTGCCTGGAGAGTGTTTCTTATCGTGTTGTCGTGGAAGAAGAAGCCATTGTTGGGTGTGGACGGGGGCATTTCCGTTATTGTTATTGATTCAGGCACCCACTCAATAGTGTTGTAAGCGATTTCCTCGTTGTTTGTTCCGGGGAAGAATTTGATTCCAATGATTTGACGATTCATCATCGCAGCGTGTCCAAAATAGTTTCCAATTATCTTGTTATTATTAGAGCCAGCCATGAAACCAATGCCGTGGTTCTTGAATCCTGTAAACGAATTTCCTTCTATCTTGTTGTTAGACGAATAAATCCATATGGCTGTGAAATTTGAGAAAGAATTATTGCGAAATTCACTGACTGTTGAATGTATCTCTATTCCATCGTTGGTCCACAGTGGCATGTCCCGGATATATTCACCTTGCATCCGAAATAACGTCCATACTCCCTGTACTTTGCATTGTTTGTCTCAGGAGTTTCATGTGCAAGAAGCTCAGGGTCTTTAGATCCCGCGCCAGTCACACTAGTGCCAACCATCGAAAAATATACATTTTCACGTACAAAAATCGAGAAATGATTATCTTCAGAATTTGACTTTATCGACGAATAAAAAATTCTTAAAATTGAGTTGGGTTTCGCCTCGAGAACATATCCTTCAGGAGATGTGCTGTTAAATATCAATGTTACATTGATTAGCTCAAGAGAGCTCGTGACTGACACATTTCCGTTCATTGTTATGGTAATATCCTTGCACATTGCCGGAGAAGAAATAATCCAATTGCCAGAATTAGGGGGATTGCAAGCTCCGAAACCGAGAAAATCGGATTCATCAGTGTTTATTCCAGGAACAAACGCCCGTCCCGCTCTTTCTGAAGCACCTTCATTCAAGAGAAAACTGAGAGACAACGCGATAACTCCTAAGATTGTCACATAGAAAATGAGTCTTCCGAAGTCATTTCCTCTTGTATTCAGCGATTGCACTGTACTCTCCACAGTTGAAGACCTGGAATGGGTGCTTTAAGAACGTTTCCATAGCGCGGGAAGTTCATTTTATTTCCGAGAATGGCGGAAAACAATTAAAGGCAGAGCGCTTCTGTCGTTAAATGGACTCACAACAAACGAGCAGACCTCCGTTTGCCAGAAGGCTATTTGGTTACGGAATCATTGCTTTGGTGCTTCTCGCAATCAATGCATACGTCATATCACAAAATGGTTTGAAAGCACTGGCAACACCTTTTGGTATGATGTCTGTTGTTATCATAGTTGCTGTAGCTTTGACTTGTCTATATCTTTTGGTTAGGAAGAGAAACTGATTCCAGTTATGTAACCGCAGATACTTATAAGACTAAGGCACTATCCGTATTCCTCCTTCTTCCTCTATTATTGAGACTTCGTCCTTGAAACCATATTTCTTTATCACGTCTTTTGGTATTCGGATACCTTTGCTAGTTCCCCAAGAACTGAGTTTTACGCGTTGTGTACGTAACAACCTGTATTTTTCCCCCACTTCGTGAAGCTGATTCATGTCAAGCACGTTCTCCCCACACCTGCTACAGTGGTTGTAGTTATACGGAACTCCATCGGGCGTCTTGGCAGTCTTCTCAACCAGCTCGCCTTCACAACGCCAACAAGTCATTTTCTTCCTCCTTTTCGCTCTACTGTCATTACTACTATTCTGTCCCCCACCACTTGACAAACGGCTATCACGTCCCTTTGCACGAATTTCACTCCTGTCTTTCCGAATCTCTTTACTTTGCCGTGTCTCACCGCCTCTTCTATCCTGTCTGGATGAATTCCTCTTCTTAGAGCTTGGATGAACGCGTGTTCTGTTACGATTGTTTGCAGCTGATGCCATTCCATGATATATCAATATATCCTTAAATATCTTTTGCTTGAAATGGCTTTCCGTCAAAGAACTGGAGGATTTGCAAGAAGTTGAATGAGTTCCGTGAATCTTTCGGTGTTTATCCTGCTCCGCCTCCTCCACCACCGCCCCCGCCTCCTCCACCACCAGAGAAGCCTGAGCTTCCAGAGGTTGCGGTTGCAGATGCTACGGCTGTGCTGAATGAGTTAACGGAACTGACGAAACTGCCCAATGCTGCTGCTGAGACAAAGCTGGCGCCGAAGAATGCGGTTCTTCCTGAAAGCTCTTTATTGTCTATCTTGAATTGCAAAGCTCTTTCAACGGTTGCGGCTTCACCCAAAACTATTGCATAAACAAGATACTGTTCCCAAAGCACTATTGAATCAACGGGCATTCGTTTTAATTGACTGAAGTCGCCCAGGAATTTCTTGAACGCTTTCCATTTCTGGTAGTGTAATGCGCCTTCAGGAGTGCGACGGGGAAGAGCTTCTTTGAATATTCTGGTAAGTATTAACCCGAAGACCATGCCAATTGCGATTCCTGGAATTATTGTGTTGTCCGAGCCAAGCACTCCGAGAAGTATGGCTAAAATTACACAACCAACAGGCAACATCCACGTATACATGGTAAGACCTTTGTTCTTTCCCAGCAAACCCATTGTTTCAATGTTCTTCTTTACTTTACCACTCCACAGCAACATCTTGATCTTTGTAAGTACTCCTCCTGAGCGAAGTTCCTTCTGAAACTCGTGTAAAGTTATTGAATTGCGCGTACCGTCCTTGAATATGATATCCAGTACTTCAGTTTCAAAGTCGACAAGAGAATCATTTTTCTTTTGTTTGTTAATGTGTTTTAGTATGAAATCGTCGGTTGTAACAAGGAATGACTTTCGCTTATATGTTTGTAGGGATACATACTTTCTGCGAACAAGGTCAAGTAAGACTGCACCAAATGCATTTATGTTTGGTGTTTTTGAATTCTGATTAAACAGGGCACTCACGATCGCAGGAGAATATGAATAGGGCAATTCACGTTCATAGATTCCTTGATAATTAACTTTAGGCTCTCGACCATATTTCAGGAAAAGCACGATGAATAGTATTACTGCGAAGATTGGGAACACAAGAATTACGAACAACGTGTTTCCAATCCAGCCGGATTTGAATTCTGCACTCTTAATCTTTGACAAGCCATTTCCTTGATGGGTTATTGCATATTCCGTCGAAGAGAACACTCTTGAAGGAAAAGCAGCCCGGACTTCAACCCATTGATTTGCAGGAACGTTCAGCGCCTGGAACACTATGTCTCTGCTTCCTGAAAGCCCCATTTTTGCTGAAGAAAGATCTGGATGGCCCCATGTGTATACTTCTTCTGGAGAAGCATCGTCTGGTAAATGAATAACGCCTTCGAAATCTCTAACGCGCACGCCCCAATTACCACCCCAGACCTGCCAATAAAACTGGGAGTAATCGTCGTACGACTCCACAGCGTTTGTAAGCGTGTACTTGATCTCGAAAGTCCTCTTCATATTGTTGGGCTCGTCGAAGTGCCAGGTTATTCGAGGACCTTCCTTCCCTGCTGTGATTGTATAGCATACTTCCTTGCCATTCTCGAACAGACGGATGTCGGAAATTGTAGCGCTTCCCTTCTTGAAATCTCGGTAAGCAAACGAGAACTTGCCTGAATAGAAGTTGAAAGTAATAGTTTCTGAAGCAGAAACCATGCCGTCTGGCAAGATTGTGAAGTTCACGAATGCTTTATCAATCTCGTATGATTTAGTGCCTGAATACCTCAAATTCCTTAATTCGGCACAGTCTGCTGCTAGAGCAACAGGACTCAAGAGAAGAAACGCAAGGATAATAACGGTTATGCGCATGAACTCAAATCGGACGTAATAGTATAAAAATCTACCTCCAAATCAAAATATTTATTATGCGACAAGCAAAATAGCAATGAAATCATGAAAACTCACGAATTCCTAATTCATCAATTGGGGCTGGTTCTCTTACTCATCAGCATTCCTGCAATCATCATAGGAATATTAGTCCCAATTTACGGCGGGACATTCTGGATACCTGGTGTGATTGCGCTGATTTTGGGCGCGGCAATTCTGTTGGTAACTAGAAAAGTAATAGTCAAAGAGCCCACACGAGGCCAGTACGCACTCATAGGATTCGTGTTTCTGGCCCTGACTGTGGTAATAGCAAAATTAAGCATTGAAGCAAAAGGAACCTTCGCGCTCGAAACATTCATACCGTTGGTGTTCTGCCTTGAGTACCTGCGTCGAGGATTCAAGCCAAGCAGTCATCCCTGGGGGCATAGAGTGTTGGTTGTTGCAGCCCTAAACACGTTAATGACCGTATACGTTCTTGGAAGCATAATAACAAACAGACTTCCTTTCCCGATTCTGCTCTCGTTGTTCGTTCTTAACGTTCTCATCTGGGCGGGAATGGTTCTTTCGGTGCATCAGCAGAAGAAGGAGAAGAATTGATTCTAAGTCAAAAATATTGGCATCCAGAATAGATGATGTGCATTAATCAAAGCAAGAAACAGCCAAGCCCAAGGACGCCACTGCAAACCTATCAAGAGGAAACCGGACAGTGCCAGAAGAGTCACAGGTATTATCCAGCTTCTATTTGTCATCGCTTTCTCCATCTTAGAATGTTCCAACGCTGTTTATTATGCCGCCAGCTATGATGTTGAATATAAGCATGACGATTCCAGCTATTATGACGTACGTTAATGTAGTGCCAATCATATTCTGCCCCAAAAGATAA
Source organism: Candidatus Woesearchaeota archaeon (assembly GCA_043818175.1). Classification (GTDB taxonomy): domain Archaea; phylum Nanobdellota; class Nanobdellia; order Woesearchaeales; family JBDRGA01; genus JBDRGA01. The sequence goes on along the minus strand of JBDRGA010000011.1, from coordinate 12,787 downwards.
CGTTCATTCAGTTTATCAGAGCCATTTTCTATCCCGTTAATAAGCTGAGTCATAATGAACACCAACTGCACGACATAAATACCCACAATCATCTGGAAGTAATAAGTGGGAACGCCCGAACCAAACAGTCCAAGAATGCCTGAAGCAGCACCAGCATCAGCACCATCAGCGAGAGAACTCAAACGGCCACTTAAACTTCCAAGAATAGTAGTTATCATGGACGTAATACCAATAACAATACCCGCGATGGCAGGCATGAGGAATTTAACTTGAGCTTTCATCGAGCTGATGTCATCAGCCAAGAGATCTTTCAAACGTTCATCTACTCGATGAATCTGTTTGATGTATTCTGAAACGTTAATTAATGCCTGAGATGCAACTCTTGGTCCTTTTTTGCTGCTCTCAACAAGAACCTTCATAGTGCTCTCAATTATGTTGCTCGGATAGTAAACCAGCGCGCCTCTATGTGGGTCGAATATTGCCTGGTCCAATCCCATTCCTAGTTGTTGTATGTTCGCGCTCACCAGTTCAAAAAATTGTCCAGAAGTTGTGCCTCGCATCATGTCCGCTGTTTTGGCAAAAGCGATTTCCGCAGGGAGTCCATCTCCTAATCTATTGCCCAACTGGAAAACAGCAGAAGCGAACTCCTGCTCGAGTTCTTCACTTTTCTTGCGTATTTTATAGACGTTACGAGACCGCCACCTGTAATAATATCCTAAACCAAGACCAAAAGACAGAGGCCAGCAAAGCGAAAGTAAAGTTGCACCAAGACCATAAGGCCCTACAATGTTTCCTGTCTTAATTCCATTTACCATCTCCTCACGATATCCCAGGAAATAGAATCTTGCGTTCTGACTTTCCATCGTGCAAATTGCAGTAGGAAGGAATCCTTTGGTTATGACAAGGTCAAACTGACAGTCAGGACTTGCTAGAAGAGTGTGTATTACAAGAGGAGAAAGCGCCATAAGTAGAAGCACTATTCCAATGAACAAGGCAACCGGAGCCGGATGAACCTTCAGCTCATGCTTACTATCAAGTTTTATGATTATGTTCTTGTATTTCTTTAGCTCGGGGTGCTCTTCACTAATGTCAATAGCACCATACCCTGTGGGACGTTTGCTCATTATTACTTTGCCCATGTAGTATACTGATAGAGGAAGGACTATGTTGTATATTGTAAAAAGATGTATCCATTTGACTTCTGGAAGAAAACTAACAACAAGAGGAAGTATTACGAGCCCAAGAATTGGAAGAATGATTCCAAGCATGTGCAAAGTCGTTATGGGACTCTTCAGGTTGTGAGCAAAGTGAAGCATTTTCTCATATGTTTCATCAAGAATTACCGTCAATGATTTGTCGAGGGCGTTTAATCGTCTTGCTTCATCGTTCTCGTACAATGAACTCTCGATAAGATGCATTGCCTGAATATACTCCATATTCCAGTTTCGCCACGTATCAAGATAATGGTCTAATGATTCTTTGATGTTATCAAATTTTCCTGTTTCTATATCCCATATAACCTTCTTTAAATCAAGACTCAATGGAGGACTTAAATGGTCTGCTGCAAAATCAATTGCAAGCTCAAGATTACTCGTGTGACGCATGTACGTAACAACATAAAAAACACTCAGAACCATCTGATTGCTTGCCTTCAAACGCCACGCATTCGCGAGAAAAAAAGGCAGGCGTTGCAATGGAATCATTAAAGTCAATCCACCCAAAAGGACGAAAACCACAAGGAATATGCTTCCAGGAGCGCCTACGAGGTATGGTATTGCATATCCCAGAACTCCGCCAAGAAAAATGAAAAGCAACGGAAACAATATTGCAAAACTGGCCGTGCCCACTGGAGTAACGTTGAGGTGACAGATGTCAATGGCTTCTTGCATTGCAGGTATCTGTTTTTTGTCGGGGCTAATCTTAATGACCTTCTCAGACCAGTTGCACGCTTTTTCGTACAGAGATAAGTGCTTTGGAAGATATTCCTGCTTGAAAAGCTGGTATGCTCTCGTTACTTTAGGTGATTCTTCAGGAACTTCTTCACCAAGTTCTTTGCGAAGACGTCTTTCGTATTTTCTTGACAGGTCAGAACCCATTAACGGCTCTCCCTGCGCTTCTGCAGTTCACGCCTCAACCAATCCTGCCATTCGAATAGAATCTGCTTTGAATCAAGAGAGCCCTTTTCATCTTTTACTCTGTCAGAAATCCTGTGAAACTCATCGTTGGCGGAAACAACAAATGGCGCTTCCAGTATTTCATCATCATGAGTCCTTCCGGCTTCTTCGACGAGAATTCTCTTCATGTCAGACCTTAATTGAATGCTATCCCAGACGGCATCCCAGTTTCCAGCCCATTCCTTTACACTTCCAGCAATCGCCTTCAATATCTCACTATCGCCGTTAAGCAGGTCTGATGTTGGGAGAAGTTCGTCTGTCTTGGCATCGTACTTCATTAATTCAACGAATCCACGTTCCCTGCTCGGGTCATCCTGCCATTCCTTTCTCACCTCAACAATGCTGGTGACTCTTCTCCATCTGTGAAGACCATCAGCACTCTTTATGGGGTTCGCTACAACAATAATGTCCGTTGCTTTAAAGCTGGTTCTGGGCACTTCAAGGTCATTCACCACCCTATCAAAAACACCATAAGCACTATCACCATGGATTGTACCTGCAACAACATTTGCTAGAGCACCGACACGCATTGCTTCATAGAGCGCGCGAGCTTCCTTGCTTCTAACCTCTCCAACAATCAAAGCGCTGTCTCCAAGTCTTAATGTGGTTCTAATGCCTTCATCAGCTGGCACTTCACTTGAGCCATGAGCAAGCGCGCTTGCAACTTTCATGGGTTGAATATTATAGTCAAGCGCGCGCAAAGCCATTACTGGAAGCTCGAGAGTATCCTCAATAGTGATAATGCGATATTTTCTCATTATCTCGACCATCAGCGCACCAAGAAGAGAGCTTTTACCTGCGCTTCTCGTTCCCGCTACAAGCAATGTTCTGTTTCCATCAATAAGGAAGCTCAAAAGTCCTGCAGCCAATGGACTTATCATCTTGTTCTTTATGAACAGGGCAAGAGTCCATGGTTTATCTCTATGGCGTCTGAATGCATAAGCAATACCATGCGGGTTCAAAGGCTCAGAAATGACACCGACACGAGCATTTGCAACGTTTGGAATCCTTATTTCAGTATCAAGCACAGGATTTGCTTCATCCAAAGGCCTTCCAGATATAAGTCTAAGTTTTGAAGCCCAACTTTCTCCATCCTGATTTGTTGGAATGATGTTTGTAACGCATTCATCAAATTGTCCATGAACGATGAATATTCTCATGCTTCCCATGGGACTGTTTACTGTGATGTCCTGGACATTTGGATCCTCAAGAAGCACTTCAATAAGTCCAAATCCAACAGTATACCTGACAAGAATTCTTGTAAGGCTATCAAGCTCCTCTTCAGTCAAGTTTACGTGCCTGTACTGTGCAAGTTCTTCGAGTAAATCCTGACCCACGCTTGAGAAGACTTCCCTCATCCTGTCAGGATTAACGAACTCTTCCCTTGATGGTTTGTGCTCTGAAAGAATCTTTCTGGCTTCATCGAGAATCTCGTACTTTTCTTCAGTTAATGTGAATTCAGGGGGCGTAATATGATAGAGGTACTGAATGCTGTCCTGCAGCTTGAAGATTACCACTTCTGTCTCGCCAACTCTATAACTGGCGACTTCCTGCGCACCCTTTGGGTACGAAGCCATAACCTTTGTAAACATGAAATCAGGTTTGATTGAAGGACTGAATATCTTCCTGTAAATATCTCGGTCACCAGCATGATGACCTGCAAGGTATGGTTTGGAGAGCAGAATAAGCCTGGTTTTCTCCATATCAGATTCAAGCTTTGCTAGAATGTCAAGATACTGTTTGATTCCTTTGGCTTGGCCGGGCTGTGTCTTCTCAAGCAAAATAGTCTCTCTGCGCTTCAGACGCTTAAGTTCTACGTACGCGCCCAAAGGATCCTTCTTGAGCATGCTCAAAACATTGGTGTGGAGTTCAGCGTAGCGTGCTACTGCAGACCGGTCATCTGAGCTTCCAAGCACACGAATCCCCAAAGAATCCTTGTTTTTCGCCAATTGGTTTGCTATGTGTGCTATCTCCTGAAGCAGACGCACCTGTGGGTAATCATATTCGTAATCGCGTTTCTGAGAAAAAACAATTCTGGTAACGGCAGGATTCTCGATAAGACGGTCCATCGTCTTCGCCATGCACAGGTCATCATCTTCAATGCTGGGAACGGCGGGTACGTCAGTGTAATCAACGTGAAGAATCGTATCGTCTCCTTCCCTTAGAACCTCAAATGTTGCTCCCCTGTCCGGCAAACTTCCCACCTCTACGTCATTAAGAAACCTCCGCTCAAGCTATATAAATGTTATGACGATAGACCTGGATTCCAGGGGCGAAACCATTAAGAACTGGGAATAAGAAAGAAAAGCATGGCCGACCCGGTTTTGTTTGCTAACGCACCCACGCCAGACGAGCATGTGAAGAAGCACAAGAAAGATGCTGATCTATATGGAGATATTTCTGCAAAAGTCTCAGGAATAGCGTCCAGAACACGACTTCTTGAGGACAGGTATGCCACCCTACGAAAGAAATCACAGCTAACAGACCAGAATCTTCTCCAGGCAGAGCAGGACTTGACGAACACCATAAAGGAATTCGTCGAGGAAATGAGAGCACTCAAAGTGCAAGTGCAGGAACTAAGGGAAAAGGCAAATGAGATGGCAGGTGAGCTTTCAAGAGCTGCAAAAGAGAATGATGTCAGGGAACTTGCCGCATATGCAAGGTTCTCGAAGCTCAGGGAGGAAAACATTTAAATAGCGTCTTGAGGGAAGAAAGAGCATGGCTATGTTTCAAAAGAAGTCCGAATCAAAGGGCATTCCAGTTCAACAGGTTTCTCAAATGCGCCAGCAGGGATATGAGAATAGTCAAATCATTACAGCATTGCAGAAGGATGGCTTTTCAAGCGCAGATATTTTCGATGCCATGAACCAGGCAGACATCCATGGAGAAATGGAACCAGCACAACAAACTGCCCCTGCACTTGAAGAAACCCCAATGTTCCAACCGCAGCAGTACAACTACGAACCACAACAGTACGCTCCAGCACCACAACCACAGTACGCTGCTCCTTCCAGCAACCCGAACACTGAAGAACTGGTTGAGGCCATAATAGAAGAAAAATGGTCTGACCTGGCAAAGAACATAAGCAAAATCATCGAGTGGAAGAACAGGATGGACACGAAGATGCAGTTAATGGACCAGGATATTAAAGCGTTGAAGGAACAGTACACCAGAATGCACGATGCAGTGCTTGGTAAACTTGCTGATTATGATAAGAGTATTCTCAATGTTGGTGCTGATTTAAGGGCAATGGAGAAAGCGTTTACGGATGTTCTACCCGAGTTTTCTCAGAGCGTGACCCAATTAACTGAGATAGCAAAAGCGATGAAGAAGAAATAGAGCACAAAGTCAGGTCACGTTTGTAGATGAAGAAACGTTTTGAGCATGAGATTTATTGCATTCTGTTCTGCTTTGCTAATTTCCCCGATCTTGTTCAGAAGCCGTTTCCTGTCTATTGCTCTGATGTGAAATACCAATGCTATAGACAACTCGTTCAGACCATGTTCTTTGCTGGGCTTGATTTCTGAAGTGTATGGAAACCGTAGAGCCTGCACATTTGAGGTTGTTGGTATTACTGTAATTATGTTTGCAATCGGTTCTGTCAGAACAATTGCAGGTCGCTTTCCAGCCTGTTCATGAGTTTGCGTTGAGGGTAGTTCAACAAACCAAACTTCTCCTCTATTCACAGTGACCTCTCGAAGTTCGTGAGCGCCTCGTCGCTCAAAGCATCCCACTCAGCCAACTCACGTTTAAGAGTCCCTTGTTTGCTAATGTCATCCAGAAAAAGTAAGATTGCCCTCTCTACAACACGTTTTTCGTCCACACCCAACGTTTTTGACGCCTTTGAAATCCGTTTGGATATGTTGGGAGCAATATCAATTTTCATGAATGGTGTGTTGTATTCTGAGTTTAAATATATATGCTGCCTTGTATCCTCCGATTTCAATGCTTCAACGCTTTCCATGACAAAAAGGAGAATCCTGCGCTTTAAGACATTTTGCTCGGAAAAGTCGGAATATTTTCAAAACGGCTAATGGTTCGGCTTCGAAAGGAAGACCATAGTAAATACGCCGATAAGGAGCAGGAAGAACATCCCAAGTACTTTAGGATGAACGAGTGTGTTTAGAACGTTCTGACCGAAGCTGGGGGAAGCAGTACTTCCATCACCAGTTCTCTGCAACGGAATATTTCCAGAAGCAACATCTGCAACAGGAGGGACTCCGCCAGGATAGTTAGCGTAGCCACTTACATTGGTTGGTACTGGAGAAGGCTGGCTCGCAACTTGAGGATTATCTGAAAGCAACTTCTGACCGAAAGCAGCGCTGAACGAGCCAACTGCAATTAACATGGCAATAACTATGATTACTGCGTGAATAGTTCCATTGGTTTTGAATCCTTTTGTAAGGTCAGCATCCGAAATTCCGAACATTCTCACGATGAAAAACGTGAAGAAAAGAAAAATTACAAAGACAAGGAACCAAGGAGTCATAATCTCAATGACAAGTCCTGCTCTGCCCGAAAAGAGTACGATGATGCCTGCAACGAAGGCAAGGACTGCGTTCAGGTTGGGTTTTGTTTGAAAGACTTTTGCGTACGTTAGGAGTCCGTAGACTATAACAAAAGTTAATAAAAACATAAAAACGGGCTTGAAAGCCCCAAGTACGCTTATGTCAAGTGCCATTAGTCCTTCTTAGCGCCCTGCAATACCTTTCCAAGGTCTTTCCACGCACTGTCTTGCTTCTTATCCTGGTCCTTCTTGTCTTCCTTCGTGATGAAGTTCACAATGATTCCAAAGACCAGAATGATGATTACAAGTGCTTGAGTGTCGGGGTCCCTAATCCACCAGAGCCATCTGGGGAGAGTTCCGAACCATCCTGCTGCACTTCCAAAGATGAACACGACAGCCAAGATGCTGAAAAGCACTATCCAGCTACTTACGCTCTTTCCAGCGAAGTCAACACCCGAGCCCCAGATTCCTACCAATAGGAGTAGCATTATCACCGCTACAAGAATTATGCTGACGTTGGGAAGCGCGTTGTTCATTATCGTTACAACGTCTGCTCCTGGAGGATACCTGTGTGTGATGTGTGGGATAATTACAGCAAAAGCCATGGCCAGAGCAATAATAACATTGAAGTTCTTCTTACCCTTGCCAAGAATCTCTGTCTTCTGCAATACTGCGAACACAATCGTGAACACTAACACGAATGGCAGCAGTACGTCAGTGACGCCCAGGCTGTCGATGCGAATGAATATGTTTTCCAGAGCTGATGCCATTATCAATCACCTTTTGACTTGCTTGGTTTAGGGTCCTTCATTATGTACAATATAACTCCTACGAAGACGAGTATTAAAACTATGCTACTTACAGTAACGGAATCAAAGTTTCCAAGGACATTTCTATAAATCCATCCCAGCCATCCTAGTGCATTCAGGAATATTAGGGCGATGCCGAGGAACATGATGACCATGAACATGCTCTTCCAACCTTTCTCAAGCGCGAATTCCTTGTCTCCTGTGTGGAAACTGCCCACAAGCAATAGGAAGAAAACGCTCAGGAACAATAGAATGACTACTTGCGAGCTAACTGTGAATATGAGTTGAACCAGTTGAGAGCTTGCCACCACGAAGAAAGCAATGACGAATGATGCCATGGCATTCATGTTCTTTCTAGTGTATTTCTTGCCCTCATGCTCCTCTGTTCCGAAGACCTTTGTCTTCTCGAATAAAGCATAAACTATCGTGAATACAAGGAGGAATGGCAGAACTACATCATAAAGTCCCAACTTGTCGAAGAACATAAGAGCACTCCTGAATGCAGACACTTCAGCCATACTGCTTGTTTTCCCCTCTCAAGAGTATATAAAGGTTTTGGTGGACGACGACTGCACAATACATTTAAACTGAGGAGTCCTGACTTAATCATGGAAATCGAAGGAATAAATATTGAAAGGCTGAACCATGACTGCTTCAAGATAAGCAAGGGAAGCACTGTTTTCTACATCGACCCATTTGAGATTAAGGATGATGAGGATGCAGAACTGATTCTTGTAACGCACGAGCACCACGACCACTGTTCTCCTCCTGACCTGATGAAACTCAGCACGGAAGCCAAGACCACAATAGTAACGATACCTGACTGCCTGTCCAAGGTGGCGCAGGTGAAGGCGAAAGACGTTAAGACAATGGAGCCATTCCAGAAGATTAAGCTAGAGCATTTCGAGATATCAACTATTCCTGCGTACAACATAAACAAGTTCAGGAGTCCGGGCATGCCGTTTCACCCCAAAGACGATGGGAAAGTTGGCTTCATCATAACATTTGCAGGAAAGCGAATATACCATGCAGGCGACACGGATGCAATACCTGAAATGAAGCAGTTGAAGAACATTGACGTTGCTTTGTTGCCTGTTTCTGGTATTTATGTCATGACTGCAGAGGAAGCAGCAGAAGCTGCCCGTTGGATAAACGCGAAAGTCACGATTCCAATGCACTACGGGGCAATCGTTGGCACGAAGGAAGACGCTGAACGGTTCGCAAAACTCTACAAAGGCAAGGTTCAGATACTGTAGGCCAACCTTTAAAAAGTAGGTCTTGTTCTCAATGCTATGATCAGAACGCACAATTGTGGAGAGCTCCGGGCTAAAGATGCAGACAAACAGGTTTCAATGTCTGGCTGGGTTGAAAGCATCAGAGTCCAAGGCAAGATAGGATTCCTCCTTCTCAGGGACAGGCACGGCACAACCCAAGTGTTTCTTAATCCATCTTTGGCAAAAGAAGCAGGAAGCATTCCTAAGGAAAGCGTTGTCCTTATCGAAGGCAAGGTGGGAAAGCGTCCTGCAAACCAGGTCAAGGCAGACATGCTTACAGGAGAAGTGGAAGTCGCGGCAGAAACTCTCACTGTTCTTAGTCAATCCGAGACGCCTCTTCCAATTGACGTGGCAGAAGAAACAACCACCAGCATGGACAAGCGCCTTGATTACCGGTTCCTGGATGTTCGCAGAAAGAAGATTCAAGCAATATTCAAGATAAGGTCGAAGGTCGTTACACTATCAACCGAATTCTTCTCAAACGATGGGTTCGTGAACATTAACACTCCTAAATTAACTGCTTCTGGAGTTGAATCAGGTGCAGAAGAATTTCGGTTTGATTACTTTGGGAAGAAAGCCAGCTTGGCTCAATCACCCCAAGTTTACAAGCAGATGTTCGTCGTTTCAGGACTTGAGAAAGTGTTCGAGATTGGTCCAATATTCAGAGCTGAAAAATCACACACTACAAGACACCTAACCGAGTTTGTCGGCTTGGACTTCGAGATGGGATTCATCAAGGACGAGCATGATGTCATGGATGTGGTTGAAAGGTACTTCCAGTTCATGATTAAGAGAATCGTTGAAGAATGCAAAGAAGAGCTGGCAATTTTGGGCGTTACTTTAACGGTGCCAGGTAAGATGCCTCGACTAACAATTGCTGAGATAAGAGAAATGCTCAAAGAAAAAGGAAAGGTAGTTCCGGAAGACGAAGACCTGGATGCGGAAGCAGAAAAAATGCTAGGTCAAATAATCAAGGAAAAACACGGTAACGAGTTTGTCTTTGCATTGAATTACCCATGGAAGAAAAGACCTTTCTACCACATGAAACCTGATGATGATCCTAACGGCACGAAGTCATTTGACTTAATCTTTAATGGAGTTGAAATCTGCACTGGAGCCCAGAGAGAGCACAGGCTCGAGATTCTCGAGAAACAATGCGAAGAAAAAGGAATAGACCTTGCAAAGTTAAGTTTCTACAGAGACATATTCAGATTCGGAGCAATACCACACGGTGGTGTTGGTCTTGGAATTGACAGGATTGTGGAACAGATGCTTCAACTTGGAAACATACGAGAAGCGATATTGCTGCCTCGAGATCCTGAACGAATAACGCCATGAACTCCTTCGAGCGCATAATCAAACTCTTGCAGGATAATAACGTTCCTTATACACATTTAACGCACGAACACGTTCACACTTCTCAAGATGCAGCGCAAGTTCGCGGCATGAGTGCAGAGCAGGGCGCGAAGGCAATTATACTGGAAGCACGCGATTCAAAGAATGCAAAGTTCTACTTGCAAGCTGTCTTGAATGGGAACAGAAGGATTAACCATAAAGCGCTGAAACAATTAACAGGTTACAAGAAACTTGCTCTGGCTCCTCCTGAAAAAGTGCTTGAGTTAACTGGCTTAACCATTGGAAGCATTCCTCCTTTTGGTTTTTTGTGGGATATTCCCATCTACGTTGACGCACACTTAACAACAAATGAAACAATAGCATTCTCGGCAGCAACGCACACAGACAGCATAATAATGAAACTGGAAGATTACTTGAACGTTGTTCAGCATACCGTGGCTGTGTTCAGCGAGTAAACTCAAAGATGCGACAACTTATGGAACTTTATGATGCTGAAGATTGAGATCTCGGTAATGCCGCCGAACCTTTCCTTTATCTTCTTGATTATGTCTTCGAGCTCCGCGTAATTCTTCACTTCGACGTTGAGCTCAAAATCGTACTTGCTCATCGTCCTGTCAACGTAGACAGTGCTGTCCAGGCTTCTTGCGAATTCAATCATTTGTGCCCTTGTGGTGTTTTTGCTGAACACTACGCTCAGCTTGTAGTATTCTCTTCCAAGGGCTGAAGATGCCGGGTTTATCGAATAACCTTTGATTATGCCATTCTTTTCCAAGAGTTTTAATCTGTAAGCAACAGTCCTTGCGGGATGGCCTGTTTCTTTTGCGATGGTCAAGACTGTTTTTCGAGCATCTTCAACAATGCTGTTAAGGATTGCGAGGTCTAACTCGTCGTGGGAAACTTGATTTGCATTTCCTGTTTCAATTATGGTATCATCTCTTTCCTCTGGAAGAAGATAGTTCCTGTTGAAGTAAAGAGTTCCAGTGTAGAACGATACATCCATGTCAGCAATGAATTCCCTATAACGTTCCTTGAGTTGGCTTAGGAGGTCAGCGAATTCAGACGCGGAGCGCTGGCCTATGCTCATTATGACTATATCATAATGGCCTGTGCTTTCTCCAACAACAGAAGCTGCCTTCTGGGAAATAACCCAGTCCAGGATTTCGTGCTCTTTCTCTGGTGTTGTCGAAACGAACCTGAAGTAAACTCTGTACACGTACCTTCCAAGCGCGCTGAAGTCGATTATGGTGTAAGTGGAATGAATAATCTTCTGGTCGAAGAGTCTCTTTAATCGGTAGGCAGTTCCTGGTTGTCCTAATCCAACTTTCTTGGCTAATTGGTTAACGGGCATACGCGCATTCCTGCTTAGCTCGAAGAGGATTTTTCGGTCTTTTAGGTCCATCTTTAAATTTATAGCAATATTCTATATAAATCTTGCCTGAATTATTGATTATTGGCCATACATTTGATATGTTCTAAACAACAATTATGTGCTACTGTGAGGTGGTAAAAATGTTAAAGAAGGTAAGAAAATATGTTGAAGATAAGACATATCTTGACTGCAGTCACCCTCCGTGGAAAAGGACTGTGGTCGGTGTTGTTGGTCTTTTGCTGGCAGGTCAGTCGATTGGCGTGGTTCAACTCCTGCCGCCGAAGAGATTGGAACTAGGAATCGTGGACACACCATACGGGTATGCTCAGGTCGTCAAGGTTGATAATAGATTGGGGGTTGATGACTTGGAAGTTCGATATTCTATTGGCGACACAACATATGTCATTCAAGACCGGAACTTTATGGATGACTCGAGATTTCCAGGAACCGAAGATTCCGTAGATGAAATCATTCGAGGATCTCCTCCAAGGAAGTACACAACGTGCTCCTTTACGGACAGTACAGGAGTAACTTATCACGGCAGTTCCTCAATCGATGCAACTGTTGTCTCGGCTTCTGCAAAGCGACTGCGCGGTGAGTTCAAAGACATGCATGACGCTGCTGTTGACGGTCTTCTGGAGCAACTTGTTCATTGATTATTTTTTGTATTTCTTTTTTTCTGCAATTATGCATCATAATCTTGCCTAAATGATGAAGTTAGTCTCAAATATTTGATATATTCTTTTCACCAAAAAGAACCACCAAAGGGTGGTAAAAATGAAACAAACAACGTGGATTATTATTGCAACGACAATGCTGCTTCTTGTGGCGTGTACATCAACGCCCGCAGGAAAGGCAACGCATGAAACAGCCCCAATTAAGGTTGGCCTGGTTACTCCATTGACCGGTCCAGGAGCAGTATGGGGTCAGAACCTCAAGGACGGATTTCAGTTCGCAGTGGATGAAATCAACGCGCAAGGTGGCATAAAAGGACGAATGATTGAAGCTGTTTACGATGATGATGCTTGCGAAGCAGCAAAGGGAGTATCTGCATTCAACAGTTTGGTGAATACGCAAGGAGTCAAGATTATTACAGGTACGGTTTGCAGTTCTGTTGCAATGTCAGTTATTCCCATGACGCAGGAAAATGGCGTTTTGTACATAGCATCAGGAGCAACGCAGCCGGACGTACCAAAGATGGGAGACCTAGTGTTCAGGCTATGGGTGGGAGATGATTACGAAGCTAGGGCAATAGCAAATTTTGCAATGAACAACCTAAGCATGAAGACATTTGCAGT
>JBDRGA010000010.1:0-43050 GCA_043818175.1 Candidatus Woesearchaeota archaeon | reverse complement strand
CCGCAATCTGTGAATCTAGCAACAATAAGGAGAAATGTCTTATATGAAGTTTGATTGGTTGAATAGAATATTTTGGCTTGCTATCTCCCTGTTCGTATTGTTCAAATTGGTTCTTGCTTTCAAATATCATCTGCCAATTTGGGATGAATCTGTTTATTTGGGCATGGGGAACTATTTCGCCAGTTTTGGACACGTTGGATTGATGGAAGTTGGAAGGCCCGTTCTTCTTCCGTTTTTCCTTGGTCTGTTTTCGATTGTGGGACTCAGCTCTGTTTTCTGGGGTGAATTACTAGTTGTGGCTAGTGCTGTTGGTTCTGTTGTACTGCTTAGGTGTGTTGTAAGGGAATGGTTTGATGATACAACTGGAATCATCACAGGACTACTTCTTCTAGTAAATTCTCTTTTCTGGATTTACTCTTCTTATCTGCTCACAGGCATTCCTGCCATATTCCTGATGCTTCTCAGTGTTAGATTTTTTCAGAAGGATAAACACTTCCTCGCAGGCTTATTTGCTTCTTTGGCCATGATGATGCGATTTCCCGCGGGACTGATAGTGGTTGTGATTGTTTTGATGTATGTCTTCAAGTGGTGGGAATCAAAAGATTGGAAACAATTTAGACCTTTATTATTTGCTCTGCTGGGCATTATTATTCCGTTAATCCTATTCTTCACTTTTCACTACTTTCATAACAGGCCAGACGTTGGTACATGGTGGCACGCAATTTACCGGCCAATCTTATACGCTACTGCTGGCTCGAGTGTTTCTGAATTCAGATGGCTTTACGAACAAGGTCCATTCTATTATTTTGTTACGCTTGCAGTGCAATATCCTGTGACTTTATTGGCAATCCCTGGAATAATACTAACAATATATGCTGGTTTCAGAAAGCGCCTGCTGCTATTTCTTCTTTTCGTACTTCTCTTTGTCGCGTTCAGTGCTCTTGGTCACAAGGAGATTAGGTATTCTCTTTTATTCTTGCCATTCATGTTAGCATACAGTGCTTATTTTCTTGTTTGGGGCTCTCGTTGGATAGGAAAACACTTCAAGAAAAGGAAAAGAACACGATTGCGAATTGTGGCGCTGTCTGCACTCACTCTTTATTTACTGGTGTTTATTGTAATGGGCACGTGGCAATGGGGTTGGCGTGCTTCTACTGAACCAGCAATAGTCACGGAAGGGTACGCTTGGTTTTCGGCGCATCCCGTAGCAGGAAAGGTACTCTCAACAGATCCGGTTCTTGCTGCCTACGCGCCAAACCTTATAGTGTCAGGATACTACAGTGCTTCAATATTTCTTTCAGAGGTGAAGAAGGGGTATGACACAGTATTTCTCTATCCTGATGCAATTCCGTGCCACGAGACAGATGTAGCGTGTCAAGATACAATGCGTCAGGCATTCCAGACTTTAGCATATAACTATAATTTAGTTCATGAATACCATGGAGACCAGACCTTCTACATATTCAGCAAAGTTCCATATCTCGAAGCAATATCTAATGTCGCGTTTATAGAATTGTATGACCTCGCCCCGGCTGCAGAGCTTTCAAGATTTCCTTCTGACAAACTTCCAATACTAATCTTGCTTGAGGATTTCCCCAGTATGAATGATGACTTCTCAAATATTTGGTATCCTGAACGATTCGAAGTGTTGTTATCTTTGATTCTTGAACAAAATGTTCCAGTTACCGTATCTGCGATTCCTTCACATTATGTAGCGCTCTCACGCGAAACGGTTCGTGAAATTATTAGTTTAAACGCTACTATTGCGCAGAATGGTTTATCTCATAAGGATGAACTTTCGGGAACGGTCGAACAGCAGAAGGCACGCATATTGCAAGGCAGGGAAATTCTTGAGAATGTAACAGGAATAAGAACTAAGATTTTCATTCCACCGTATTATAGGGCAGACCAGAATACTGCAGAAGCGCTCAAACAACTTGGTTTCAACACATACATCAGTACTAGGGGTGATGGCGTGAATACAGGTTCTCTTTCGAGGCTTGATCAAAGTATAAGTGTTGTAAAGAATTGGGCACAAAACGAATGGGTAACTCATGGCGAGTGGGTGTATGCAAAGCGGGCAGCAAGATCCAGCCAGAATTATTTCATGACTTCTTTGTATTATTTTCAAGTTAATAGAGATACGCTCAACATGACTCGCAGTATTTTAACTCCTGAACGAGATGAAGTGATGATGACCGTTACTGCTTATGAGGACTGGGCAATGTTTAGGAAACAAGTAAGATTCTTCTTTGAGAATGATACTATATTCTTGTATGGTCCAGATAGCAAGTGGAGCAAAGAACTGGTCTTGTTAGTGTCTCGTGACCGAGATTATAGTTTCGTGACCAATTATGATGGGTTTAGAGTTAAGAACGTAGCAGGAATTCCAGTTAGGGTTTGTTTGAATGCGGAGTGTTACACTTTGGACGTTGGGTCTGAGGTTGTTGCCAGTTCATGAGAAAGACTTATATTCTTAAGTGACATTTGCTGTCAATGAGATACCTACTCTTTGGACTTGTAGGGCTTCTGGTGCTTGCTGTGGCATGTACTGAAACGATTCCCAATACTGGTGTTTGCATTCAGGATGCGAAGGTTTGTTCTGACGGCAGCTATGTTGGGAGAGTTGCTCCAGATTGTAATTTCGCGCCCTGTCCCGAGTCCAATGTAACGGGTTGTCCAGAGGATGCCAAGGTTTGCG
Source organism: Candidatus Woesearchaeota archaeon (assembly GCA_043818175.1). Classification (GTDB taxonomy): domain Archaea; phylum Nanobdellota; class Nanobdellia; order Woesearchaeales; family JBDRGA01; genus JBDRGA01. The sequence goes on along the minus strand of JBDRGA010000010.1, from coordinate 40,349 downwards.
CAGATGGTTCCACCGTTTCAAGGATTCCTCCCGGTTGTGAGTTCCCCGCTTGCCCCGCCGCCGCTTGTGACTATGACGGTCCGATTAAGGATTACTTGACGCAGGAGCCAAATTGCGTCGTTAATTTCTTATGTGCACAAGGTCAAGAGGGATTCAGTGATTCTTGCGGTTGTGGTTGTAGGGACTTAAGCGCTTCTCCTCCTTCGCCTCCCTCAGGTGACTTAAGGTACATTGGAAACAGTCCTGAAGAGTGCTCTAGAATACGGTTTACTTGTGCAGTAGGTGAGCCGTTCTTCGATGACAAGGGTTGTGGGTGCACTGGAGGCGTTTACCCTGAAGAGAATGGGACTGCCTGCAATACAGAACAGAGGGATGTTGGTGCTTGTTATGAAATCTACCAGCCTGTTTGCGGATGGTTCAACCAGAGCATACAATGCATCAGGTATCCCTGTGCTTCAACTTACTCCAATGATTGTTTTGCCTGCCAAGATGGCAAAGTAGAGTACTATACACCTGGCGAGTGTCCTTCTTGAACTTGTGCTCTGTATAAGAAGAAATATAAACAGCACTGTTGAAGATGGTATTATGTTCGGCTTAGGTAAGGGCAAAATAGTATTGGCGCTTCCAACGTTTCAATACAGACAGGGGGAGCAAATTGACGGCGTCTTAAATCTTGACCTTAAGAAGCCACTCCAAGCAAAGAAGCTTCAAGTGAGATTATTGGCAACACAGAAACGTCAAGTCAAGGAGACGTCAAATGGCAGAACGTATTACCGTTCGATTATCGATACCATATTCGATTTCCCTGTTGTTTTAGCCGGCGAGAAAACATATCCTGCTGGCCAGGCACAGTTTCCGTTTAAGATTTTGATACCCCGAGATGCAATCCAGAAGCCCGCCTCGGGTGGTGCGGTTGGTGCTGTTCTTCAAGGTATATCCATGATGTCTGGCGTTGGTATGGTTGAGTGGCAGCTTGCTGCGAACCTTGATGTTTCCGGACTGGATGTGAAGACTTCAGTTAAGCTCAACATAGCATGAGTAAATATTTGTATTATTTCTTCATTTGTACTATATCCCCTATCGTCCTAGGCCCGGTTAAATCGGTATGTCCTGTTTCAACAGAATTGCCTTTCATCACCCTAACAAGCTTGACGTTCAGAATCTTCTCGAGTTTGTTGGCCAGAGGAATGCTCGGTTCGTAGCTTCCCGTTTCTAATTTGTGAATAACGCTTTCCTTTTCTCGTAGCATCTTTGCGAAATCTTCCTGCTTCAGACCTTTTTTTTCTCTCGCGTTTCTAATTACTGTTGCGTAATCTTCACGAATGTATTCCAGTACTTCTTCGTCATCTCTTGCTGCGACGATTGGTGTTTGCTTCCTCTGTGCTTCTTTCTTTCTAAGCGGTGCTGCGACCTGTCCCTTCACGGTTCCAAAGCTTGCACAGCTCTTGCATGCTCTTACGCTAGTGCCTTCTATTGTTGCATTGAACAGAGTATCTTCCTTTCCGCATAGGTCACATTGCATTACCGACACCTCCTATCTTGATTCTGGAGATTCTTTTTGTTTATAATAAGTTTGTGTTAGTTAAGTTCTTTTAATTAAGAACACGCTCATATCGTCGTCGGGAGGTGAGGTATGCACGCTTGCGTCAATCAGCATTCTGGTGAGGTCTTCTGCTTGTTCGTTCCTGTGATGATGCATTACGTCTCTTGCAGCCCTTCTGATTTTTCCAGGCCTTGCAGATTCCCTATCCAGCCAGCCATCTGTATAAAGTATGAGGAACTCACCAGGTCTCAGATGGTCGTACTGGGTCACCCGTCCCTCTATCTTGAGCTGTGCAAACTTGGATTCTTCCATTGGGTTGAGCAAGTCGGGCGCCAGACCTAGGGCTGTCTCCTGATTTGCAACAACTCTCGTGTTTGGTCTTTCGAAGTATGCCTTCTTGTCATCCAATCTTCCTCTAATTGGGTATGGTGCTCTGAAGTTGGCGCATCTAAATTTTCCATCGTCATAGATTTCTCCGAATGTTGATGCTACCTGTTTGAGACTTCTTGCATCTCTTATCCTGTTGTTTATTGAACGTATGTTTCGTATGCTGAACTGGCCTTCGTAGATTAGTCCATTGCGAACTGCCTGAATAAGCAGGTGGTGGAACGCGAACGTTTCCAGGACTGTGCTTGGATCGTGTCCTGCGACGTCGGCCACTACTACAAGAGATCTGTGTTCATTATTTGGCAGTTCGTCAGCAACGGAGTTACCGTTTGAGTCCATTCTTCCAAGTTTGCTTGCTTCAATTATTAGGTCATCAAGGCGCACCCTGTTCTTGTAATCAACGCACGCTATGTGATCGCCTCCAAAGATGTGGTTTAGTTGTCTTGTTGCTCCAGACATGCTAAATCCTGGCCAATTTGGAACGTGATTCTGTGAGAAGCGAATATTGCCGTAGCTCTCACGTATTTCCATCTCGAACTTCGTGAGCCGTATAAGTTCTGCTCTTTCGTCGCTGTTAATTGGGTTGTTGTCGTTCATGGTGGGCCAGGCGAAGCGTCCGGATGAAGATTTAAGGATATCCTTTTGTTCTGAGAACTATTTAATTTCAATATTGAAAAATATTAGTTTAATGTTTTCCTGTCAACGCAGGCGCAATCTTCTCAACCCATTTCCTTTTTAGCAGGGCAACGAGTTCTGTTTGCTTGTATTTGTAAACGTCGGGCACGTCCAGAATTATGATTGGTTTCTTCTTCATGAGCAAATCACCATACTTGAACATGAGGTCTTTCTTTTGGTACGTTTCCATCACGATGATTCTGTCAGCCCAGATGAGCTCGAGCTCAGTTACTGGTTTATCTCCATATAGTCCTGCGCTTGCCGTCTCTGCATTGTCTGCGAAGAGCTCTGCAGCTGTTCTACTTCTGTTTTCTCCTTGATTGCAGATGAATAAGAGGTGCATGATGGGACTTGGTGCACTGTATTCTTAAGACTATTGTTGCCTGCACTAGTGTTGAATCAATGCGAGAATCTGTTCAAATCGTTCACAAGCATGGTCTGCGTTATTCAGTCCCGCATCACTCAGTGCAGACTTAAATCCAATAGTGGTCATTCCAAGAGCTTTTGCCTGGGAAAATATTGTTGACATATCGTCCACGTAAAGTATTTCCTCTGGTTTGAGGTTGAACAAAGCAATGGCTTTCTGCAGTCCTTCTGGGTGTGGTTTTGGTTTGATTATGTCTTCTCCACTTATTACGAAGTCGAAGTATTCCTTGATGCCGAACTTTTTCAATCCAAATTCGATGCCTGCCGTGTCCACGCTGCTTAGAATTGCAATCTTTAAGCCTGCTTTTTTCATCTGGTCAAGTGCTTGCTTCGCGTTTCTTGTGAGTTTAATGTATTCTTCGTACTTCGGATAAAATCGCTTCATTAGCGGCAGCGCTTTGTCAATGTCTTTCTTTGCAACGCCATGATCAAAGAAGAACTGATGCCAGTCCTGTTTTATTTCCTTGAACCATGTTTCTGCAGTTACCGTCTCGCCGCCTAGCTCCTTAATCACATCACAGTTGGCTCTCGAAACCGCGCCCAAATCGTCTACGATTACCCCGTTCCAGTCGAAGAGAATTGCTTTAATCACTGTGTTGCATGCCTGAATATTCTATTTAAGTGTTGTTGTGTTGCTTTTGTGCAATAGAAAAAAAGAAATTAAAAAATGCGATTTACTTCTTCGCGACTTTCTCTTCCTTCATCACTTTCTTCGCGATTAGGAATACAACGAGCGCAATCACGATGAAGTTAATCACTTGTCCGACGAATGCACCCCATCCAATCACAATCGGTCCAAGCGAGAAGGTTGCTGTCTGCCACGCGCCTCCTGGTATGAATGGAGTGACGATTGGCATTATTATGTTGTCAACCAGGCTCTTCACGAGCGCTGTTGCGGCAACGGCAATAATGAACGCTACGGCCAGTCCCATTACTTTGTATTCACTCAGAAATTCCTTGAATTCTTTCATCATTCCCATATTGGATACCTCCTAATGTCTGCGCAAGAGTTTTATCGTTTATAAAGATATATTCCTGTTTTTCCTAATCCCAAAAGTTCAATATGACTTACTATTCCGAAAAGGTTTTAATCTGCACTGGTGAAATGGTCGTGTGAGCAGAACACCACAATTGGAAAGCATGAGTGAGCTTTCTAGACGTTTACGTATCTTTGCAGTTTTGTTTGTTTCCCTTCTTGCGTTTGGTACTTTGATGTTCATGTTTCTCGAGAATCTGACGTTTGCAAATGCGATATTGCGCACGTTTGAGACTCTGGCCTTCATGTTCAATGAAGATGCAGGCGCTGCACGAAGTCTGGAAATATTCCTGGCAATTGTTGGTGTGTTTACTGTCTGGTGGATTCTCTGGAGCGTCTTTGACATTGTTTTTGGAGAAAACTTCAATACAATCATAAGTGATTTAAGGGTTAAAAGGAGGTTGAAACATATGAAGGGTCATTACATAATAGCTGGTGGGGGGCGTGTCGGTGAAGAACTGGCCAAACGTCTTGTTGATTTGAAAATACCTTGTGTTATCATAGAAAAAAGTGCAAAGCAGGTGTCTTTGATTCGCAAAGATGGTATTCCAGTACTTCAAGGCGATGTCACTGACAGAGAAATGCTTTTCAAAACTAATATCACGGGAGCCAAAGCGCTGATTCTGGCGCTCCCCGAAACCGAGACGAATATTCTCGTGACTTTGGTAGCGAAAGAGATTGCACCTGCTGTGCCGATATTTGCTCGTGCAGACACTTCAGAGTTTGTTGATGTTATGTTGAAAGCAGGGGTGAAACGGGTCATCGTTCCTGAGATTGCAGCAGCAGAACAGTTGCTGAAGGAACTGCAGGACTAAATTCAACGGTTCTTTTAGGGAGGAAACTTGTTTTTTTGTTGCCATGCTGCTACGGACATCCACATGTTTCTTTTTGCCTTGTCCTTTGTACGGGCTAATTGTGGATGTATCTCTTCAATAGTGGTATTCCACCGAAAAGCGTATATATACCACAGTTGTTTCCGCACGACATGGTATACACAGCTCCAGGAAGGCAACTAGTCACGGACAAAACGACAGTCGATACATATCTTCGCGCGATGGAACGCACCGCTGCAACTTCCATGAGAGAGGGTGCTGTGATGGCTGCGTTGCTTCCTGTGCTCAATGAGCATGCAGATGCTGCTAGACAGAAGGGTTCGAACGTAACGATTGGCCGTGACGGATTCGGCAATATAATAATGCGCGCGGTGCCAGAAGGTCTCGAGAATCAGCAGCTACCAAGCATAGCATTGAGTGCTCATCTGGACCACCCTGGATTCGACCTGCAAAGACTCGAAAGTGGCATCTACATAGGGCGCCTTAGAGGAGGAATCCATCCTGATTCAATTGTCGGTCAGCCAGTGAACCTTCATTTTGATGCTCCAGGAGGCCAGTATGCTGGAAGAGGAAGGGTGGAAGCAGTAATGGTTGGAACTCCCAGAGGACCGATGCCCGTCAAGGGCAGGGTAGACCTTCCATTGGAGAAGCTGTTTCTTGTGACGACAGACAATGACACTAATGTTCCATACGAGTTCGCCACTCCTGGAGACAATACGATAATGTATTCTGGAGATTTTATCAGGGGAAGCGATCTTGACGACAAGGCAGGGGTCGCGATAGCTGTAGCTGCTTTCATGAATATGGCGTCACGCAAGTTACCTGTCCAGGCGCATCTCGTGCTGACAAGAGCAGAAGAAATAGGCCTTACTGGTGCTTGGTACGTCGCAAAGACTGCAGGCAGCGACAAGCCGAATTCACTTCCCAAAGGCACTCTCGCGATTAGTATTGATACAAGCAGCATTTATAGAAAGAATGATAGTATGGATGCAAAGGAAAAAGCAATAAAGATCGCAGAGCAGGGCGAGGGTCCGGTGCTCAGAATCAGGGATAGGACTTCTGAGGTCTATGACCCCAATGCACTACACGCACTGCATGAGGCGGGGGCAAGACTTATGCGCAGTGGTTACAAGGTTCAACAGCTGCCCCTTACTGGTGGAACTTGTGAAGGCACTCCTTACGTCATTTCTCAGACCGGCGAACTGAATATTTTCGGGGCCGCTGTGGGCATTCCGCTTATAGGTTGGCATGACGGGCTTATAGAGGCAAGACCTGAAGACGAAAGGGTTAATGCTGTTGATGTAGTAAATTCAGTGGAGTTGCTTACTGTACTGGCCCAGATGATTGGTGAGAACCCGCGAATGATCACTCCTCTTGGCAGGATGCCTGTGACTGATGCACAGAAAGAAACAGGCCAGCATCTTGATGCAATCCTGGCAAGAGAAATGTCAAGGGTGCCTCTTGGTTGGGATGTGCATCTGCCCTAGATGTTGTGTGTGTCTGTTGGTTTCAACGTTCACGTCTGCCTAATTCACAACATTTAAGTAATCCAACGTATTTACGTTCTTTAACGTAACATGGTAAGTGTAACCCTAGCAATACCTTCGGATGTGAAAAGGAAAATGGAGAAGTTTTCCGAGATTAACTGGTCAGGTTTTATTAGAGAGAACATAGTACAAAAGACCGAGGAGCTTGAGAAAATGGAACTGCTTAGAACGCAATTGAAGAAAGAGGAATTATTGACTGAATTAGCAGTCAACGCACAGAGAAAAACAAGGAAGGGCAGGTCCGAAGAGCTCAGAAGAAAGGGTCTTATATGAAACTGGTAGTTGATACGAATGTCCTGTTCACGTATTTCTGGGAGTCGTCCCTTTTAAGGACTGTTTTGAAAACAGAGAAACTAGTTCTTCTCGCGCCTGAATATGCACTAGTAGAATTGAACAAGCATAAAGAGCTCATCACGAAAAAGACAGGAATCACAAGCAGGAAGTTCAGAGTGATGCTCGCCGAACTCGCAGAAACAGTTGAGTTCGTGCCTTTGGAGGAATACTCTGGTTTTCTTAAAAAGGCAATAAAGATAACTCCAGATGAAGATGATGTTGATTTCTTTGCCCTTGCACTAAAAGAAGAATGCGCATTGTGGACGAATGACAAGGGGCTCGAGCAACAGAACTTCGTATTGGTTTATTCGACGAAGGACATAGTTGGTTCAACGTTAATGTGAATACATTTGCTTGAGATTAGCATTTAGAGGTGTGAGGACAACGTGGACAGTTCGTATTGTTGTCGCAGATGGCTCAATTGAGGCTTTCAGGCCTTCCTGGTGCCTTTCCTGGAGTTTCAGGTTTCATACCAAAAGCTTCATAAAACGCATAATATTGACCTTGTTAATGGTGGCTAAGCGGGAGAATCTTACGTTGTTTGTCCGGGAAGGAGAGTCTCTTAAGGCAGGAGTTGTTCCCAGGTATGTTGTGCGGGACTTGCTTAGAGACCGTCTTGGAGAGGACGAGATTGCCCGTATTCATCGCTTTATCAAACCAGTAGAGTCTTCAACAGTGTTCCAGGCGGGAAGCGTGGTTGTGGACTTCTCCAAGAAGCAGGCAGAGTGCTTCGATGCGCGCATTGACGTAAAGTACTTAGAGCCAACGTGGGACGTTAAAATCAACAACGTGACGCTGGCGAATTATTGAGACTTAGCTATTGCTTAGACCTTTTGCTTAGACCTTTTTTCTTGTTCCTCAGCATCATCTAGCATTTTGTAGAGCATCGCTTTCGCCCCTGAAGCAAACATGTTCTCAGAAAGTTCTTTCTTTGAGAGGCGCTTCGTCTCTTCTCTAGCCTCCTTCCACGTCAAGGGAAACAGTTCATCTACTAAATTCCAGATTAGTTCGTATTCTATGTCCTCGATTGGTGCGTGCGCGTAGATAGTTCGTGAGTTCGCATGTATTTTCCCTTCTCTTATTTTCTTGAAGCACGATTGACACACATGCGGACTGCAATCCTTAATCTCAGGAGCACTTTTGATGCTCTTTCCGCAGAACGAGCACGTGGCCATGACGAATGCAACATTCTTCATGTCCTTCACTCGAATCCTATTTTGCTTCATCGTAGAGATTCCTCAACTCGGAATTCGGCAGGGTTGTCTGTTTCCCAGCCTAGGACTTCATGAATCAGTGACACGATAATGCTCTGACATGTTTGCTTTTCATTCCCGAAGAACTTCCTGTCGCTCTTATATTCTTCATACCGTTCCAGGAGTTTATTGAGCTCTTCATGTGTTTCTTTTTGCATATCTGTAAGTATGTTTCAAGCAACCTTATAAGAATTTCTGCCCAAATCCCGAAAACTTGCGAATTCTAGCTTTAAAGGGGCATACGGCAGCCGGGCATTGTCACTTCGTTCCAGGTCCGGCTGCCTTCGAGACTTCGTGCTTTCCGAGCTTTCGTGATTTCGAGAATTACGAGTACGGCAGCCGGGATTTGAACCCGGGTCACAAGCTTGGGAAGCTCGTATGCTAGCCACTACACTACTGCCGTGCGCTCTTGAGAACTTTTGGCAGGTTTAAAACGCTTTCCTTGCTGGAAGATTTTCGGGATTGCTGAGCAAAGGGTTATTAGGTCGTTATTCTTCCCACGTGTATGAGAATTATTGTGATTAGAAACGTGATGACTGTTGTTGCAACCTTGACAGGCATACTGTTTATAGTTATGGCTACCTTAATTCCAGAGTATGCCAAACTTCTACTCAGCGTCGAGGTTATACTCCTTCCTGCTGTCTACATTGTGGGGTATACACATATCGAAGAGTCGATTGAGCAAAAGTATAATACAACTTTGAAAGAAATTTGGATGGCAGCGCAGACGTTAAATGCAAATTATTATAATGAACAAATGCTTCGTAAAAAATTGGAGAGAGAACATGGCAAAACAAGTCATAAATGAAGAGATTCCATTCGAAAGTCCCGAACTAAAGAGAATACGCAAAGCGCTAGATGAATTGGCATCCATCTGGCGCTGATTATTTAAACAAGCCAATCTGTATTTAGCCATGCCCGTTATTCCAGGCCAGTACAAAGAAAACTCCAGAAAGGTAAAGGAGGCACTGGAACGCAAGGGTTTCTCAGTGCGTGAAATCAAGGACTTCACAACATATCTTCAATTCGAGGTTCATCTTGGGGCTGACAAGCTTGGCTTGCTTCGCTTCTATGCTTCCAAGAAAGGCACGATGTTTGATGATTCTCAGTTGAAATTCCAGAAAGATAAAGTCCGTTCTGCGCTCTCTTCGTTCGTAACGTTCCCCTCGGCGGAGTCTCCAGTCGGTGTTTTGGGTGTGGATGAAGCAGGCAAGGGCGACGTGTTCGGTCCTTTAGTTGTTGCTGGCGTGTTCATCCCAAACGAAGCTGTGGCTCGTAAACTCGAAGCAATAGGCGTTCAGGACAGCAAGAAGGTCAAGGATGATATTATTATGAAGATTGCACGTGATATTAAAGCGTTGGTTCCTTCCACGACAATTACGATTAACCCGAAACGCTACAACGAGTTGTACGAGAAGATTGAAAATCTGAACAAACTCCTTGCGTGGGGTCATGCGCGTGCCATAGAGAACATCCTGGCCGAAAATCACAAGCCAGCGTATGCTTTGTCTGATCAATTTGGAAATGAACGTTTAATCCTTGAGAGGTTGATGCAAAAAGGTAAGAAACTTGAATTAAGGCAAAGGCCAAAGGCAGAGCAGAATCTTGCAGTGGCAGCAGCCAGCATCCTTGCAAGGGCGGGCTTCCTTCAAGGCATGGAGAAACTGTCAGTACAGTATCATCTTCCCTTTCCCAAAGGAGCAACCCACGTTAAGGACGCTTTGGAATTGTTCATCAAACAACAAGGCAAGAAAGAACTCCCAAACGTCGCGAAGATGCATTTTAGGACTATACGTGGCTAGCATTTGTCGTGAAATTAGTACTTGTAGCTTGTATGTCATCCTGTTGCTGTGCACATAACAATGCATATAAACAAGAATAGAACATCTCACACATGGGTTTCCTTGGCGAAGTGGCAAAATTACTCTCAGACGTGGGGTGGATTGTCCCTGTGTTGTTTACAGTCGTGTTAGTGCTTGGTGTGTATGTAATTTTGCTCCTCATTCTTAATCGAGTGAGAAATAAGTTGTTGCATCAGTCTCGCAACAAGCGTCGAAAAACTAACATAAAGGTTATATTCAATCTTATCAAGTACTTGCTTTTCTTCGTCATTGCGGCAATTGCCGTTTTTTCGTATACTGGCTCGTGGACTGGTCTGGGGATTAGCGTCGGCTTGCTCTCTGCCGCAATTGGATTTGCACTTCAGAAACCGATAACAAGTATTGCGGCATGGTTCCTCATCATCACCAAGCACCCTTATGACATAGGTGATAGAATTCTAATAGGCACGCTCAAAGGAGACGTCATCGATATTGACGTGATGCACACCTACCTTGCAGAAAGAGGAGGTCTTTCAGGAGGCGAAGAACGTACTGGGAGAACTATTCTTGTTCCCAATTCCCTGCTGTTTGAGGATGCTGTGATTAATTACTGCAAAGATGATGACTTCGTTATAGGCCAAGTGGAATTCCAAATAACGTATGAAAGCAATCTTGATCACGCGGTCAGTATCGCTTTGCTGGAAGCAAAGAAGAACCTGAAGCAGTACAGTAGTAAAAAAGACGAGCCATTTACCAGAATCTCATTGGAAGCAAGTGGTGTGGCTGTCCTTGTCAGGTATACTGCAGAATTCAAGGACTTGCAGGAGGTTAAGGACAAAATCACGAGGGGAATCTTTGCTGTGGTGAAGAAGTCCAAGGATGTAGAGATAGCTTACCCACACATGGAATTGCTGTTCAAGAAGGGGCATTCAGTCCGCTGAACGGTAGATCACTCCAGCTTCACAACCTGCCCACTCTGTCCGCAGTACATGAAGAAGTCTCGTATCTGCACGGGTAGGTGTTTCTTAATCTTCTTGGCCTGCATTCTAGCCTTGCAAGGTCTGTACGAAACTTTGACTTCAAACACATCGTACTGCTCTCCTGTCCTGCACAACAAATCAACTTCAGCAAGGCTTCTTTTCTTATTGCGGATCAAAACGTTGTGAGAAATGGAGTCGTATGCCCCACTGAGCCTCTGCGAAAGCTCTTGGACATACTGGTCGTGGACTGAAGTTTTTGCTGTTACGGTAATCTACCTCACTGCGACCTACTTCAACTCCCTGGTAAATAGTATTTAATGCTTGCGTATATATTCCTGCGAAGCTTTTTTAAACAAGTTAGGCAGAACATGTTGATGAAATTACTATTGGCTATGTTGGGATTGGTCCTGCTTGCACTGGTTGCAGTATCCGCAGAAACCCAGTCCGTTACAAAAGTGTGGAACTCTCTCGAGCCAGGCGATACGTTAAGAGGTGAGTTCAGGGCGCAGGGATTGAGCTTCTACAATATTGATTTTGAATTCATCAATTACACAAATCCTGCCAAAGTAGAGGCAATGGGACGAGATAGAAAACTTGTTACAACAACTGAAGCAATGTTTGACAGAGTGTACCAGTACGTGGACATAACAACAAATATAGGAAAGAGAGCAACTGTTCCATTCCTGGAGATTAAGGTTCCTTTGGCATGGATACAGGAGCTCAACTTCACAAAGGATGACTTGGGAATTAAGTGGTGGAATGGCACGGACTGGAAGAACATGAGTGTTACTGCCATAGTGCGCGAAGACAGTGTTTCTATGAATACATCTTTACCTTACCTTGATGATCTAGCAGTAGGCGCCAATAGACCCACTGAACCAGTTCCAATGCTTATTTCTGATAATGAAACGGACGAGACAAATGCTTCTGTTCCTGAATTCAATATTAGTGACAATACTTCAATAATTCAACCTGAACAGAATGACACAGAATTTGAGTCAATCACTGATCCTTCCCCTTCAAAAGGCATTCCTTCCTTCGTATGGATTATATTGATAGTGCTTGTGGTGCTTGGGGGTATTGTGGGCCTTCTTGAGTTAATGTCCCGAAGGAGGCGCAAGGAGTTTAATTAGGATGATTCTTGCTGTTGTTCTTGTTCCTGGTGAGAAGTTCAGGGAGAAGCTTGAAACTGTTTCTTTTGTTTGGCGAGCGTAGCTAGCTTTTGGGTTTTATACAAGGAAATGCTCTTGTATTTCCCGTACACGAAATCCCTTTTGGATTTCGTTGTACCCTGATCTGTGGGTGGGAAAAAGATTGTTTATAAACCGGGAATTGGGGGTGATGCGGTATTTACCAGGATTCCCGGAAGAATCCGCAATATTTATAAATAAACCTGGATTCTCGGTAGCGTGAGGTTGCACCTTCCGAACAGCGCTTTTCTTGGGAACATAGATCCTTTCCTTCGCTCGTATGATAATTCTCACATTAACGAGCTGGCAATCACTGCCAACAAGAAATGGATCTCAGTGCATCCTGTCGTCCTTTCAATGGTAGCTTCTCTGGGTCTCACAGTTGGGTCGAAGAGAGTATCCTGTGAGAAGCTCGAGGCGAAGTCAAAGCACTATCTCGAGCGTATGGGTCTTTTCAGACTTTTGAACATACCTTCAGGAATCAGCGTGACGGAGCATGAGCCTGCCGGCAGGTTCATACCACTGACTCAGGTTACTGATTCGGATGGCCTCACTTTGTTCATCACTGAAATGATTCCACTGCTTCACGTGGCGCCGAAGCACGCTGAGCCGATTCGTTACGTCGTAAGCGAGCTTATCAGGAATGTGCTGGAGCATTCTGGTTCGGAGCATGGCGCGATAGTCTGCGCCCAGTACTATAAAAAAAGCAACATAATACGGATAGGCATCGCTGACACCGGTGTGGGAATAAAGAAGACGATTAACTACGCGCATGAAGCGGCGACTTACCTGCAGGCGATCAGGCTTGCTCTCATGCCAGGCATAACAGGAACGACTGCAAGGGAAGGAGGTACTGAGTTCAATGCGGGCGCAGGACTGTTCTTCATCAAGTCCATCGCAAAAGTGAATCGCGAGTTCTTCATGATATACAGCGGCGACGCGATGTATAAGCTGTTGAAGACAAGTTCAGGGAAAGTGCGTTTGTTCGCGGACCCTTTCAAGGATCGTCATTCTGCAGATGAGGGGTTGCCTTCTTGGCAGGGGACTGTGGTGGGTGTGGACATATCCCTCGATGCTACAGAGGAGTTCTCTACTCTTCTGGACATGATTCATGATACTTATATCAATACAGTCAAGGAACGTAGGAAGGCAAGATATCGGATGGCGAGGTTCACATGAAAACCATACATATATTGCCCTTTGCAGGCGCTTTCGCCGAGAACAAGGACATGGCGCGAAGCATTCGCGTAGAGAAGATACTCCCTGCGCTCGACAAGAGCGAACGGGTCATTCTGGACTTCAATGGCGTTGATGCCGCGACTCAGTCATTCATACACGCGCTCATCAGCGACATCATCCGCATCAAAGGCAGTGAGGCGCTTGATTATATTTCGTTCAAGAACTGCAATGAGACAGTAAGGAAGATCATCTCGATAGTCGTTGATTACATGCAGGAGTAAATTTTGGTTCCAGACCGCTCTCGCCTTTCTCTTGTTAGTCTGTCTTCTGACAGAGCCAGTCGGTAAGAAGCTTGAAGGAAAGACTGTTACGTGCACATTACGTCTGGGCGTCTGCGGTGAACATTACGCGTTGAAGGCAATTCTTTAGTTCGCTGCCTGCTTTCTTGAAAAGTATCTGCTCAATGGATCATAAGAGAATGCCATTATTGCGCTTATGATTCCGGCAGGAAGGAACGCAAACTTTGGGAAGAATGGATACGTTGCCAGCAAGATGGCAAGTGATACGAGCATCGTCCAGAAGCTCGCGTTGGCGCTGAATTTCTTCGAGAGAACTGTTCTTATGATGGGTACTGCCAGAACAACGGCGATGGAACCCGTAAGGATTGCGGCTACAACAATATCCTTCATTACAAGAGCCAAAAGGAAGCTTGCAACTCCGAAAGCGGCTGTAAGTCCTCTGGCAAGGAGTACTGCGTTCTTTTTCTTCTTGCTACGAATCTCTCTGTAAATGATTGTGGAACCGCCAACCAACAAGCTATCAACGGAAGACATCGCAACTGCCAGTAATGCAGCATAACCCACTCCAACAAAGGCAGAGGGAAGCACGTGGTCCATGATTGCAAATGCTGCCTGGCTCGGGTCTATTCCGGGGATGAGTACAACTGCAGCAAGTGATACAAACAGAACTATCAGGCCAAATATTCCTATAATTGGAATTAAGTAGATGAAGCTTCTTCTAGCAACTTTCGATGTTGTTGCGCTGAATATTCTTTGCCAGTGGCTCGTGTTTATGATATAGATTAACCCTCCAACAAAGATGATTCCTACGCTCCACGCGATTCCCCCATATGCAAACGGGTCAAGGTGTCCTGGTGGAAGCGCATTAATGAGGTGCCCGATGCTTCCCAGTTTTAGGTATGCAAATATGCTTGTAGCAACGAAAACGATCATTATAATCCAGGATTGAACAAAGTCAGTTATGATGTCTATCCTTAAACCACCAATTGCAGTGTAGATTATGGTGATTCCTGCTGTTATAAGTAAAGCGACACCATAGCTTACTCCGAGTGTCAGCGTTGCAAGGGCTGAAATTGCAAGCACTTGCGTTGTTATCCATGCAATTAGTGCCAGCATTTGAATGACCAACATCAGAATCTTATTCTTCCTGTCAAACCTTTTTTCGAAGAAATCAACGATACTGTACGCGCCGTACTTCTGGCCTATTTCCCTTATTGGCTTTGCTACGATTGCAAGAAGGATGGCGCCTACGATGAAGCTGATGGGAAGCGCGATTCCGAAGCTTATGCCAGACCTGTATGTTTCTGTTGCAACCGCCACCACTGCTCCGGCTCCCACAATTGTGGAGAAGCTTGACAGGGTCATGAGCCATGGCCCTGTCTTTCTGTTGTTCAGAAAGTAACCTGTGATTGTTTCTTTTCTTGAATAATAGAACGCGAGCCCCAGCATCAACACAAGGTAAGCACCTAGAACAACGAGTGTAACGTTCATCTCTCTGGAGTGGGCGATGCCTTTATATTAAGGTGTTGTTATTCTATGTAACAACAATGCGATTTGATTCTGATCTGAAGAAGGCAGGGCTTACTGGCAATGAAGCAAAGGTGTACTCAGTCTTGATTCAATGTCTTGGCCTTCCAGCTGGAGAGGTGGCGAAGAAGGCAGGGCTTGACCGGAGTCTCACGTACACTGTTCTAAACAATCTAGTAAATAAGGGCATGGCATATTATGCGCTCGTTGACAATAAACGGTCGTTCTACGCTTCAGACCCTGTTAATCTGATGAACCCTTTAGAGCAGAACCTGGATTTCATAAAAGAATTGATTCCTAAGCTGAAAGCAATAACGCCCAAGAATGAAGATGAAATGCAATTTCGTATCTTCGAAGGTGTTGAAGGCATGAAAGCGTACGGACGATTAATGGTCACGCAGACGGAAGCAGACAGTTTTGGAGGTACGGGAAAGTTCTATGACTTCATGCTGGAGCACGCGCCTCATTTAGTTGGCAAGGCAGTCAATACAGCAAGCAATGGGAGAATTATTGCTTCGACACAGTTTGGCTCTCACGAACTAAACAAGAAGTTAGGATTTCAGCTAAGGCTCCTTCCTGCTGTGAGCCCCGCAACAACGGTAATCTGTCCTGATTTTGTTGGAATACACCTTATGACTGACAGGCCTTTCGCGATTCTAATAGAATCAAAAGAAGTCGTGAAAGGATTCAAGGCATACTTTGAGTTCCTTTGGAATATCGCGAAACCGGAAGAATAATCATTTGCTCTCGTCCCTGAACGATTTCTTATGTGGCTTCGTGAAGGTTATATCTCGCACTCCAGACCCTTCTCCGTGGAAGACAACGTTTGCTTCTGTGTACTGTCCATTAATCACTTCCTTCATCCAGTAACGGTCTGCTGACCACATTTCATCGTAGGGAACATCTTCAATCTTGAAAGCCTGAGGTTTCATTTCTTCCGTTTCAATGGGTTCTGCCAATAACTTTGAAACGGTAAACACGTTCATCTGCTGGTCATAATCTGGCTTGTCTGGGAAGTGGAACGAGATTATTGCTGCGGGCTTCAGGTCTTCCTTATTTAGCTTCAATCCTTCTTCTTCTGCTTCTCTGCACGTTGCTTCGATTATTGTTTCCCCATCATGAACCTTCCCCCCAAAACCATTCCACCTTCCCGCGCCAAAACCACGCTTCTTCATCGCGAGGTAAATAGTGTCGCCGAGTATTGGTAGAACGAGGGTTACCTGTCTCATGCAGTTGGACGTGTAGGAATCTACTTAATTCTTTTGATTAAGCAGTTCTTAAAAAAGAAATTTGGACGGGTGGTTCGAGACAGTCTGTTGCTTACTGGTTCGTACTATTTCGTTGCATGCTGTCTCTTAATTCCCATGACCTGTATGTCTCAATTACCAGGTATCCATCCTTTGGGTGTTTCTCATGGATTGGCACTGTTTCACTTGTGCCATAATCATGTATTGCTGTGATTCTTCCTGATGCATCTGTCACTACAACGTTTTCCAGAAATTTGTAGTCTTGACTGGTTGTTTTTGTTATACTTACGCTTTGGGGTTTTGCTGAATCCCTTCCTGCTTTATATGCTGGTATTGTTGCTGCTCCAGCACCTATGCCGATAAGTAGTGCTCCGATGGTTGCTTGTTTGAGTCGTTTGTTCATCTTAATCACCTCTACTAAGTAGTGTCAAAAGAACTATATAAAATAGTGTTGACAGAATATGACAACAATGCAAGCTCACGAAATAGCACTTACTGAATTGGGGTGCTCGGAAGACGAAATGGCGATCTACTTACTCCTTTTGCAGTTCAAGCGCGCCAAGGTTCAGCAAATCACGGCAAAGACGAAAATAAACAGGACAACGCTTTACAACGTCTTGGACAAGCTTATTCAAAAGGGGCTTTGCTCTTCTATTGTAGAAAGTGGTGTGAAGCAATTCCTTCCAACGCCGCCAGAGAAACTTCCATTAATGCTGGAAGAGAAGAAGAAGATGCTTCTTGATGCGCTTCCTTACTTGCAAGGATTGTATGGTGGGCCTTTTGACGTTAGCAAGGCAGAGGTCTTTCAAGGTTCAAAGGGCATTGCAGCAATTCTTAACGATTTATTGCTTCATCCAGAGGAGCTCAGGTACTTTGGTTCGATTGCCCTTTCAAGAGAGCAACTCAAGCATGTCCCATTCAACTTTATAAGGAAAAGAATAGAAAGCAAGATTCCTGCAAGAATAATATTCGAGCCAAGCAAGGAAGAGTACAGGGAACAGTCTGATTACTATAAGTACACAAAGATAAGATACCTTGACTTTTTGAAAGATTACCCAATAATGCTGTTTGTTTACTCGAATAAAGTCGCGTTTTACACGCTGAAGGGGGATGTAGTTGGAGTAATAATACAAAACTCTGAAGTAAACAAAGCGTTTGGCATTCTGTTCGAAATTCTTTGGTCCCAGGCGAGAGAAACCATCGCTTGATGCTTTTGCGGAACTTTTAATAATGGGGGGTATTCCTGAATGGTGTGGCTGATTCTGAAGTTCTATTCAAGAATGCCGACCGTTCTGCACGTCTGCTTACCAGAATATATTCCAAGCGTATGAACATTCTGCACGATTTTGCCAAATTGAAAGCGGGCAGTTTAAGGTCGCTGTTTAGACAAAGGAAGGATACTGTTGAAACCGAAGCAGACATCCTTCGTCGTTTGAAATCAGTAAACAAGGCCGAACGAAGAGTTATGTCCATTCTCAAAGACGCGGCCTCAAAAGCGCTGGTAGAACTCGAGAACAGAATTCCAAACGACTATTTAACCGACCAAGGCAAGGGAGAAAACGACGCATTACATCATGAACTGCGCGAAATGATTTCCAAATGGTGGGAGATGCTTCCTCTCGAGGAAGATATGCTTGCGCTTGAGGCGCAGGTCATTGAACATAATGACCCCAAGATTTTCGTAGATTACATCGATCACTTAAGATTTTATGCTAAGAAAATGGAAGCTGCAGTGAAAACAAGGCACACTCTTCACGATACTAAGAAATTTGTTTCATCGGTTGAAAAGTCAATCGCAGAAATAGAGAAGATGCGTACCAGGAAGAAGCCTGGAGAACTAGTATCCCCTAGCATTGTTAACGGGCTTATACGTGTTGCTGGTTCAACAGCTGGTGCGGTCTTACTGGGCGAATCAATTCCACATGACTTCGGAATGTTTATTGTGCGCGTTGGAACCATGTCTGCAATCATATCATTCTTCGATTACTATTATCATATCGCATCAGGCCTTTCCGATATTATTCTTGGCACTTTGGCAAAGTCGTACAGTCATCTTTCTGACTTGAAACCAGCAAACGCCAAACCTGCAAGAGCATGGACGTGATTTTAGAAGAAAGTGCGGGTGGCAGGGTTCGAACCTGCGTAAGCACTAAGCTACACGGCCCTGAACCGTGCCCGTTTGGTCGCCGGAGGCGACGCTTCACGACGCCCCGTCGGGATTGACCACTCCGGCACACCCGCATGTTGGATGAGGGTCACGTCGAGCTTTATAATGCTTTTTCTCAGAGAGAACATTTATTAGGTCTTTGTAGAACTAAAATAGCATGCATTCTGCTTTCGCGAAGGAATCTAGCATATCTGAACGATTCCATCAGCGCGAAGCTTTAATGAAGCCGTTCATGAAACGGTTCGGAGAGCCGGTTCTTGTTCATGCAGTTGACAGTGAGAAATCATTTGTAAATATACTCAAAAGTGGAAAAATTAAGGTCCCTAGAGCAGGTGGAAAGACAGCATATATGGATGCTTTGCTTGGCATTGGCCCATCAATATACTTCAGTGTTGGATTTGTTTACGCGACCGCCTATGGTTTTCCTTACAATCTTGTCTTTCGTCTGAGTCTTCTCAAGGAGTTGGAATATTACAAGACCTCGCTTTCTTATTCGTGCTATCGAGCAGTGATGGAATACTGGTACGAACAAGACAAGGACTACTTCAGGAAAGTATGGCATCACGATTCAGAAACGGAACGTGTAATCAGGAAATACTTATGTGTACCTTTTCAAGGCAAGGTCAGGAGACGCCTTGATTTCTGGAGAATCGAAGCGCAGCTCAAGCACTACATTGACACCTATCCAAAGAAGAAAGTGTTGCTTAAGCTTGTGTCTGAGCAACGTTCGAAGCTGAGAATTGGAATAAAGAAAGCAAGATTCCATGCGATTGGCTCTTTAGCAAAGAAAGAGGTTCCAGAACTAATGTGTGACCACGATATTTCGTTATCCAATTCAGCATTTGTTGGAATTCAGATTCAAGGAAAAATTTCTCCACGAATTAAACGGCTGTTGTCCGCGTACCAGTCCAAGTTGATTTGACCACTCCGGCACACCCGCGTTAACGTCAGTGACTCGTGGCTGATTTATAAACGTTTGGCGCTGTCCAGTCGATTCTGGAAGTCTTTCAAGTTCTAAGCAGAATGGCATATGAATCAAAACGTAATACCACAAATAGAAGCCATCACCAAAACATTTATATTGTTAAAGATGTAAATGTTTGTCGTGGCAACAATTACTGTGAACGTTGATGATGATGTCGAGGCGAGGTTTCGTGAACGAGCTTTCGCGGTCTTCGGTAAGAGGAAAGGTGCTCTTGGTAGGGCATACGCTGAGGCATTAAGCCAATGGACAGCGCAGCACGAGAACTTGGAATTCACCATGCAACTTCTGCGTGAGGGCAGGGATCTTGGATGGAAGGGCTACAAGGAAAGGGGAGAGCTTCATGATCGCCATTGACACGAACATCCTAGTCTACGCATTTGATATTACTTCATTGAAGCATTCCCAATGCGCTCAACTAGTTGAGGGTATTATGACTGGAAAGCAACAAGGTGCAGTCACCAACCAGATTCTGGCGGAGTTCTCAGATGTCATCACAAGAAAAGTGAAGAATCCTTTCTCTTCGGATGAAGCGCGGCGTATCATAGACTCAATTCTGAGAAGCAGAAACTGGACAGTTTTGGACTACACAGGCAAGACAGTATCAAATGCTCTTGGGGTTCAAGGACATTTCTGGGATTTGCTAATTGTACAGACCTTGCGAGAGAACGGATTGAAAGCAATCGTCACAGAAAATGTCAAAGATTTTATCGGCTCAGGACTTGAAGTGCTTTCCGTGCGTGACTTCACGAAGAGCACTGGTGGTTAAACTGCCGGAGATTTTTAAGACTCTTCTTGTTTAGAAATGGGGCTGCCTGGATTCGAAAAGATTTGGAATTGTTGAGTGCGCGCGCAGGTTATCCTTGCTTTTCTTGCAGTTCTCTCAGGTATCTTCTTGCCTGTTCCTTAAAGTCCTTCCCGTTGAATTTATTAGAGAACACTTCTCTGCTTGATTTTATCTGCGAGTTGATTATCATCCTGTGTTGGGCGAAGCCTTTATTGTCTCGTGCAAGAATCTCAGAGTAGTATTCCACGTAATCCTCGCGCGTTTTGGGTGTTTTCATTCGTGCCATGTGCTGAACATTTTCTTGAATGTTTTCAGTTTTTCTTCATCGATTATGCTTTTGAACATCGTTCTCAAGTGTCTGGCATCTTCCAAATCTTTCTGGCCTTTGAGTCGTTGCTCTTTATAGGTTATCTCAAATTCCAGCGGGCTTCCGAGAAACTCGAAATCCTTGACCTTGTACTTCTGGGGATGGCCGAGTTCGAACCATTGGGCATGCTTCATTTCAGTCACAGGGATAGCTTCTATATTTGGAAACATCTGGTCTTTTTTGGCAAAACGGATGCTGCTAAGCCCTCTGAAATGATTGTACGCTTCTCCTTTTGAGTCAGTCTGGTAGCACCAGAAACCTGCCTTGGTCAGGTCATCAAACAGCTTTTCGAATTCTTCTTTTGTCTGCAATGGAATCAGAATATCCACGTCCTCTGTTCCCCGTACTCTTCCTGTTGAAATGCTAATGTAGCCACTTACGATAAGGTATTTTGAATGCTTCTTGAGGACATCTAGGAACTCCCGGACGAACAGGTCAAGGTCGTTCAATTCTCTATTTATGACTATTGTGCCATTGTCAACCTGGTATCCTGAGGTCATGCTTGGTGTAGTGCGCAAGAGTATTTAAAGATAGTTTCTGCATTGCAGATTAACGCTTCGCATCCTATTTTTAGAAACACGAGTAGGGCTGCCCGGATTCGAACCGGGGATCTCCGCCATGTGAAGGCGGCATCATCTGCGGTGCCTGAGCATAGCCGCTAGACCACAGCCCTATAGCGTCGAGAATTGGGATTTCGTTTAAATAGGTTGCTGTGTTTCTTTGATACGGGCTTAAGTAGGCAGGTCAATAGATGAGGTCGTCAGTGTCGTATCTGGGATGTGTTACCACCACAATCTCCACAGTTTCTTCAACGTTCTGGATATTGTGGTACCTGTTCTTCGGAATTGAGAACACGTCGCCTGCTTTAATTGGCAGAATCTCGTTTCCCACTTTCAACTTCGCCTTGCCTTTCACGATGTAATACACTTCTTCCATTTTCAGGTGCTTGTGAGGTTTGCTAGCATCTGTAATTATTGAATAAGAAATGCTCAGGTTGTCAGAATTGTACATCTCCTGAAGCTTTCCGCAGGCATCACTGATTGGCTTGATGTCATTGCGATTGAGAATATTCATTGGTGCAATGTGATTCTTGGTTATATAAAGAATTTGTTATATTTGAAAGCTCAGGGTCTTCGTATGTCCAGCACCGTGTCGAGGGCTTCGTGCAGATTCGTTCTGAGTCCTCCAGAATATGCTATTGTCGTGTCTGCGCCTTCAATAGGAGTTCCCATCCACCACGTCTCTGAGCGCTTGTCTTTGAAATATGTAGGAAGGCCTTCTGAAGATGTCATTTTATGTGGGAGATTGTCATTAAATGAGTTGATTCCAATAATCGGACGTTTGAATCCCGCACGCCTTATTTCAGGAATCAGGTCGCTGCAAAGCAGATCAACTAGTATCACGTCATAAGCTCTCGGGTCATTTTCTAGCAATCTTTGGATGAGCTCGCCTTCTGCCAATCCTGCTGGTTGCTTGTCTTCTGTGCGCGCATATTCTGCCTGCAATGTCCTGATGTCATATCTGAATGGGTCTGGACCCATAATTGCCTCCACAATTGTAATGTCAAGACCTGCATCAGCCACAACCAATATGCATGGCCTGTTTGCCAGCTTTGCAATAATTTGTTCACGTGCTGTAACGTCAGATATTTCCCCGCTGTCTGTTTTTTTTCCCATTCTCAAGAGAATGGAATCCGAAGTGGCTTAAGAACCTTACGTTCAGTTTAAATATTTTTAAGGGAATCTTCAGCGGTGAAGTCCCGCAACCTTAACGCCCAAATCGTCAAGGTCTGTGTACTGTATTGCAACAGAAGCTAATTTAGCTACTGGCGTGAAATGTCCTGCTGGATACGCCACCATCAACGTCTTTCCTTTGCCCCAGGCATACCCGAATGCCGCCAGAGCATCATCATTACTCGTGTCTGGTTGCATTACAAGAAGCACTGCTTCGCTCTGGTCAATTCCTAGGTAAGCTTTTCGAAGAACATCTGCTTCTCCCGGCGCCGTTTCTTGTAAGAACTGAATCTCAGAAAGATTGTGTGTAGGGGTATGGCCTGCGTGTGTGAGTCCAGAACATGCTCTTCCCAATATTGCTGCTGCCTTAATTGGGTCTTGTCCGATGATTGAAGTGATTACGAACACTTTCATGGGCCCAGAATATATGTTCAAGTAGATAAGTTTGTTGGTCTAAGTGATGATTTTGACCTTTATTCCCTCAATGCCGAGGAAATCAGAGTCCTTCGTCACCAGAGTGAGGTTGTGCTCTCTTGCCTGGGCTGCTATCATTATGTCTGCAAGGGGGAGGGGTTTTCCTTTCGTTTCCTGTTCCAGTTTCAGTTTTGCTACGATCTCTGCAGTCCTTCTCGTGGGTGTCAGGAATATCAGCTTGTCCAGTTGTAGACTGGTTTGTTTTGCACGTCCAAGAGTACCGTAGACGAACTCTGCATACGATATGAATGGCAGCGCGGGAGCCCCTTCGAGCGTCCTTAGAATCTCCCTTAATTTAGTCTGGGTGTTCCTGTTTCCCCTGTCCAGATCAACGAGGATTGAGGAGTCAAGGGCTATCATGACTTTCTCCAGCCTGGGTCTTTCCTGAACTCCTTTATCCGTTTCATTGCCAGCTCTGCTTCTTCTTCAGTCAGTGATGGTTTCTTGTTCAATATCTCCTCCCATGCTGTTGTTTCAGATTCTTTCTTATGGCTTTCCACGAGTTTTCCGAAGAATTTTCCCATTGGTATTCCTGCATTTTTGGCGAAGCCCTTGAACTCGGCCCATGCTTCCTCGTCAACGCCTTTTATTGTTTTCACAGAATCCATGAAAGTAATAAAGTAATACTTATACTTAATTGTTTGTTTTATATTCAAAAAAGTAAAAAAAGTTCACCCTCTGGAAATTAGCATCTTGCTTCCATTCTCCATTTTGTAAATTCCTATGGAGATTGTGGCGTCGTGCTTTTCGTCAAAGCCAAGAGTTCCCTTTATTGTGTTGAACTCCTTTGTTTTGAGGCACGAATTCACTTCCTCTGCACTTGTTCCACAGTCTACCATGCTTTGCACTATGTACTGACCTGCAGCGTAAGCATCGATGGCATAAATGCCCGGCTCCTCGCCATACTTTGCCTTGAAGTTATTCTGGAATGCCTTTGACTGAGGATTTTCAGGGTCCACGTAAACAGTCGTGAACGTTATTCCATTGGCAAGTTCTCCAAGTTCATTCAGAACAGTTGGCGATTCGAAACTGTCAATGGTGAATATCTGTTCTTGACTGAACCCGTTTTCGAGTAGTTGGTGAACTCCAAGAAGTATGTTCTTTTCCCTTCCTGCGATAACAACAGCTTCTGCACCTGATGCCTTAATCTTGAGAATTTCAGTTCTCATATCTAAAGCGGCATTCTCGAATTTTTCCATCTGTACTACGTTGTCCTTCATTATCTCTTTCACGCCGTCTGCAGCACTCAATCCATAATCGTCGTTGACAACCAGTGTTGCTACTTTGTTTATCTGTTTGCTTTGCATGTATTTTCCAAGTGCGGTGCCTTCTTGGTATGACATTATCGCATCGCGGAAAACGTAATCATTTCCAACTGCAAAGTCCTTTGCTCCAGTTACTAGTGCAAGAAGGTTAACCTTGTTTTCTTCTGCCAGAGGGATTAATGGCTGGCTCAATGGCGTGTTTGTTGAAATGATGATTGTGGGGTCGCACTCTGCCACGAATTTTGTGAATGACGTAACTGCCTGTGCCTTATTTCCTGTGTTGTCATCAAACATCAAATTCAGGGTCATGCCTTGTTCTGAAAGCGTTTCTTGTTCTGCTTCAAATGCAAGATCCAGTCCTTTCTGCACTTGTGTGCCGTAATAAGCGTAAGGTCCACTCAATGGAGCGGTAACGCGAATGCACGCCTCTTTTAGTTGTACTGAATTATTTGTTTCTGGCGCACTTGCGGGTGCCTGATTCGTACATGCTGCAAGTACTATCATAAGTGTAATTATGCTCAAAATCGTTGTTGTTTTCATTTTTTGTCCACATCGTTCAAATATCATTACTACTAAGTGGTAATATATCCTTATATAAGTTATCTACCCCCAAAGGGAGTTAATATGAACATTGAAGTCATTGAGGACCTAGGATTTTCACAAAGAGAAGCCCAGGCATACCTTGCATTGCTCGAACTCGGACCTAGCACGATAACGCCCATAACTGAACATACAGGAATTCCCTCTTCAAAAATCTACGAAGTTCTGAGGCGTCTCGCTGACAAAGGAATGGTGTCGTACATAGTCAAAGGACGGGCAAAACATTTCCAGGCAGCAGCCCCTGAGAACTTATTGAACACATTTAATGATAGAAAGACCCGTTTTGAATCAATACTTGAAGAGCTGAAGAAGAAGCAGGAATTCACGAACAAACAATCCAAAGTAGAGTACGTTGAAGGAAAAAAAGCAATATTCAGCATTCTCAACAAACTCCTGAACGAAGCAAAACCGGGCGAAGAATACTTTGCTTTTTCTGTTGGACACGAGCATAAAGACCAGCAGGTATCTACATTCATGGCAAATTATGCGCTGAAGAGGCAGGCAAAGAAATTTCAGATGAAAGTGTTATCGTATGAAGAATATCGCACGGAAATTGAGAATGCATACCCTGCAAGAATATTGCGAATGATAAATAACCGTTTTACCAAATTCAGATTTCCCCAAGGAGTAATAATTCTAGGTGATGTTCTCGTGCTGCATAGTTGGGAAGAGCCAGCAACTGCCACCATTATTCACAGCAGGAAAACAGCACAGGAATACAAGGAATTCTTCAACCAGATATACACCAGTGCCACGCCCTGAACCTTTAAATACTACTCGAGGATTGCTGAACCATGCTCATAGGTATAGTAGGAAAACCATCATGCGGCAAGAGCACGTTCTTCAAGGCAGCCACGCTGGCAGAGGTTGATATAGCAAATTATCCCTTTACGACCATCAAGCCAAATCACGCTGTTGGTTTTGTTCGAGTTGACTGCGTTGACACGTTCTTCAAGGTGCAGTGCAATCCAAGGACTGGGTTCTGCATGAAGGGCAAGAGATTCGTTCCAGTTGATCTAATTGACGTTGCAGGTTTAGTACCTGGAGCACATAAGGGAGAAGGCATGGGTAAGGAGTTCCTCAACGATCTTAATCAGGCAGACGCCTTGATTCATGTTGTGGACGTTTCGGGGTCAGTGAATGAGAAAGGAGAGCCCGTAGAGCCACTGAGTTATGACCCCGTAAACGACGTTAGGTTCCTTGAAGAAGAGCTTGATTTCTGGTACTTGGATATTCTAAAGAAACCTTGGGAGCGTTTTGCAAAGCAGATTCAAATGGAGCATAAAGAGCCAATTAGAGCAATAGCTAAGCAGTTCTCTGGTCTTGGTGCTGATGAGAACATGATTAAGGAGTTAGTCAGGAAGAGTGGTTTGTTTGAAAAGCAACTGGCTTCCTGGACCGATGAAGATCTCATGAGTTTTGCTTCTGCTTTACGACGGGCGACAAAGCCAATGATTATTGCAGCAAACAAGGTGGACATTCCAGGTGCAAAGGATAACTTCGAACGTTTGAAGAAAGAATTTCCTGATTATATTATTGTGCCTTGCAGTGCTGAGGCAGAATTAGCATTAAAGGAAGCATCAAAGCATGAGTTCATTGATTACGTTCCTGGGAGTTCTTCATTCGAGCCGAAGAAAGAAATGTCAGAGAAGCAACTTGCTGCACTGAACTTCCTCAAGACGAGCATTCTAGAGCCCTTTGGAAGCACGGGCGTTCAGAAAGTGCTCGAAACAGTTACATTTGACGTGCTTAAGTTCTTCCCAGTGTTTCCTGGTGGTATGAACAAGCTGGCAGACCAGTACGGGAACATCTTGCCCGACTGCTTCTTGATGAAGCCGGGAACAACAGCATTGGATTTCGCATACAAACTACATACCGACTTCGGCAAGAACTTCGTCAAGGCAATGGATGTTAGGAAGAGAATGCCCGTTGGCAAGGATCACGTGTTGAATTATGGCGATGTTATTGAGATAATGAGTAGTAAGTGAGCCATTGTCAGTCAACAATCTTAATCCAGTTGAACTGCTTGAATCCTTTGTCGAACGTTGCTAGCTTATTGACTTTGAATACTTGCATGAACGCCACAATGGAACAATCAGTGAAGCTCAATGCCTCTTTTTGGAAGATACTCCATGATTTTACAAACAGTGCGCCGTCCATGATTGACATTGCCAGTTGTGAATTAAGGAGATGCGTTCCAAATCCTGTTGCTGTTTCGTGGTCCTTCTTTCTCATGATTACTGACATTGTCTCGTCAAAAATATAATCTGTTATGATTGGCTGGCCGTATTTGCCTTCTGCGACGTCTTTCATAATTTCTTTGCTTCGCGCATGATGTATATCGTCCTTATTTGCAAACGCACATAGCACACTTGAATCAACGAAGATTGCCATTTCAGTATAGAATCTTATCTATCTCCTCGCTTGTTCTTTCTGTTCCTTTACCCCAAGATGTTGCATTGTAGTCTAGTATGTTCATGGCTGGTTTTTTCTTCTTTGTTTCAAGCCAAGATTTCATTGCGAGTGTCAGAGCTCCCCCTACTTTCAGCCCTTCCTTAACTGATTGTGCTTTGAATTCCCTGAATACGTCTTCTTCCACATACTTGATGCTCACTTGCATGAAAACAAGAAAGTATTACAAGTATATAAAGTATTACTTTTTGTGAGTTCTTGTAATTTGCATAGCCGAAAAGAATGCCTGTTGGAAAGGACCACGTGCTTAATTATGGGGATTTGGTTGAGATAATGAGCAGTAAGTAGACTTTTCTAACTCATGTGCATGAGTGCATACGGCAACGCCAATGCCAGAGCCAGAAAGAAGCCTGCAGGTATGGATATCAACACAGACATTAGGATCTTTATCCAAAGGGGGTGTGTATACTGGTTGAAGATCGAATAGGTGACCAAGAACGCCGCAAGTATGTAAGCAGCGTATATTCCCCCTGCATTGACCGTTTCCGTGTAGAACAAAACTGTTGCGAGAATTACTGCCAGAATCCCTACCCCAATCCACACTTTCTGACCAATATCCAAAGGTTTGCGCTCTATGGTCATGGTGTGGCCTTCTACTTCTTAACCAACTCATACTTCTCAAGCACTTTCTTGTAGAGCTTGAAGTCTTCGCTGGCTTTGAACATGCGCTTCTTCGCAGGGCTCAATTGGTCGAGCCAGACAAGCATCTGCTTTAGTAGAACTTTGAGGTCTTCATCCACTTCCTGCTGAGGAATCTCAACAACAGGGATTTCTTCATCCTTTGTTCTGAACATCTCACCCAATTTATCAAAGAATCCTATTCGGGGCATCTTACGGTACATGTCATCTATTTCTTCGTCTTCAGCTGGCGTTCTCGAGAATCCCGAAGATTTCATAGATGCAAACTTCGTTTTTTCCTCTGGAGTAAGGTCGTCAGGGTCTTCTCTGATAACTGCTTCCTTCCTCTGTCCCATTCCAATCAAGGAAAGAAAGCCCTGACCTTCTCTTTTGGGCTCGTCCACTTGTACTGGTCCTGCCTTGAATTGGTTAGAAATATCCCTTCTTCGTCTCGTACGAATATACGAGCCCATATCTCTGTTGAATGCTCTTGAATCCCTCGCCATAATCACAGCTTGCGAAACCTCGTTTATATGGGTTTCGGTGAAGAAAGCTAAGGTGGGGACGTTGGGATTCGAACCCAAATCCACTGGTTTAGCCTATTGGTCGTCATCGCCCGAGGGCTCAGCGCTCCAATATCTGGAGCCAGTTATTCTAGCCAGGTTATACTACGTCCCCTTGTCATGTTGTGAGCCGGGGCTGGCTTTTAAAGGTTGCGTGGCATGAAATCGTGCGAGAGTCTCGAGAAGTTCTCCTGGCTCAACAGGTTTCCGCAGGAACGCGTCTGCCTTCCAGCGTCCTCCTCCAGTGTCCCAGTCAATGTTGTGTCCGCTGACTACCACAGACTGGATATTCATTTTTCTTAGTTTATCAAGAAGTTGTTGGGTGTCCAGCGATCCCGGGCAGCTCCCATCCAAAACTGCCAAGTCAATCGTTGCTTCGTTTAGCACTTCAAGAGCACCATCAGTATTGTCTGTGAGGAAAGGGATGTGCCCGTTCCTTTCAAGCAGAATGCCGTAGAGATTAAGCAAGTTCAGTTCATCTTCAAGGACAAGTACTGTTGGCCTGTATTCTGTCATCTTGATACTGGGCTTTATGGCGTTGAGTTTCTGAGTTCCGCAGGGACATATACGCCTGGCTTTTTAGGTGCAAGCGACTTTTCAGTCTTGGCAAAGCTGTATGCATCTTCGAATGCTTCTGCTTGTTGAACAGTGAGGTCGCTCAGCGAATATCGGGAGTGGACAGAAAGAACATTCGTGATTCTAGTTCCATCCAGGGTGTTGTCGGCCGCATAATCAGTCCCGTTGCCACGCTCAACTTCACCGGTGTCCATTGCCGCCACTGCTTCTCCGAGGTCGGAAAAATCGGTGGCGACTACAACTATTCCTTTCGTCTCTCCAGACACTTTTGGTTTTTCAATTGCGACTGATCTCATCACTGGTCTGCTTGTCCCGTGGAGAACGAGCCCGTACATTCTGAACCTAGACGTTTGTACTGCGGTGTATTCTTCTTTGGTCATTCTCTCACCGCCCCTCCGCCTCTTATGCCTCTATACTCCAGCAGTTCATCAATAGTCGTCTGTTCTCTGGCTGCACGGTCACGTGCGATTTTCAAGAACGCCCTGCGCACCTTAAGTATTCTGTCCATTTCGTTAGGGGTGCAGGATCTTCCCAGTCCAGAAGTACCTTCTGCTGTGTCAATGGCGGTTTGGTCTGCAAATACCCATGGCGGATTTCTTTCATGATGCTGAAGTTCATAGATGGTAATGCGTTCGGCGATTGTTCCGTCATTTGTTCCTGAAACATAGGGCTCCTTGGATTCCGGTACGCGCATCCTGAAGTTCGCCTCGCCTGGCCTTTCGGTGCCCTCGGGGGAAAAATGGGTTACTGCATAGATAAGAGCGGGTGCTTGGTTGTATACTGCTTTTCCAGTTCCATGGTCCTCGACTCCCATGTTCTTACCTTCGCCTCGCTGCCACCTGCTTCGCGTGGATTTCGTCCTTCTGGCGCTTGTACGTGAATAGAATCAAAGCGCCCAGCAAGAATATGATTGCAATCAAGACCATGTTTACCTGTGTACAATAAACGTTCCAGTGTTCTGTCCATGTTACTGGCTTCTTCTTCACAACACGCAGAGTCATCAGGTCAGAGTTCGTCTTTCCACCCTGGTCGTCGTAAGCTGTGAATACAATCCTGTTCTCTCCACTAAAGCCATGCAATGGTTTCAATGTTGCGATGTTGCCCTGGATGTGTACTTGTACATCGCTTGGCTGTGAACTGGTGTAGTGCAAAGTATCGTTGTCAGGGTCCGTGAAGTACTGTGACAGGTTTATCTGGTAGTTGTGGTTTTCTGCCCAGACATGTTCCAATGGAACTGAACTGTTCAAAGGTCCTTCATACCATGCACTCGTGTCAGGTGCAGGATAAGTAGCCATTAATACTATCAGAACGATGAAGCCAGCAGCCATCACGCCCATGAAGACATATAGCGTTGCCTTGTCTTTTATCTTCTTCCTGCTTAGTTTGAATTTTCTCTTAAGGAAAAGTCCTTCAACAACCACTCCCGCACCAATTACGAGAAGCAGTATTATTCCTGCTATTCCGCAACCACCCAACGAGACGTAGTTCTGCCTGAAAACCGCGCCATTCAGCCATTTCTCGAATGGGTTTCTGTGTTCAAGCTTTACTTCAATATCTCTTCCGAACTTGATGTTTTCATCGACTTGTGTTACTTGGATTGTGTTAACGTATCTTCCTGCTTCGAACTCTTCAACTCCTATGCGTGGCAATAGGTATATTACCTTCTCTTCGCCAGGTAGAAGGTGCACGCCCGTTATGTTGATTCCAACAAGGTCAGAATCAAGCTTGAGCTGGTATTGTCCTCCTCTAATTCCTGTGTTCTTGATGATTACAGGTACTAACTCAGTATCATAGTACCAGATGACGTTCTTATCCAAAACGTCTATGCCATACGCTGATTCTCGACTCAGTCCTTCAAGCTTGATTTTCGTGGTAATCGGACTTACTTCATCGTGGTCTGCATCCTGCAGGGTGAAAATTATCGTATAATTTTCGTCCACGCAAGGAACGTTTGCCTTGATTTCGATGTTTTTGTTCTCGCCAGGCTGCAAATTTACTGTTGGATTGTATTCCAGGAAGTCTGCGCCCTGATGTGCCAAATCCAGAGTTACTTGTTCGGTTCCTCTGTTTCTTAGGTTGAGCGTGTAGTTATGCTCTCCACACATGGTGGGACTTTCAAATGCAAATACTTCAGACGTAAAGTCATAACAATTACGAACGTTCAACGAGGTAGTGCTGGTCTTTGTTATTCCGCCATTCTCGCTTGTTGAATCGATTCTTAGTGTGTGTTGTCCAACACTAGTCTTGTCTGCTTTGATTGTAATCTCTGTACTCTGTGTCGTGTTCTTCTGCATTTCCAAGTATTTGTCTTTCAGATGCGCGAATCCAGGTCCTGTGAAATCAAGAGTTACAGGGTTTGCGAAAGGCATTCTGTTCTCAACAGTAATTGGAACTGTTTGAGTTACTTCTGCACACACATTTGCTTCTTCAGGAGCATCAAGTGAGTAGAAATATGACTTCTTAATTGGGAGGGTAACGCTGAACCTTTCAACAAGATTGTTTGTCTTTGCCTGGATTCTGAATGGTAGTGCAATGTCTCCTGAAATATCACAGGATAGTTTGGCGTATATTTCAAGCTGTTTCTGCTCTCCCGCATCAAGGTCGAATTGGTATTCTGAGGCGTCTACGTATTGGTTGTATTTGTCAAAACTAAGAGTGTATTGTTCGGTGAATCCACCTATGTTTTCAACGATAAGGGGGAAGTGCATTACCTGGCAGGGGTCTGCTGGAGCAACAGAAGTATCATACACTTTAATGTTCTGACATTGCTTTACAGTAAGATCCCTCTGCACGAATTCCTTCCTGCCGAATTCGCTTTCAACTAGTAATGTATATTGTGTTTGGTCATCCTTACATGGAGTTTCCAAGTAAACGAAGAGTAGTTTTGTCTCATTTGGTTCGAGAGTGAACTCATATTCTGACAGCTTTATGTACTCTCTTGAGTTATCCGTCCATGCGTTGAACTTTGCAGTGAACTCTCCAAAGTTCTTTACTTCGTATTGCTCTACTCTTGGCGCGCAAGAGCATAAATATGAGTAATCACTGTTATCCAAAGGTGTGAGTGAGAAGTCGTGTTTGTGTATTGTTACGGTGTAGCTTGCGCTCACCAGTGGTAATGCAATTAGCAAAAGAATTATTGAGAGTATTGCGCGGTTCATCTTAGAATCTAGGCCTCCTTTGCATGCTCTTCGATACTGCCAGTATTATGCCTGCAATTGCAAGCAATGCGATTATTACAAGAAGCACAGTTAGTGGGTTTCCATTTTTGGTTGGCTCCTTAACAACGTTTGCCCTGAGCTGAATTTTCTGCATTTCACCATCGGATGTAATTGTCAAGGTAAAACCATACTGTCCATCCTGTGCTTTGTCATCAGCTGAAACGTAAAGGAATGCTTGTTTTGTCATTCCTGGTTCGATAACAAGCACGGTGTTTGGGTCGATTCTCCAAGTGCCGAAATCAACACCTTCAACCCTAAGTACGTACGATTTGGCGTTTGATTCTTCGTTTGTTATGCTTATTGGGTAGATTGCGCCTCTTCCTCTGGTTATGTCTTGTATTTCGTAAGCGTCAATGTTCGTGCCTTCATTCTCGTTAATGGAATCTCCTTCAACTTGAACAGGTACTCTTACTGTGTTGCTGGCTTTCATGGAATTCACGTTGAAAGTTGTAGTGAGGACCATGTCATATGTGCCTTCTTTTGCGTCTGATGGAATCCTTATTTTTACGTGAGCGCGTTCATCCGTCTCCTGAATTGCTCCGGGAGGTATGGGTGCTACCAATGTTTCTGCTTGTGCCTCTAATCTTGGAATGTCTGCAGTGAGTTTGATGTCAGTAACTTGCAATGGGAGGTTGTTTCGCATTTGAACAAACACATCCAGGGCTTGTCCTGGTCTTGATGTGTCTGTGCTTAGTTCAACGTCTGAGATTATTACGTCGCACATGTCCCCAAGACCATTCCTGTTCATGTCTTCCTGTGATGGGTTGAATATGATTGGGCAGTTGTCTGTTGTATCAGGTACTCTGTCGCAGTCCGTATCCAAAAGCAGACCGTGGCCTGTGCTGATTTTGCACGTTTCCGCGTTTACAACGGGAATGAGTGCGAGAACGATAAGCAAGATGAATATGGTGCTAATTTTCATGGTACCTCCCACCCTCAGACGAATGTCTCGCAATATATAAAGATTTCGATTATTTACTCACTCTGGAGTGATAAACGAATGGGTACGCCTTCGGTTATGCGTCTCTCTTTCTTATTCTGCACTCTACCGAATACCTTAAGAATGGCCTTCACTTACTATTTTCATGGGATTATTCGAAGACGCACAAAGCCAGTTTAACGCAGCATTGACTCATATATCCATTAGCCCAGAAGCCAAACTCGTGCTTTCTCAGCCTATTGAAGTTCTAGAAGCGGCAATTCCTGTGCACATGGATGATGGCTCTTTGAAGATATTTACTGCATTCAGGTCAAGGTACAACAATGCTTTGGGTCCTACAAAAGGAGGCATAAGGTTTCATCCCAACGTTTCAAAGGACGAGGTTGTTTCTCTGAGCTTCTGGATGACTTTCAAATGTGCTGTAACTGGATTGCCTCTCGGCGGGGGAAAAGGGGGAGTAATAGTTGATCCAAAGAAGTTGAGCAAGCACGAGCTTGAAAGACTTTCACGAGGTTACGTTAAAGCATTTTATGACATTCTTGGTCCTGAAAGAGATATTCCTGCTCCTGACGTTTACACTACTCCAATGATTATGGGTTGGATGGCTGATGAATACTCTTCAATTGCAAGAAAACATGTTCCTGCTGTATTTACTGGTAAGCCTTTGGCTCTTGGAGGCAGTTTGGGAAGGGACACTGCCACTGCAAGAGGAGGGTTCTTTGTGCTGAATGACGTTATAGCTAAACTTGGCATGAAAGCACCATTACGTGTTGCCGTTCAAGGTTTTGGTAATGCAGGATACAACATTGCAAAGTACTTGCATGATGCTGGCCATCATATCGTTGCTGTTTCAGATTCCAAAGGGGGAATTACTGGAAAGGCATTGGATCCTGAATTAGTAATGGAACATAAAGAAAAGAAAGGCATGATTGATGATGCTTACTTTAAAGGAAGCGTTTCTGATTCTGGTTCGAAGATTACGAATGAAGAATTATTGGAAACGGAATGTGACGTTCTTGTTCCAGCAGCGCTTGAAGGGCAATTGACTGCAAAGAACGCTTCGAAGATAAAAGCAAAAGTAATTCTTGAGCTGGCCAATGGTCCCACAACTCCAGAAGCTGATGCCATATTTGACAAGAAAGGCATTCTGGTTATTCCAGACATCCTGGCCAATGCGGGAGGAGTTACTGTTTCTTATTTTGAATGGGTTCAGAACCGTTTGGGAGAGTACTGGACTGCGGAACAGGTTGATGAAAAGCTGAAAAAACGAATGTCAGAAGCGTTCAACGCAATCTGGGATGAAAAGGAAAAGTACAAGACGAGCATGCGCACTGCTGCGTACATCTCAGCAACAAAAAGAATCTCGGCAGCAATCGACGCCCGCGGCACTGAAGAGTTCTTCAGGGGTTAGTTTTATTTTGACGCTATCAGAACAACATCCCGGTCGGAGCGATCCACTATTCTTATGTTTTTGAATCCTATTTCTTTCAGAATGTCAATGGTTTGCGTTTCTTCCATTTTGAATTCTTCACGATAATCTTGCAGTTCGTGGTCTGTGATTTCCTTTCTAAGTTCCACGTCAAGATACTCGTATCGTCTTAATTGTGTGGTCAGGAGTTCTTCTTGTTGGTCTGGATTATCAGGATACAGTTTGTCCATCATGATGAACGTTCCGCCTTCTGCCAGTGCTTCATGTATTTGTTTGAATATTGTATTCTTGTCTTCCCACTTGAAGTTGTGTATTGTCCATGCTTCTGTTATTACATCATATTTTTTCTTGATGTTTTGGAGATACTTGCTTACATCCTCACAAATGAAATTGATTCTGTCAATGAAAGCAGAAAGTTCTTTTTTTGAAGATGCAATCATCTCAGGTGACACATCCAGTGCATCTATCTTGATGGTGGGGTTGTGCTGCAGAATGTATTTTGTTAAATCGCCTTCACCACTTCCTATTTCGAGAATTCTTGGATTTTTATGCTTCTCAATTAGCTTCCTTATTTCAAATGCAAGTTCAAGTCTTAGAACCTGATTTCCTCTTGTCAGTTCAAGTATTATCCTGTTGTTTTCCCTGAGTTTTGCATCGTACCTGTTTTCGGGCATGCATTGTTTTACTGAGCAGACCATATATTATTTTCGGTCTGACATCATCGATATGCTTATTAATCAGGTTCGGCAAGGACCATCCAGAGGTGACCATTGAAGCTTTATCTGGATACTGGTGATGTTGAAGAAATAAGGCATGCTGTTTCAATAGGCATTATTGATGGCTGCACAACTAATCCCACTCTTATTGCGAAGTCAGGGAGGAAGTTCGAGGTTGTCGTTAAAGATATTGCCAAGGCTATTTCTCAAGTTACAGATGATTTCACAGTAAGTGCTGAAGTTCTGTCTTTGACTGCTCCTGAAATGGTCAAGGAAGCAATACCATTAACGAAGATTGACAAACATGTCATCATTAAAGTGCCTTGCACGCCTGAAGGTCTTACTGCATGCAGAGAACTAACTGCAAAGAAGATTAAAGTCAATGTAACCCTTTGCTTCTCTCCTTCGCAAGCATTGTTGGCTGCAAAGGCAGGCGCGTGGTGCGTCTCCCCATTTATAGGAAGGTTGGATGATATCTCCCAGGACGGTATTCAGTTAGTTAAGGACATCAGACAGATTTATGACAACTACAAGTTCCCGACTAAGATTCTTGCAGCGAGCATAAGACATCCGATGCATGTGGTTGAATGCGCAAAAGCAGGAGCAGATATTTGCACAGTACCTTACGTAATCTACGACAAATTGTTCAGGCATCCTTTGACTGATTCTGGTTTGAAGAAGTTCATGGAAGATTGGACAAGAAGTAAATCTAATCAGTAAGTCCTTGCCATAACGCACGTATTCTCTGCTGAATTGATTCTATCCTTGAAAACCTGTTGTTCTGTCTTTCCAGTGTTGCCTCTATCTCTTCTTGATATATTGCTATTCCCTCAGGTCCTTCTGTCTGCGCCACTGCACTTGCTTTACCTATTAGTTGTCCTGTCTGTTCTAGATCGTCATGCAAGCCTTCGTACTCGTCCAGTTGTTGAAGTCTCAGGTCGAGGTCTTCTTTGAGCTTCTCGTTCTTTGTGTTATCTCTGAGGTTCTTGAATATTGATTTTGCCTGGTTCATCAGCGCATTGGAATTGTTCAGTGTTTCATTCAATTCCAGCTGGTCAACATTTCCAGACTCGGTCTTCTCGTTCATTCTTGAAAGAAGGATGTGTGCCAACCCTACATCATTCACAGCTATCGCGTAAGCCTGTATTTCATTTTTTGATTGGTTCTGTTGTTGGGCAAAAACACCAATTACCACAAGAAGAAGCAAAACGCCTCCTGCCATGAAGATTACTCGTTTCCTCATTTCAAAACAGCCAGGTCAGACAATCTTTATAAACCTTGTTTGCTCAGGATGGCCTATGAAGTTTGATAGGGGAGAATCCCTAGCTTTGAAGGAAATGCCAGAACGGCTCTTTGATGAAGTTATTCGTATGAATAAGGCAGCCACAGGAAAGTATGAGGACGATAGAGCTTCCATAAACCTGCCTTTTGATGTTGCGATGCACGAGAGAGTAAGAGCACTTGCCAAATCCTATCATGATGTCGCTGCACTAATTGTTGTTGGTATTGGAGGAAGCAATCTTGGAACGCTGGCAGTTCAGCAGGCAGTTCTGGGGAACAACTGGAATGAAATAGGAAGACCTAAGGTCTATTTTGCTGATACTGTTGATGCAAAAGCTGTTCTTGAGATCATTGCAGCAATAACTCCTCTGTTAGAGTCAGGAAAAAAAGTGTTGATGAATGGAGTTTCGAAATCAGGAAGCACAACAGAAACTATTGCAAACTTCGAGATTTTTGTTGACCTTTTGAAGAAGCATGACAAGGATTACGCAAATTATGTGGTTGTTACATCAGATTCTGGTAGTCCGTTCCACCAACTTGCTCTTAACCAAGGTTTCAAGACTCTTGAGATTCCTGCAAAAGTTGGAGGCAGGTACAGTGTGTTTTCTCCAGTTGGATTGTTTCCTCTTGCAGTTCTTGGACTTGACACGAAAGCACTAGTCGAAGGAGCAATGGAACTGAGAGATATGTGTCTTGAAGAAAATGTTGATGACAATCCAGCCATTCAAAGTGCGTTGCTTCTTCATCATCACGCTTCAGAGGGAAGAAACATCGCAAACACATTCGTGTTCTCAACAGAGCTTGAGAGCTTTGGAAAATGGTACAGGCAATTGCTTGCAGAGAGCATTGGCAAAGAATGGAACAAAGACCATTCAAAGCAGATGTGGAATGGAATAACCCCTACTGTTTCCGTTGGAAGCACAGATCTTCATAGCATGGCTCAATTCTATCTTGGCGGTCCAAATGACACGTACCACATGCTGGTTGGAGTGAAGAAACAGAACGCTCTCAAAGTGCCCGAGGACAAGGAGTACGACTCTCTTGTCAAGGGAATCCAGGGCAGACAGCTGCCTGCAATAATGAACGCAATCTTCAACGGTTTTCAAGCAGCCCTCAAGGCCAAAGGAAGGCATTTCACCACAATAATTCTTCCAGACATGTGCGAGCATAGCCTCGGTGCGTTAATGCAGATGAAGATGATGGAAGTCATGTACCTTGCAGCATTGATGGACGTTAATGCCTTCGACCAGCCGAACGTGGAAGAGTATAAGAGGGAGACGAGGAAGATACTCTCAAAATGAAAATATTCATCGGCTCGGACCATGGAGGTTTTCTTGCAAAGGAATACGTGAAGAAATGGCTATTGAGCAAAGGACATGCTGTAGATGACGTTGGAGCTTTCAAAGAGGAGTCTGATGATTATTCTGATTACGCGAAGAAGGTCGCAAAGAAGGTTGTTGCGAGCAAAGCTCTTGGTATTCTCATCTGTGGCTCTGGTACTGGTATGCAAATAGCCGCAAACAAAGTCAAGGGAATAAGAGCAGCATTCGCTTACGATAAATACGGCGCGGTAATGGCCAGAAAGGACAATGATGCGAACATCCTCACGCTGAGAGGAAGAAAGTTCCCGAAGAAGAACCTACTCCCAATCGTGGATTCGTTCATCAAGACAAAGTTCAGCAATCTTCCGAGGCATAAGAGACGAATATCAAAGTTGGAAAAATGATAATACCTGCGATTCTGGAAAGCAACGTCGACGAGTTCAACGAGAGGTTCGTCAAGCTCATTCAACTGGCAAAAGTGATTCAGATTGATTTCATGGATGGGAAGTTCGTGCCTGAGAAGAGCATTGAACTGAAAGACATCCCGTCCCTTAAGGGATTGCCAAACACATTTGAAGCTCATCTTATGGTCAAGGACCCTGAGAACATCATTCCTGAGATGGCAAGGAAAGGATTCAAACGCATCATATTTCATTACGAAGCTACGAAGAACCACGAATCAGTCAAAGGTCTTATTGAGGCAAACAATATGCAGCCAATCATTGCTTTCAAGCCAGGCACTCCTTTGAGCAGAATTCTGGAGGTTCTTCCTGAATACCATGAAGCGCTGTTTCTCTTTGTAACGCCCGGCGCGCAGGGACGTTCCTTTCATTCAGAAGTCATAAGGACAGTGGCTTCAGTTAAGAAAGCATTTCCTCTGCTGATTATAGAAGCTGATGGTCACGAAACCCCTGAGACAATACCAAAATTAGTCAAAGCAGGTGTTACCAATTTTGCGGTGGGTGCGTACATAAAGAATGCCGAAGATCCGAAGAAAGCCATTGCCTTGCTTGAGAAGACCCTTGAAGGGGCGCATACTTACTAATCTTGATTGTTAGGGTTATTTCTGGGCAACGAACAACGTTGATTCAGGATATCCGTTGAACCCGCCTTCTATTGTTAACACTTTGAATCCTGCTTTTTCCAGCATTTCCTTCATTCGTTCTTTGGTGATGCGTATCTGGGGCATTCTGGTCATGGTTTGCTTCAGGAGGGTTTTCTTTCCATGCCAAAGTATTTCATCGCCCGTAATGTCTTCACCATTACGTTCGTATTTTATCCTGTCAGAACGGACATCATAGTCTCCTTTCGTTTGCAGTGTCACTTGCTGGGTCACCAGAAGACCGTCTCCGACGTCAATAGTTTTGGCCGGCAGGTCGATTGGCTGCTTTGTCGGCGAAAAACAAGCGAAATCTGCAAGGAACATACCTCCCGGCCTCAGTGCTTTTGCTATCCTGTGGAGAGTGTCCTGACAGACTTGGAAAGTTGGGAGGTATCTGAATGACTCCCAGAAACATCCTACAACATCGTACATTTCTCTTCCGTCGAGCTTGCTCATGTCTGCTACTGCGAAACTGGCTTCTATCTGTTTCGTCCTGGCTATTTGGATTTCATCAGGTGATATGTCAGTTGCGGTGACTTTGAAACCAGCTTTCACTAGTTGTCTGGTGAAGCCACCGGTGCCACAGGCCAGTTCCAGAAAGTCCTTTGCATTTGGATTGTTCCTTCTGATATGGGCAAGTGCTTTTTCTGCTCTTACTTCATATTCATCATCAGATATGAATCTGTCGAAGAATTCTGCCATTATCCCCACGAACATCTCGTCCATGTCTTCACATGGCTATTGAATGTTTATAAGATTTGGCAAAGCATGTGGTTCTCTCATAATTCAATGACAATATGATTCTTGTCTGGGACGCTGATGCGTATTTCCCTGCCGTTTTCCAAGCTGAGGCTTTCGATGATGTGCTTATTGAAGTACATGCCCAGTCTGTCTTGGGACAGCTTCACTATGTGCTGCTTTATCTGCAAAGGCGTGGCTCGGAGTTCTTCGACCACCTTTCTCGAAGATGTCGGGTCGAACGAGAAGTAGTCACACGACTGGCACTGATAGCTCCTTACCTTCTGCTCTGCTCCCTCTACTTCAACCTGAACGGTCTTCAGGAGTCCTCCGCATTTCGGGCATTTCATTTTTGCATCCTCTTGGCGTTTATCAGCACCAGCGTGTCGTTCTTGAGCGCGAACACAAGGTAAAGTGATTCTGTCCTGATTTCGTAAGTGTCTCCTTTCTTTCTCGGGTTCTTTGTTGATAATATTGCCTTGACTGCTTCGCTCCACGGGACTTCTCTTGAGTGCTCCCGTAGATAGTGTTCACTAGGTTTGATGTGTGTAAAGTGTACCACTGCAACACCATTGCAAATATGTAGTCTTTTGGACTTTATATGCATTTCTGTCCAGAACTTGAAAATCCTGCGGAATGTTGATATACTGCGTCAAAACTCTCTTTTCATGCTTTCACTCATTGGAATAGGGCTTAACGACGAGAAGGACATTACTGTCAAGGG
>JBDRGA010000009.1:0-11671 GCA_043818175.1 Candidatus Woesearchaeota archaeon | reverse complement strand
TATTGGGGAGCCAGTGTCTGATTCTGCCAGAACAATTCCTGTTTCGGGCTTTGAAGCTTTGAACGAATACTCTGCACCTCCAAATTCTATGTCTTGTGTTATTTCGTTCTGTGCTGACTTTAGTATTTGAGTGGTGTTTGTTCTTTGACCTATGTCCAAAAAACACCAATCCTCTGTAATCGATTGATGGTGTATCCTGCTGAACAGACACAATCACTGTTGCGCCCTTCTCTTTTGCCTGTTTCAGTGCATCCTTAAAAGTGCCTGGCAGAATAAGTTTCTTATCAACGTTTCTGAATATTACTATATCATGATTGATTGAGGGAATCTGAGGAGGACGCGCAATTTCAACTTCTATTCCAATGAGTCGTAGTACAGTGAGAAGATACTTGTCATCTTGATTAGTGACGTAGAGTGCCTTGAACTTCTTTGCTTGAGGCGCACTGATGAACGCTTCGTTGTCTACTGTTAAATCATCCCTTCCCGATACTTCAAGTATTATACGCGTTATTCCAGGAGGCGTTGGGAAGCTCGCGGTTTCTACAGCTTGCGCTTCTAGTACCAGTTCTTGCTTGTTTGCTCCTATGTTTATCGTTGTTTTCTTCTGTTCGTCATTGTAGTTCTTTACTGTTATCTTTGTTGTGTCTTTTGATACGCTTACATCTATTATTCCGACATTCTTGGCCGCGTCCAAAACGCTCTCGAGTTGTACAGCCAGTCCTTTTGCCTGCAGTGCGTTTTCCGCAGTCAGTATGTCTGTTCCTGTATCTGTATCTATGAAATCGCTTATTATTACAACCTTCCCATCCTTTGCTTTCTCTCCTGCAAGAAGGACTGCATCGTAAAGATTCGTTATTGTCTCTTTTGGTTGA
The DNA here is from genome assembly GCA_043818175.1 of Candidatus Woesearchaeota archaeon. Lineage (GTDB taxonomy): Archaea > Nanobdellota > Nanobdellia > Woesearchaeales > JBDRGA01 > JBDRGA01. The sequence goes on along the minus strand of JBDRGA010000009.1, from coordinate 10,799 downwards.
ACACTTCTGAGTACGGACTTTGCCTCTGACGCCCCTGCGTTTTCCAAGAGTACTTCGGGCGAGGCACCTGCAAGTATTATCGTGTTCGTGCTTCCAAGATTGTCTTTTGCTATTTCCAGAGCTCTATCCCACCTGGATGTGCTTCCCACTTTTGTTTGCATACTTGCACTTGCATCAAGAACAATGACGCTATGCTGCGCAAGCACTGTTTCTGATACACTAACATAAGGTCTCATTATTGCAAGTGTGAATAATAAAAGAGCAAGCACTTGTAATATTATGAGTAGGTCGCGAAGAAGCGCCCGGAAGAATGCGTTCTTAGTAAGCTTGCTTCCTTGCCGCATAAGAAACATCAAGCTTGGTACGACTCTTGTCCTTGGCTTTGGACGAATAAGATAGAGGAGAATCAGAGGAATTAGAGCGAGCGCGGCAAGTATTCCTTTTGGCATCAGGAAGTATGACGCCATCGCCGGGTTGTTGTATAAGAATTCTAGGACCACTCAAGGACACCTCTCCATCCTGTTGAGTGGTGCGTGCGTATAAAAACGTTTTGCTATCGTTTTTTTGGCTTGTAACGTATGACGAAGCGCTTTCCCCCCTCTGTCTTGGGTGCTTTAGTGGTTGAACTGTCCGATCCTTTAACGTTGTAATGTGCTGCACTAGGGGACAATCGTACCTTTCGATTATCTTTCGCAATGGACTCTGTGTTTATCTCTCTGTGTGGACGCACAGGTTGCACCTGTTTTTGTTCTGTTCGTGATGCTTTCCACCAAGAGCCAAGAACCACAATCAAAGCAACGATGAATATGATGAATATTACTACTAGAGGAGTCTGAGCACGCTGCTCTATATCATTAACATTTGAACCTCCTGGAATATCTTGACCAGGATATGAATACGAAGGTAATTTTGGTTCTGAAGGAGTGCTTGTGGATGTTGACGCATCCTTAGAACCTGGGTTTGCTGTTGCTATTGCGAAAGTACTGAACCCAGGCAGACTTGTGGAGTACACAAACTCAGAATTGTCTTGCGATACTAATTCGGCAGCGTACTGTTTCCACACAGAATCTTCAAATCTGAACAGGGCTGGCGCACCTTTTTCCCTGACCCATGCTTTCCTGACTGAGAACACGATTGCAGCATTTGAGGGCTCTTCAAGGGATTTTGTGTCGACGGTGAAGTATGCATAAACATTCTGAATAGGTGGTACGATTTCTTTTGACAAGGTTCTTATCTCCTTGACTTCCAAACGCACATTATTCCTGGCGTCCGGAGTTTCAAACAGTACTTTCTTTACGGGCATTCCTGCATAGGAAGTGTCAAGTTTGTACAATGTATTTGGAGAAACTGCATTCCAGGTTTGGAATCGTCTGGTTCCATAATTTGATGGGGATGAACCGGATGAACCAGTAGAAGTTGAAGGAATAGCAACAGTAATACTGCGTGAATCAGCAGTTCCCTGGTTTGACAAGGAATCTGTGCACCGCACCGTCCAGGTGTAAGCACCATCACTAAGACTCTTTGAGAATTGCTGTACAGTTGCGTTGGGAACATTGCTCGCACTTAGATAAGCCACATTATCAATCAAAAGAGTGCACGAACTAATTGACGAAGCATCCGTCGCCGTGTAAGCAAAAGTAACCGCGCCATCCGTATCAGTAGCCTGATTGACAGGAGAACTCAACGCTACAACAGGAGCAGTGTTGTCGCTCGTGTCAACAGTGATAGTCCTTGAAGAGCTGGTGCCGTTGGCCGCTGGAACTCCTGTGTCAAAACACCTAACCGCCCATGTATACGTGCCATCGGCCAACGTGGCGTTGAAAGAACTGTTGAAGGAGGAAGAAACAGGAAGTGAATCATCCGTGACGTTGATTGAATCATTGACTAGAAACGAACAGTTTAGCATGGATTCCACAGAGTTGACTGAATACGTGAACTCGATAGTGCTTGACGACGACGAATGACCAGTTGAAGGACTTGTAAGTGATATGTTCACACTACCTCCTATGGATGAGGGGATTACCTCAACAAAGTACTGTGTCGAGTTCACACTTCCAACAGGATTCGTGCACTCAACGTTCCAGAGATATGCCCCATTAGCGAGGATTGCATTGAATGTCTGGTTTGTGCCAGTTGTTATTGAGGTGTTTGTCTGGTTCAAAGTGTCATCTATGTATAAGTTGCAGTCGCTTACAGTGTCAACGCTAGACACGTTGTACGTGAATACTACCGGATCGGTGGTTACCGAACTGAACGAGTCAGGTGCCACGAGCGTCACAACAGGCGAAGCATTAACTGTGAAGTTTGCAGTGTCGCTTGCTGTCTTGTCTCCGTTGATTACGCTGACAATTATGGAATGATTGCCATCACTTGTGACATCAACAGTCATGTTCGTACAGCTTGCTATTGTTTGGTTTGCCGCGCCATCCAAACTATACACACACGAATCCGCGCTTGTCTGAGTGAACAGCAAGGGAATGTTCTGCGAGTAATCATACGCACCAGAAGGTGATGAAACGCTTACCGTCGGCTGAGTTGGACTTACGGTAAGAGCATAAGTTGTCGAATTTGTAGATAATCCCTGATCATCCGTGTACTCGCATTTCCAATTATAAGCACCAGAGGCCATGTTGTTTACCGTTGTGCTATACGAATGCGTAGCTCCTGAAATCCCAGTTGTTGACTTGTTAACAGTCCATGTGCCTGCGCCTTGTTGTATCCAAAGTTTGACGCTGCTTATGTCCCAGTTATCAGTTGCGTTACAAGCAAAAGTAACATCATCATCCACTGTTGCACCGTTTGCAGGACTAGTAATATCGACTGTTGGATGTGTGGTGTCTACGCAGTGAATGCTTGCTGAACCGCTAAACGCGCTTGGCAAAACGATGCAAAGAACCTGCTGCCAGCCTGGAGATTTACACTTCCAGCCAAACGAGTATGGTGTGCTCTTGTCTGCGAAACCGATTTTCTGGCATGTGGCATTTGTGCTTGGACAGCCAACGGGACTTGAACTAGTTGTGATGACACTGAACGAACTTGGCAGATCCACTGGAGCAGTGTGATTTCTCCACAAGTATAAGTCACACTTCGTGTCAGGCATTGCGTCGATGAACCAACACGAAATATCACTGCTTCCCGAACCCACTTCAACCGTTGGATTTCCTACTATTTGTACGCCTGGATTTGCACCATCGCTGCACGCAAACCCCCCACCACCTCCAGCCAGCCCCGTAATCGGACCAGCGTTTCTGTACGAACCAACTGTTGACCTTAGCATGAATGCAGCACCCAGAACAATCACTAGTACCACAACAGCAAAGAAGGTGTCCATCTCTATTCTGAAGCCAAACTTCAACTTGCCCAATTTTTTCTTGTCATCCGCGTCCATTGCATTCTTTATCTTTTTGTCTCGTATTTAAACGTTCCTGTGTTCATCATGTTGTTTCATGTGACTACAGACATGAGAAAGCAAGAGGATATTTGCTGTCAGTCTCTAGGCCATAAAAAGTTTCCTGCAAATGAATTAAGAAGAAGTATCAAAAAAAGAAGTCACTCCATAGCTACCAAGGTAAATTTCTTGGTGGGTATCTTTGGTGGTCTTGCAATCACACTAATAGTGAAAGCCGACTCGTCCGAGAGCGTGCCATCATCTGCAATAACTTTCGCCCGGTACGTGCCTGCAGGAAACACAAAAGTCTGTGTGCTGCCAGTGCCCTTCAAGACCCAACCATCATTCCAGATGTACCAGTTGAATGATATGACATCTTCGTTTGCGTCGGTTGCCACTGCCTCGATTGGCAGTTGCTCACCTGCAAAAATTGTGTATAACAAAGTTGAATTCTGGAACATCGGCGCAATGTTTTGTATTGTGACATTTGGAAGCACGAATAGGTTGTTCGCTTCATTCGACTCGTTTATTACATTGTCGAAATCTGCAGTCACGGTTATGTTGAACACGCCATCAATGCTGTAAACGACAGGCACGTCTGCCTGTGCTGCGCTGTTTGCAGGAACAAGTATTGAACCTGATACAGTTGGGTCGCCGCTTCCAAGGTCTAATTGGTATGGAACCTCTATGGCATAATCCTTGTCATTCGATATTACCACAGCTACAACAGCTTCCTTTCCACTTCTTGGAACTGGGCTGGACTGCATCTGAACAGACTCAACTTGAACGTCAGGTCTGCTGTCAAGCACGGTGAACTGCACAGGAGCCTGGTTGTTCGCTTCATTCGACTCGTTAATCGTCCCGTTCCAGTCAACCTCGACGTACGCACCATTGTAAAAGCCTGGCTGGTTGAACGTTACATATTCAATCACATCTGCCTGTCCATTTGCGGGAACATTCGCCATTCCGTAAACGTAGTTGCCCACGCCATCATAAATCCTGTAAGGCACGTCCCAAGCATATGGATGGTTTGCTGTTATTGTTAAATTTATTTGCAAGGGCACGCCAAAGTAGCCACTCTCAGTAGCGACATTCAACGCTTCAACATCTGGCCTGCAGTCCTTAACTAGGCAGAGACTGTTGAATGCATTCAATCTACCGGCACCCATGAGACCTATATAGCTCGGATTCTCAGCATCGATGTTGTCGGCACCGTTCTTAATGGCTGCCTCGACCTGCATGGGAGTCAAACTCGGATTGGCGTTCAAGAGCATACCAACGACGCCAGCAACAAAAGGACCCGACGCAGAGGTACCTCCAAAGTCAGACCATCCTCCAATGTAGTTTGTCGTCTTAACTGAGAATCCAGGAGCAGCCAAGTCAACCCAAGTTCCATAACTGGAACTTGATACTTTAACATCAAACTGGTCTGTATTTGCAACTGAAATAACATTTGGGTACGCCGCGGGATAAAAGAGAGCAGCGTTACCTTCATTGCCCGCTCCAGCCACTAAAACAAGCCCGTTATTGTGTGCGTACTGCAATGAATTGTTAAGATATGAACTGATTCCCGTGCCCCCAAAACTCATAGAAATCACCTTCGCACCTTTCTCCACAGCATAATAAACTCCCCAGGATGCTGAAAATGAACTACACGTGTTTCCTGTAGTTGTTTTCATGCAGTTGCGCAGAATCATCAGCTTACAATTGGGACATGTACCTGCGACTCCAATTCCGTTGTTTGTCGAGGCGCCTGCGATTCCTGTTGTGCTACTTCCGTGTCCGAGTACGTCCGAAACATTGTTGTCGAAAGTTGTGCAGTCTTCATCAGGCGCACATACACTGCTGTAACCAGTAATAAAGTCATATCCTATAAGGTCATCCACGCACTGCGTTCCGGGAGGAATTGCAGGATAGCTTCCGCAATTGCCATCATCATCAACACCGTTCAAGTCTCCGCCTTGAGCTTCGGGGTACCAGTCGGCCACTCCATTGTGGTTCAGGTCCTCTCCAGGATTTACCCAGAAGTTATTCACAAGGTCTGGATGGTCATAGTCCACACCGCTGTCTATCATGGCGATAATCGTACCAGAGCCAGAAGCAAAATCAAACGCCTCAGGATAATCAATGTCAGAATCTGGTGTTCCGTAATAGATTGGCTGTCCTACGTTGTTCAAAGCCCATTGCTGATCGAACAATGCATCATTGGGAGCAGTCGTTACATGCATGATTGTGTCTGGCTCTGCGTACTCAACACCAGGCTCGTTAGCAATTTGTTCTGCAAGTTTCCTTGCATCTACGTTCACAGGAACATCATAAAATATGATTCGATCAAGTCCTGCCTGCTTCGCTGCAATATCGATTTCAGAAACGGGGAGAACGCTTGAAGCCTGACTCAGGTACTTGTGTTTCTGCACTACGTCACTTGCCTTTGACAAATCAGAATATTTTACTACAATCATACCAGGTATGTAGTCCAGATTCGCGTCTGAAGTCCTTATCAGTGCCCGTGGCACGCTATTGACGTCCACGCCTTTAGCCGGTGCTGCAAGAACTGCAACGGATGCAATGAGAATAGCTAATACGAGTGCTGTTATTGTGTTTCGCATGCTTGATACCTCGTTTGTTACTCTGGAGTGGCAATCGCCCTATTTAAACCTTTCGCTTTTCTGGGTCAATACCGTGCACGTACAAAATACTTCTCCAATATAAACCTACTTGAAATCTGGCAGTTTGAACTCGCTACTTGGGAGTTGAGGAGGCGTCAAAGGAGGTCTCTTAGCGCCTCTTCCTTTCCACATGACGAACCCACCTACTGCAATGGCTATGATAATGCCAAGTACGATTACCCACTCCACACCAGACCTGCCCGACTCAAAAGATGTTGAAGTATTCTCACCACCTGTTCGTGTTGGACCCTGCTCCTCAGGCAAATTGTTTGTTCCTGCAAACGTGCCTTGTTTATCTATTACTTCAGGAGTATCGACTGAAGTGTCAGCAGCGCCTTTCTCTCCAACGAGGAAGTAGCTGAACCCTGGCGTGGATGCCTGATACGTTGAATAGCCTGCCTCTGCTGAAAGTACTTCTGTTTCGAGTGTATTCCAGTTTCCATCGTGGTACCTATAAAGCACGATATCCTCTGGAGACAGGCCTTTGGATTCCAACCAAGAGTTGAAAACGCGGAAGAATATGTTGCTCTGTTTAAGAGAGCCCAGGTTCTGCGGCGTAATTTCCATGTAGCCATACACTATCTTGTCAATGCCTTCCACACCATCAGGCCTCTTTCGTAAGTCAAGCACTTGTAGTCTGGCATCCGAGGTCTCGTCAATGCTTTCAAACAATATTTGGTAAACTGGTCCTTTCGTGTTAAGGGTCATGCGAACAACGCGCTCAGCAGGAATTGTTGCCCAGGTCTGTACTGTTCTAGTCACAATCTTGTCATCGTAATAACTGTTCACTACTGGAGGTGCCTGTTCCACGTTAGGCAAGTCCACTACTATCAAGCGCTGCGAAGAAACGCCCCTGTTGCCATACTGATCAGTACATGCAACGGCCCAGGAATAATTTCCCTCAGCAAAATTGTACTGGATTAACTGTGTTAGAGACCTCGTTACCGAAGAATCTATTGCCACCTTCACCCCCTCAACTAGGAGAGAACAGTTTGTCACAGTAGAATTATCCCTAACACTGTAGCTGAACTGCACGACACCATCTGTGTCCTTGGCATTATTCGCAGGTGACAACAACATGACTACTGGAGCGTCGGTTTCGTGAGTTACAACTGCGCTTGAAGTTGTGTTGATGAATATTAGTCTGTTGACGGATTGACCTGTGTTGGGTGGCACATAAATATCAGTACAAAGAACATACCAAGAATGAACCCCCGAGGTCAAGCCATGTGCGAAACTCACATTCAAATTCTGACCTGAGGTCAAGTCGCTATTGTTTGACACTATAGCACCATCCACAAAAAGCGAGCAATAGTTAACTGATGAGATAGTTGCCACATTCGCTTTAAACACTACATTAGTGGTTGTTGATGTATAATTTGAAGATGGAGACAACGCAGTTACTTGAATAGGGATCAATACTATTTCTGTAAGGTTCAACACAAAAAACGGGAGTGTGCCCGACTGCGCACTCTTTGTTCCAGCACTACACTGCACATACCACTCATTATCGATGTTGTTAACTGACCACGTGAATTCTTGATCGACATCCTTGTCAACAATAGTATCAACTGCTACACGCACGCCATTCACAAACAGCGAACAGTTATTGACAGTTGCAGGTGTCGATACTTGGTACACGAACGAGACAGGATTGTTTCCTACAGGATTGTCCAAATTCGGACTCACCGCCGTCACTGTTAAGGGCGTATTCACCGTGAATGTTTTTGTGACTGTTATTGTGCCTATGCTGTTCGTTGCACTTACAGTTATAGTGTGCGTGCCTTCATTCGTGCTAAATGTTGTGCCGTCGCACCCGGGGTCAGAAACCCAACTTCCTGAGTCTACCCCATACTTGCAGATTGTGGGATTGCCAGTAGTAGAATACCTGAGGCTAAGGTCATACGCTCGGGCATTTGCCGCGAGTGGATATCCTATGTAAACAGTTGGTGCTGCAGGAACAGTCACCTTGCTCACATTCGACAGCACAGTAACATAATCAGTGCTCGTAAAAGAGCAGTACCAGTAATAGTCCTTAGGAGACAGAGTCAACATGCGTTGAAGTGCGTATGTTGGCTGGCCTATGTTTGTAGTGGAATAATTTAACACGAAATCAGTTTCACCCTGTGGTTTGAGGTAAAACCTTGCGGACTGTATGTTGTTTAAGTCAGCGGTAGCTGAGCAGCTGAATGTCACAGGTCCATTGATTATTGAATCTGACGCAGGAGAAAGAGTTTGAATTGTGACATTGGAACGTGGCGGGACACAACTAATGAGCCCTGAATTGCTGTGTGTATCACCTACTGAGCACCGAAGCTCGGCAGTGCCTTCTGCATTGCAAACATAATCAAAGGAAATGGATTGACTTCTGCTTGCAAGCTCTTCTTCACAACCAGAATTGCCAACCTGACAGCCCACTGGAGAAATCAGGTCAGATACTTTAACCCAGACACCATCCTTCTTTTCCTCAAGAATCATCGTGCACTTGCCCGCTGTGTTATCACCCGTAGCAACAAAAGCACAGGTGGGCCAATAGCTCCCGCTGCCAACCTTTACTGGAATGTTTGCGGTTTGCAGAAGCACACTAGACACTTCAACACCGGGCTCACATGAAACCAAGGGAAGCGGCGCAACTGCCTGACCAACAATCCCATTCTCTCCTATCTTAGGCGCGCCGTTTATGCCAGATATAACAAGCGCAGCTGCAATAAGCACGCCAACAACGGCCAGCGCAAATATCGTATCGACTTCGACCTTCACGTCCAGTTTGAGGAAACCCAATTTCTTGAGGCCAAGTGATTTCTTTAAGCGCACCATAGGTTCACCGGTCATGGTCGTCCTTCAGAATCCCGCTATTTAAAAATATCGCTGAATAAAAAGGCATATTTATTGCAGAACCAGCACCACAACGTTTATTAATCGCACGCCAACCTCAAACCACCATGGGGCGAAGGGAAAGGAGGAGACAGTTAAGAGGAGCCAAGAGCACACCTGTTACTGAGCAGGTCAATGTTTCGAAGCCTGCACGTGCTAACGTGTTTAAGAATGTGTACGAAAATAATTACAAGAAACTGCTTCTCATACCATTCATAATTCTGCTTCTGTCAATAGGAGTTATAGTTTTCCAGGTTGCCACAACTGGAGATTTTGTATCGAAAGGAATCTCGCTTAAAGGAGGCATAGTAGCTACGATATCAACATCAGACATCACGCCACAGGAACTTCAGTCATTCATGACTACACAGTTTCCCGGGTCTGAGATAAATGTTCGCGTCGTGGAAGAGCTTGGCGTGCAGCAGGCGCTTATTGTTGAGAGTGGTGACGTGAAGTCAACAGACCTGACTGCTGCCTTAAACAGCTTCCAGGCCGGCCTCTCAGATCAGGCATCAATAGAGGAGATAGGCGCTTCCCTCTCTAACAGCTTCTTCAGACAGACCATCTTGGCAGTTATTATCGCATTCATATTCATGAGCATCGTTGTTTTCCTTCATTTCAAGACATTTGCTCCCAGTGCTGCAGTGATTCTCGCTGCTGCCAGTGATATAATAATAACGCTTGCAGTATTCAACCTTCTTGGAATGAAGCTGAGCACTGCCGGTGTTGCGGCATTCCTAATGCTCATTGGTTATAGTGTAGACACGGACATTCTGCTAAGCACAAGAGTGCTAAAGAGTCAGGAAGGAAAAGTAATTACACGAGTCTACGACGCGATGAGAACTGGAATGACCATGACACTCACCACAATTGCAGCGGTTATTGTGGGATTACTCGTATCACAGTCGGACGTGCTTCACCAGATTATGACCATACTCCTCATTGGTCTCTTGGCAGACATAGTAAATACCTGGATTCAGAACGCAGGAATCCTGAGATGGTACATGGAGAAGAAGAATGGGCAAAGCTAAGAAACTGTTCACAAACATAAGAATTCTGATTGCAGTAGCCTTGCTCATAATTGCAGTCATTGCTATTAATCCAAATCCTTGGGTTGAGGGCGTCGCAATAAGAACCGTTGAAAAAAGTTCTTCAGCTTCCCTTGCAGGAATTCCTGCACCCACACCTGCAACACTTCCACGAATGAGAGAACGCATACTGAGCATAAACAATGAGCCAGTTACGGACGTAAAATCGTACTATGATTTAATCTCCTCGTTTGGGCCAAACAGGACATTCTCCCTTGTAACGAACAAGAACGTTTACAGACTTACAACACAGCCACTGATTAACGTTACAGTTCTTGGCGAGACATATGTTGAAAACATTACCCGTTCAGTTTTCAACGAGACACTAAATGAAACAGTGAACGTTACGGAACAGGTTGTTAAAAACAAGACAATCGAGACAGTTATAGGCGTGAAGCCAGTGGGGCTCACGGTTTACGATGCTCCAACAACAAACATCAGGCTGGGCTTGGATTTAACTGGAGGAACCCGTGTTGTACTCGAGCCCGCTGAAGAGGCAACGCCCGAAGACATGGCATTGGTTATTGAGAATATTAAAGAAAGGTTGAATGCTTTCGGGCTTTCCGACCTTACTGTTCGCCAGGCAAATGATTTAGGTGGAGACCAGTTCATAATAGTAGAGATTGCAGGAGCCAATAAAGAAGAAGTTCGTGATTTGCTTGCCAAACAGGGCAAATTCGAAGCCAAAATCGGCAATTCGACTGTATTCCGTGGAGGACAAGATATCACTTATGTTTGTTTTGCTGCTGAGTGTTCAGGAATAGATCCTCAGGTTGGATG
>JBDRGA010000008.1:0-31367 GCA_043818175.1 Candidatus Woesearchaeota archaeon | reverse complement strand
CGCTGTTCCAATCTCTTTAGCACTTCTTCCTGAACTCGTTTGGGCATTCCCTGCGTTTTCGCAGCACACCAGTTGTTCGATAATGAGCCCATCGCGTAGTTTGGACTCTCAACCCACGTGTCTGCAAGAGGTGTATCGTGAACATTGCCATAAACCGCGCTTGGGTCAGACCGTCCAGGACACAACTGAATTTGACCGTTTAATCTCATGAACAATCCATTTGCAACCTGACTGCACGGCGCGGTACCCATGTACGCGGACACGCCTTCCTCTCTGATTCTGTCCATAGTTGTTATTCCCTTGTCCAAGGCAACACCGTAAACCTGGGTCATCAAGTCCACAAGCTTTTCGTGCTCCGGGTCCAACTTTTCATTAGCCCTTTGAAGTCCTTGTGCCTTCGGACCCGATTCCATAGTTGGTGCTATTATCAACGGGATGTTTCTTCTTGCAGCCCATAAGTACATTCCAGGCATTTCATCTCTCTGGTGATAAAAAACAGGCGCAGCAATCAGAGACAATCTTTGTTCGCCTTTGTTGAAACCAGCGTTAACGATGTTGACAAGCGCGTTATCCCTCTTTGCTGTGTAGTTTGATACTCCTCTTGATTCAAACGTGCCGTCGCGTATTATGTAGTCCCCTGGCTTTCTCAACGAGCCAACCATCCAATCCTGCCTTTCACTGGAGAACGAGTTGAAACCAAGAAGCAGACGAACTCCTTCGTATTTCGCGAGTTGTTCAGTCAATTGTTTTGCAGACCTGATTCCCTGGGCACCATAAATCTGCCTGGCAAGTGTGTCGTCACCAAGTTCTGCGCCTTTCGTGAATATGCTTATTGGAATGCCACGTTCATCTAGAGCTCCCAAAATATCAAACAGGTCCGGATTCTGAAGAAGTTCTCCGGGGCCGAGGAACTTCACACTTCGCAAGCCAATTCGTTTTGCATCATCAATGACCTTCATCACTTCCTGCCAGGTCATCAAATTGGCTCTATCACCATACACATCTTCCTGCGAGAAGCAGCCGGGGCATTTGAGCCCGCAGGGATAATTCTGCACAAGGTCAATTTCGCCTTTGCGTGCTTTCTCTACAGTGCTGTTTGGGAGAAACTCTACGTCCATTGTCCTGATGGGTCGTATCCTTTGCTTGGAACCTTTTACTATGGCTTCTATTGTGCCCGTACCAATTTCCTCTTCACTCATCGCCCAGTCCAATGGGCTGAGCGAGAAATCTTCAGGGAAAGCATCGGGGTTTTCTGCAGGAATTAGCCTTTCATACTTTTCCAAGAGTGCGGTGACTTCTTCAGATGCTAGTGGATGGAGTGGGTGTTGTTGGTCGTTCATTGTAGTAAACCTTCCTTAGTTACTACTTACTAGAGATAATTAAGTATATCAAAGTTATTGTACAAAAATGAGCATAAATGATAAAATATATATGTCTAGCATGTTATTTGCCAAGAAATGATTGAAATTTCAAAGGTTAAGCTAGATAAGACAGACAGGAAGATTCTGGCAGAGCTTGACAAGAATTGCAGGATACCCTCAACAGTTCTCGCCAAGAAAGTATACAAGTCCCGACAGGCGGTAGAATACAGAATACAAAAGCTGCAGGAACGAGGAATAATAACGAGCTTCAACGCTTCATTCAACCCCCACAAGATGGGCTACAAAATATACAAGATATACCTGAAACTAAGGAACATTCCTGAAGAGAAGAAACGATTGTTTGCATGGCTTAAGGCCTCTGGAAACATATACTGGATGGGAGAATGCTCAGGCACATGGGATTTAATCTTTGGCGTGTTTACGAAAGGAGATTATGAATTCTTCGAGTTGAAAAACAATCTGTTGAGCGAATTCAACAAGATAATAGTTGAAGAGTACGGGGACCTGCTTGTTGATGTAAAGCAATACCCGAAGATGTACTTTACGAGCCAGATAGGCGCGCCAACAATATTCGGCGGAGAGACCACGCAGAACGAAATGGACGAACTAGATTACGCTATCTTAGGAGAACTGGTCAACAATGCGCGAATGCCCATTACAGAACTAGCAGAAAAAGTACGATCTTCCCACACGATAGTCCGAGGAAGAATGGACAGAATGGAAGAGAAAGGAATAATCATACAGTATAGATTAGGCACAGATTTGAATGTGCTTGGACTCGAGCTATACAAGGCAATAATCAAGCTGGACAGGTACAGCAAGCAGGATGAAGTGCGCATGCTCGAATACCTTTCAAGATTACCAAACGTACAATACTACATTAGAAACCTGTGGCATCTGGAACCCGAGTTTGTTGTGAGGAACTATCAAGAATATTATGGCATAATCGAAGGACTAAAAAAAGAATTTCCTGACGTAGTTAGAACGGTAGATACTGTGCTCATGATAACAGATGAATGGACGCCAGGGTTTGGGAATTTGCTGAAGGTTAAACCTAACAAATAGGAAATCTCAACGACCACATTTATATATCTGTCCCGACATAATTTAATCATGCAGAAAGTTACAATCAGAAAAGCCACTGCTGCTGATGCACGCGCCTTGTGCATTCTGGGAAATGAATTCCTGAAACATCTTGAAAATACATCACCTCTGCTTGCGCTGGAGTCGCTACGAGTCGATGCCCGTTCAATTGCATCTTGGCGCAGTGGCATAGTGAAGCCACCGAAGAACTTCTTTACGTTTGTAGCAGAAGTGAATGGTGTTGTAGTGGGGTACATGGAACTAATGATTAAAGACAATGTTCCTACGAAATTCTTCAAGGTTAAGAAATTCGGCTGGATGGAAGCAATGGTTGTAGCCAAGGAATACAGGTCGAAAGGAATTGGGAGCAAGATGTATGATTATGGCCTTAGGTTCTTTCGCGCTAGGAAGATTAAGTATGTGCGGGGTAGTGTCTTTTTGAAGAACACAACTGCGCTCAGCTTCTGGAAGAACAGAGGATTTGTAGAAGAATCTGTCGAAATGTACAAACGTCTATAACGATTTAATCAATGTCGTGGTAGAAATGACATTCTTTCCGCAGAACCATGTGAACTGTTCCACGTCCCGTTTGTGAAACGCCTTGCCTGCGACAGTTGACGTGGCATCTTCGACCAAGAATACGTCGTAACCTCTGTAGAACGCGTCAAGCGCAGTACAGAATACGCAAAATCCGGTGTTTATGCCGGTTAGGTACACTTGCTTTATCTTGTTCTTCTTCAGAATCGCGTCAAGATTCGTTTTCCAGAATGCAGAATAGTGCGTCTTCTTCACAATATAATCAAAGTGTTCGTTAGCAAGCTCTTCAATAATCTCACTGCCTGGCTTGTTTGCGAGGCCTTCTCCTGGATACACTTTCGTCATCGAGGTCTTCTTCGGGTCAGTAATCCATACCTTGACCTGGATTACCTTCTGCTTTCGCGTGTTGAAGGCCTTGATGAGCTTTTTTATGTTCGAGATGACCTTATCTTTGTTGTACATGCTCTCTTTTGAGCCTGTTCGAGGAGAATATGAATTGTAGACTCCTTCCTTTTGCATATCAATGACAAGAAGAGCTTTTGGCATGGGTGTCTTGGTGATTGGGCTGTTTATATGTGTTGCCAATGGTTACAACAAAATACTCTGTCCGTTGTGCAGGATATGTATCTTGTCGTCCTCGTGACTCAGTTCACCCAAATCCCTTCGGTCCAATCTTTAATAGCACTTCCCTTATCTCGTCAATCACGTCCTGCTGATGCCTCTTATCGGACATCCTGACGAATCGCAACAAGAGGTCGACAAGTTCTTCTTCCTTGAAGAACCGCACCTGGTACGCATCCGTAATGAAATAGAAGCGGTATCCTTCGTACTTCAGTTCCTTGATGGCAATGTTACCAACCCTGCCCAAGGGCTTTCCTTTCTTTGGTTCGTGTTCGAGGGTCTTGAGAAATTCAAGCACTTCCACTGACTTTGCCTTGAATCTCTTGTCTATCTCTGCTTCTAGCGAGGGCATTATTTCGACTATTGCCATTTCTTTTTTGCCCTTGCAATCGCTTCATCAATAGGTACTGCCTTCTTGCTGTAGAGGAATTCCTTGAGCTGCTGTTGGGCTGCAATATCGTACAGCCTGTTGATTATATCTTTGTATGACTCTCCTTTTCTCCCAAAGCTAGCTAGTCGTTCCTTTGTGTCCAGATCAACCTGTATTGTTGTTGGCATATAGTAGCTATAGTTGCTGTATTTATAATATTTGTGATATATGAACAAAACAGCAAGTTGGAACGATTGCTTCCATGATAAGAATGAAGTATGGCCCCGCTCGGACTACAGCAGCACACTCTGCCGTTGTGCAGGTGCAGAGAATCTTTCTCGACTACTGCTCAATGAGTCTTGATCCTAGAATGCTCTTGAGATGCTCCCTCAACGGGTCAAGGTACTCTTTCTCCATAAACAAGTAGCCTGACCTCTTGCCTGACGTCTCTTCAATTATTAGTTGAGTGTTCTTCAGTCGGAGCGACCTTATTTGGTCGTATCGGAATTCCCTTACCGCCAATTTCAGCATTTCATTCATCGGCAGGGTCTTAATGATTTCTTCACCCTTCTTCCTCATTTCGCTCCTGTTAAAGAAGAAGTTCTTCGTAACGTAGTCTGTCTGTCCAACAATTCTGTCGCCTCCCGTAACGGGTACCTGGATGAGAAGTATTCTTCTGTCAGTCAGCAGAAGAGTATTCTCAGGATAGTGGTTGGTACCTGAGCCCAGGAATGATGTTCCCATTGGCTGAAACATGCTCTTTAGACTTGTTGCTGTTCTCATTATTCCAAAAAGTGCATATACAATTCGTTCACCTTGGTAGTATTCAATGCCTTTGCTTGCCTTAACCTTGGAAATGCTTGTGTTGTCCAACTTGATTTTCGAGATGCGCCACAGTTCAATTACAGATAGGGCTGCGATTATGAGATAGATACATAAGAAAGCCAATACTATCCATAAAGGAACGCCGAGAAGGAAAATGAACAGGAAGATAATTCCTGCTGGCGGTATTGAGTTGACGAGTTTGAGCTTCTTCTCAAGAATTATGTATTGTTGTTGCACCAAGGCAAGGTTGTTGTTTGGCACGATATGTTTGATTAGGTAATACCTTGCAAGCTTCGTCACGAATTCAAACACCCTGAATGTTACGAAGATAAACAGTAAATTGTGCAACGTGGCAGAGTCCAAGGAAATTCGGGACAGCGTTCCCTGAAATCCGGAGAGTATAGCAGGAAAGAATAAATGAAGAACCAACACAAGACTTACAGCATTTGCAACAATGCCAAACAGTGCCTTGATGATTTCATACTGTTCACTGCGAATCAACAATTCCAGGTATCTGTTTCCGTCTCCTATATCTGAGATTTTGTTGAGTGCTTTAATCTTATTCAGTCTGATGTACGCCGAGATGATGTTAATGACAATCTCAACTCCCACCAAGAGTATTGCAGCAATCAGTGGAAGTTTGTAGAGCGTTACAAGCAGGAACCCAAGAATGACAAGAACTGCTATGTTCTTTGCAATACCTCCGAATCCGACAACTTCTTTTCCGCGCTCACCTCGTATAGCCAAATCAGCCAAGGAAGAATCCTTGTCGAAAGGATTCGGGATGAGGCCGCTGGGTGAAGTTCCCATATCTGTCCTAGTTCAATTCTGACTTAAATGGGTTTTGATTCCGTATCACAGCAGAACACTCTGCCCGTTATGCAGAATATGTATTTTATCGTCCTTGTAGCCCATCTCTAATAGCAGGTCCCTCTGCTCGCCGAGCATGTTGAGATTTCCGTGCGTGGGAATGACGTGCTCCGGCTTGACCATGTTGACCAAATCTCTGTGGTCTTCCCTGTGCGCGTGCCCAGAAACGTGAATGTCTTTGAACATTCGGACATGTCGGTCCTTAAGCTTTCGTTCCAGAACAGCACGGTTCTCCATGGTGGTGGGTGAGGGAATAACGTTACAGCTGAAAACAACGTGGTCATCAGGCCTTAGAGCAAAGAAGTCCTCATTCACAATTCTGGACAAAACTGCCTTTGGCTCGCCTTGATGGCCTGTGCTTATGAACAAGTACTGTTCGGGCTTCTTTACACTCTTCAGCCAAGTAACCATTTGCTTTCCAGATTTCATGATTTTGACCTCTCCAGTAAGGTCGATGACTTCTGCTCTCTTGGCAGCTTCAGTATAATTAATCAAACTCCTTCCAAGGAACACGGGTTCCCTCCCAAGTTGTTTTGCTATCTGAATTATGCTCTTCACCCTTGCTATATGTGATGAGAACGTTGCAACGATGACATTCCTTCCCTTATTATCAACGCCAAGCAACACATCCTTGAGCATCTCGCGGGCAATGCTTTCAGAAGGGCACTTCATGTGTGCAGGTGCGTACAAAGAATCCATGATGAGGCACTTAACCTTCAATTCCCTCAATCTCTCTGAGTTTGTTACCGGCCCAAGCACGGGATTGCCGTCAAGCTTGAAATCATTAACGTACAAGACAGTACCCTCTGGTGTATGAACCGCGATGCAAACTGTCTGTGGTGTTGAGTGCGTTATGTTGATGAACTCGACCTCGATGTTTTTGGTGACCTGAAACTTTGAATTAACAGGATGCGCAATAAGCTTGTTCTTCAGGCTCTGTTTATTGCCTCGCAAAGTGCCTTTAAGGAATTCAATCGTAAATGCAGAAGCGTGGATTGGGCAGTCAAAATGATGCGCAACGAAAGGAATGCCGCCAACATGGTCCAAGTGTGCGTGGCTCACGCAAATCGCCTTTACTGCCTTTGGATTCTTCAAAATACGAACATCAGGCACGGCATCTACCTGCACTAAGTCACTTTCCTTGGCGAACTGTACGTCCTCATCTTCCATGTGCTTGACATAGTTCTCCATCTCAAGTCCAAGGTCAAGCATGACCATTTCGCCATTGTAATTCACGACGCAGCAATTGCGTCCTATCTCAGAGAATCCGCCTACTGGTATTATTTCTAGCATATCTTTGACCACCTGTCTTCCCTATTTATACTTTGTGCAGACGTACGAAAGATACATATATTGGGAAGGTAAGAGTAAAGTAATGAACAAGACGTTTCTGGCTTCGTGGATATTCCTAGCTGTAATTGTGTTTTCGGTGCAGGTTAATGCATCTTGTATTGATGGAACGCTCCAAGGAGCATGTTCATCCATAACGGGAGCACCATGGTATTGCAACGCAAGCGATATCCTTGTTGAGAACGCTATCCAATGTGGCTGTCCCGAAGGGCTTAATGTAAGACAGGATGGCTCTTGTACGTTATATCCGCACATTAAGCTCTTTAATTTCGTATTGGAACCAAGCGCAGTGCTGCTTTCTGCGGATAACATCGCTTGGAAGGCATCCCATAATGATTTCATCTTCACCAGAGGAAACGTTAACACTGCCAGACAGGCAAATCCCAGTGTTCACATTGTAGTATATAGAAATATGCAGGTACTAACTGAAACAGAGCAGGCCACGGCAGTACCACAATTCTGTCTTGCTAACGGGTGTGACCCAGAAGCAGTCTACATGCATTATAAGACTGACACATTTTTCTATTATTTCTTTGGTAATGCCACACTGATACCAGGGTACAATCCTGACTGGGCGCCTGGAGACCTTCCCGCATCGGCCACGCTACTGAACCAATCGAGAGCTCCGGATATGTGGAAAAGTGGGTGGGTGTTGGCAAATTTGAACAATCAAGGATGGGAAGATTACAACTACAAGTACGTCGTCGGGTTTCTAAATTATAGCCCATCCATTAATGCAATTCTCATAGACAATGGGGATTTCAATCCAGAGGCAACCAGAGTTAACAGAACCATAGAGTACTGGGGAAGCCCTTTGAACGGAAACAACCCGCTAATAGAATTGTACTTCGAGAAGCAAAACGCACTTCGTGAAAGAGCAACTTCAGAGTTAGGGATGGATATTACGACAGTAACGAACGCGCGAGCAACATATTGGTACTTACATCCTTGGTTCTATCAAGGATACTTAGATTTGGTGCCTGCAGTACAAATAGAGACCTGGTTGCAGTACCGCAACAGTGCGAGCAACACAGACAACGTTTATTTCGAAAGAGATTATTTTGAAAACCAGAGACTGCTGAATGATTCTCTAAATGGAAAAGCATTCTTTCTCACAGCATATGAGAAACTCCAGCCAGGAACTCCTCGTTCTAAGATGTTCCTTTTGAGTGCGTTCTACCTGATAAACAACCCAAACCTTTACTTCGTATACACAGATTACTCGGACGAATGGTTTGCACCTGACGGAACCGTGCTTTCTGTAGTAAGCAATTATACAGAAAAATTCTGGATACCTGCAGTTGAAGTAGACGTCGGACAACCCACGCAGAACCACTTCAACCTGCCAGATTATGCTGGCCAGTACAACACTCCATACCAATTCGAGTTGATTACGGGAACGGACCCCGCACTGCCCGCAAGAACATTCCACATTATTGCGAGAGAGTACGAGAACGCGCTGGTTCTGGTCAAATGGCGACCAACCATGTCCAATGTAGACAATACAACCAGAACAACACACGTGCTGGATGGGATGTACTATCCGGTGAACGAAGACGGCACAATTGGTACGGCCACGAATTCAGTAACTCTGCGTAACAACGAAGGAGCAATCCTGTTAAAAGATGGCTCTTGGGTGTGCACTGACTGGGGCGAATGCTTGAGCAGTTCTCAAACAAGAACATGCACTTGTGAGGGTGGTTATTGTGCGGAAGCCAAACCAGTTGAACAACAGGCTTGCATGGCCTGTTCCGTGCCAAATGATGAACCGCCGTGCGACTGCATATCAAATGCTGAATTGAGTACGAGCATAGATCAATGGTTTATGGGAACATTAGGCATGACTGACATGGGGAATATACTCTTGACGAGACTTAATTGCGCGGGGTGATTTTCGCCCCGCGAAAATATGAGGGGGAAGGGATTCGAACCCTTGAACCCACTAAGGGACGGGATATCACACCAAAAACCGACTTTGAGTCCCGCTCGTCTGGTCGAAAGCACCTGTTTTTGGACAGAAGCTTTGATTGACCACTTCGATACCCCCTCGTTAAAGCACCGAAAACAAGCAGTCCTTTTAAACGCTTTTGTTCGGAAGGAATCAATTGCTTGGAAGAACTAGTTTGAAAGAGCCGTCTTCTGCCTCTATGTATGCTCTTCCAAAATGTTTCTGAGCGTATCCTTTTATTCCCTGGCCTGCTGCCACGTTTGGTATTATCTTATATCCTGTTCTAAATGCAAATGAGGATAAAATTTCATAAACGCAAGTGGCATCAAGATGGTTAGTCGCACCAGTGACCTTTACAGTATCAACTCCATCAGTTAATCCTTTGGTTACACGTCGTTTGAGTTCAGTGTAATCAGGATGGTCATTTGCAATCTTAGCAAGATCAATGACTACAACTCTCTCGGTTTTTGAATCGCTCATATTAATGAGGAATCCAAATTAGTATAAAAAACAAGATGCTTTCAGTCCAACTTCCTAAGTTTCTCTTCAATCTTAGAAAGTGTATCGTTCAGCGCGTCAAGCTCGGTCTTCTGAACCGGCGCAGAATGTTTCTTCTTGTGCTTTCCCTTCTTCTTAGGAACTGGCTTTGGCTTCTCCACTGGAAGCTCGAATTCAGGAAGCACTGCAGAAAGTTTTTCCTGCAGAACAATTATTTCTTCCATCTGGGTCTTGAGCATTTCCAGAAGCTTCTTCTTTTTTTCGCGCACTTCAAGCACGTTCTGGTACTCTTGTAAGGTGTGAACGACTGCCTTGCTGCTTTCAAGAATCCTTCGTCTTAATTCATCTGGCGTGCGGACCTGCACATAATAACTGTCTGTCTTCTTTTCGGTGCTCATATGTTTGGTTCGAAAAGGTTCTTGCTTATACCTTCAATCTTATCATGTATCTCTTCGAGGGATCGTCCCCATGCCAGAATTTCCTTTTCTTCGTCCTGCTTCAGATCGTTGAGGTCCTGCAACAATTCCTTTGCTTTCTGGACCTTGTCTTTGAGTACATCTACTACGTCGAGGATGTCCTTGTATTCATCGATTTTTACGAAAACTGGGGCTTGCATGATTCACCTCTCGAACAACTTCTCATCAATACCGATGAGAGTGTTCTGCATTTTTTCCAAATGATTGTGCCATTGTTGAAGCGTTTTGTCCTGATTGTTGAATACTGAGTTAAGGGCTTTTCCTTTGCTTGCGCCATCCTTACCTATTTCTTTAATTTCACGAACCAACTGCATCACGTTGCGGTAATCTTTTGTGTCAACGAAAAGACTCCCTTCCTTCTTGAGCGTTGTTTCAGACATTGATTGTTCTTCTATTAAATCTTCATCCTGGAAGTCGGGCAGAGAAAAGTCATCAGATTCGTGTTCGGGGAGTATGCTAACTGCAGATTGCACAGGTCTTGGAGCTGGCATTTCCATTGGTTTGGGAACTGGCACCTTAACAGGGGATGGTTTGTTTGGAAGAATAGGAGGAAGTGTGTTTGGTTTGGCCATTGGTTTTGGCTCTTCCATTGGCTTCAAATCCTCCGGCCATTCAAACTCGGGAGATTCAATTGGTTGACTTAAGGGCGCTGCATGCTTTGGCTGAATAGATTGCCTTTCTATTGGTTCCGCGGACAAATCAAGGTCTGGAATGTCCGGAAGATCTTCCAAGTCGTCCTTAGGTAATGGAGTTTCCTGCTGAATCGCTTGCTGCATATCCAAAGCAGGTCGAGCAGATGGCTGGAAGTCAGGAGGTGGAGGAAGGTCCGTATCAAGCGAGCTAATACTAGGCACGTTTGCCTTCTTCCTTTTCAAGAAATCTCCAAAACCCACTGCCTCACCTCTAATCTGGCACGATAGGTGAGGGTATTTAAATGTTACGGGCAGAAGTTGCAGTTCTCACGCCTTTTATCCCATACTTCCAAGTGCAGCCATGCATGAGACAAGGCCAAGAGTTACGAGAAGGAGCAACGCGATGAATATGACCCTTCGTAGCACTTTTTGCCAGGCGATTTCCCTAGCAAGTTCGAACTCGAGAAATCCCCACGCCAGTGCAACCAAGGCGAAGAACCAGCCCGCTATGTGAACTGGCAAATCTACTGATTTTTCGAACAATATTGACAGGGCGCTAACTGTAGCAATTGGCAGGAAGAAGATTGGAAATGAAAACGCTTTGAAATCCAGCTCAACTACAAAGACATAAAGTACAACCATCAAGACATACCAAATCAAGGGCAGCCACGCCCAGTATCGTTTCAAAGGATTGTGCTTTGTTGCGATGAACACGAGCGCAGAAAGAATCGATCCAAGAATCACGCTTGATATCAGTACAGACCATACTATGGAAAGTTTATCGTATCCGCCGAAAAACTCGAATAATACGAATGCCAGAACAAGACCGACCCAGAATGCAATTTCCCAAGGCGCTTTACTCTTAAAATGTTGTAATATATTCATTAAAAGAGTCGCAGGTTGAAGCATATATAATTCTGTCGCAATATCTCTAGTTTGGTTGACGTTCCTCTTGAATCTTGAACGCAACATAAGAAAAGACTAAATGGTATGTCAAAATACATGAAACGGTACTTGTTAATCTTATTTCTATTGAATCCTTTGTTTGTGCGTGCAATTATGCTTTCTGAAATAATGTACGCACCTTTGAATGGAACTGAATACTTAGAAATATACGCAACTACAAATCTCTCTGGCTGTAAGGTAAGCGACCTCACCAAGAACCAGACGCTTGAACTCACTCACTGGTCAAGCAACCCTTATCAACTGGTAGCGCTGCCTGGTGCGTACCAGAACGTATCTAACATAACACGATACGAAGTCCCGAAGATAGGCAATGGGCTGAACAACGATGGAGATTCTGTTTTTATATGGTGCAATGGCACTCTTCTTGCCAGCACAACATTCTATGGAAGTGTAGCCAACAGGAACGGCAAGAGTATCTCGTGGAAAGATGGAGCGTGGTACGAATCAGTACCAACGCCTGGAAGAGAGAACGAATTCGAAGAAATAGCAAAGGAGAACGAGACGAGTGAAAAACAAACGTTGGAGTTGAGCATAACATTGCTGGATAAAATACTTGCTTACTACACATACACCAGGCTCATAAGAATAGACAATAACGGACCCCCTGCAACAGTATCCTGGGAGTATGCGCTGAAGAAGAATGGAACAGTAATCATAAAGGGAAATGAAACAAGAGAAATAAACAAATGGACAACAGCGAATACAGGGCAATTGAAGGTTACGACTGCGGGTGAATTTGTATTCTGCGCCAGAATACTTGGCATGAATCAAAGTTGTAAAAATATCACGGCAATAGACACGACAAACGATCCCTGCAATGTCTCTGTTGTTTTACAGAACCCATTAATAATTCACGAGGGAAACCCCCTAACGTATAATATAACATTGACTAACAGCAGTGTGCCTTTTCAGGCAACTTACTGGATAAACGACCAGTACAATGAAACTATTAGGGCTTCTTACACCACGAGTGTTCCAGGCACGAAAAGATACACTCCAAAAGGAGAAAACATGAAACTGCTTGAGATTGGCGTCAACCTGGATTTTCTCGCGTGTAAGACAAATGGAAGCAGGAAGGCAACGGCATATGCAGTATACGTACCAGATGAACGACAGGCAGAAGTACACATCGAACAAGTGTACTTGGGCACGGACAAGAAGGCAACAGCAGGCGAGACAATAAGAGTGTTGGTGAGTGCAAGAAGAGGAGAAAGCAAAACAAGCACCCTCAAACTTTACGCAGAAAGCCAGGGAAAACAGGCAAGTGAAATTGTACGGTTTAATCTTGAAAAGCACGAATCAATAAGCGTTACCGTACCAATACGGATAGAAAAGGGAAAGGAGGAGGGGAAGATAATTCTTGATGGATTTGGGAGCACTGATGAAAGAACATTTGAAATCAAAGACGAACCAGTTATTTCAGAACAAGAAACTGAAGAAGAAACAAAGCCACTGGAAATACTAAGTCTGTACACCAGAAACAGGAAGTACTCAGAACTCATAACATTGAGAGGAAGAACTTCACTGAACACGAGCACTGAAATATATGAAGTTAGGTATCTTGGAACAGTAACGGAAATGGATTTTGAGCTTCCCGTAAACGTCAGCAAGCCAAACACAACAATAATGGCCGTAACTGAAAACAAGGGCACAAAGGACTACAAGATGCTTGCCCTAAACCTTGAGCACGAGAAAACGCAAACAAACAAAACGCCAGATGACTTTGAAGAAATACAAGTCATTCCAACCATTACAAGCTACACAGCGCCAAGTAGAAGCGTCCTTTCCTACGCGCCATATGCAATTGGCCTGCTTGCTTTGCTGGGCATAGCTTTGGGAATAACCTTTAAATAACCACAGCAATAACTCTTCTTCATGACAAGAGAGAAACTCGCAAAGCAGCAGATTAAGCAGAAAATCGAAGAAGAACGCTGGATAAAGGCAGAAGTGCTCTTTCAACTAATAGGCAATCCCAAAGAACATGTGGAGCAAACACTCAAAGCGTACATTGACAACATAGCCACGATGGAATCGGTCATTCTTCTCGAAGAGGATTATGCTCCTGCCGAGGATCTTGGCGGGGATCAGAAAGGCATATTCAGTACGTACTGTGAAGCTAAGTTGCTGGTTGAAAACCTTGAAACCCTTACTTTCTTCTGCATCAATTACATGCCTGCCAACATAGAGATAAAGGAACCAGGTCAGATGATGGTAAAGGACAAACAACTTACGGACTGGTTTAATGACCTTTTGGCAAAATTGCACGAAGTAAGCGTTGTAGCAAAACAAGTTAGGAATCAGAACGACCATTTGGTACGAGGATTCAATGCCCTGGTAAAGAATTACGTGACGCATCTCATAAAGGAAGGCGTTGACACAATCAAGGGTCTTAGTGAAAAGACAGGCATCGACGAGAAAAGCCTTGAACAATTCCTGGGTGCATTGGCCAAGGAAGGTGGCATAAGCATTGAAGTGGACAAAGTTGCGCTCGCAAAAGACATAAAGAAAGCAAAGAAGAAAGCCACAAAGAAAAAGAAGAAGTAATTATTTTAGTTCTTTCTCTGCGTATCCACATATAATCGGTTCTTCAGGTGTTCCGTTGGTAATTATGTCGAAGCTCTGTGTCGCATTATGGACAAACAGAGCATAAGCATCAAATTCATCATTCTGAATTGGATTGTAAGTCGTTCCAGTCGACAACGTGTCTGGCAACGAGCCATTAAACGGTTCCTTTCTTAATGTTCCATAGAGTGTCAATTGTAGTCGCGGAGTGGTCCATCCTTGTGGTGGTCCGAGCTCTCTTATTTCGACAAGCACCCTGTTACCATAAATTGGAATAATTCCGAATGTCCGAACACTTTTTTCGCCCTCAACAACCGCATGAACAATTCTGTACTCTTTTGGATTGATTGCCTGGTCTGTTTGAAGATTGGGTTTTGGAGCACATCCAAGCAGGAGAAGACCTATCGAACCAAGAAGCAGGTTTCTTGCGCGCATGCTCAGGAATTCTGACTTGAATATATAAGCATAACGAACAAAGGTTTATGTACCTCCTCTTTCTCGTAGCAATGTGGCGAACAAGCACATAGTCGAGGAACATATTTATCTGGTACTGGTAATAACATGCATAACTACTGTGCTTCTCTTCATTCCCGCACTGGGCGCGTTGAGCAATGGCGTTACAAGATCATTATCAAGTACTACAGTCCAGAAAGGAGCAACATTCACTATAACTCTTGACGTTATAAGCACGACAGAACGATACGTGCTCATAGAAGAGAGTATTCCTTCAGGATTCACCATAGCCGATGCTGGTGGTGGAAGCACTGCCCAGAGCGGATATTTGAGATGGATATTCCTGAACTCAACACCACTTCCAAACATGACAATTCAGTACGCTCTAAAGGCAGGCTCTCAATCTGGGTCTTACATCTTAAGCGGACAATACTTAGCTGACGGAAGCAACATTACAAAGATAACGGGTGGACAGGACATGGTGACAATACCTGCAGCAGTTGTACCCACAAGCAGTGGAGGCGGTGGCGGAGGAGGCGGTGGGCTTTTCCCTCCAATACCTGAGTCAGAACAGGACAATAAAACAAACGTGTCTGCAGTTACCGAAGAGCCATCCCAGGAACAAGATGAAGCAAGCCAGCCAACAGTTCCAGAGCAGCCTCAACCAGAGACTTCCATTAATTCCGAAATGCCACCATCTCTACCTGGAGTAACTGGAAGAGTAACACTTGATTCTAACAACAAAGCAGGGGTATTTACGCTGTTTACTGTGTTGATTCTTCTTTCCCTTGCTGGAACGGTACAACTTTTCAAGAAGCACGCAGAATGGCATGTTTCACAAGAACTAGAACACTGGTTCCATCATGCACAGCCCGTGGAGATAGTAACGCAGAAACAGGATAGCGAGACCGTAAATCCGTCTGAAAACGAAACTAAGTCAACTGAGGAGCCCGCTGAATATGTGCAGCCTGAAGATTTCGAGAACAAGGAACCCCCAAGGCTTCCCGACTTCTGAAATTCGTCCAATACGATTTCGGATGTAATGCTGAGACGAATTTCAGGATGGAAAACATGCTATGGTAACCTCTGTCTCCTGAGATTGGTTTTCCACTTTTAAGGACACAATACTTATAAATCCCTGTGCTGACACAATTACATGCCAATAAAGAACAGGATTGAAGCGCTATTATTCTCTGCAGGCAGGTACGTGAAGGAAGAAGACCTTTGCCAGCTTACAGGTGAGAAGCACAAGGATATCATTGTCGCTCTTAAACAATTAAAGCAGGATTACGAAGCAAAGGACGGCGCGTTAAGAGTAGTAACGGAAGGCACGTCATGGAAGATAAACGTCACGGAGAAATACATAGACCTCGTAACAAAGATTGTTGCTGACACTGAGCTTGCTTTTCCTGTGCTTGAAACATTGTCAATAATTGCGTATAAGGCGCCAATACTTCAGAGCGATTTGGTTAATGTCAGAGGAAACGGCGCTTACGATCACATCGCAGAACTAATGGACAAGGGATTCATTTCAAGAGAGAAATCAGGGAGAAGCTTCAGCATACGTCTGGCTGATAAGTTCTTTGAATACTTCGACGTGCCTGGAGAGAAGGACATAAAGGACGTGTTGCAGGACGTGAAGAAGAAAAGATTGGAACAGGAGAAAACAAAAGCAAAAGAAAGACAGAAGATGCTCGGCGCTCTTGAAGTAGTTGAAGTTCCAAAGGACGAAGAAAAGCAAGGAGAAACTCAGGACAAGAAACCAGAGCTAGCCGGTTTCGAAGTTGTCGATGCTTCTGATGAGCCGGATGAAAAGTATGAATCACGTGCTCCGACATCCTCGTCTGAAGAGGAAGAATCTGAAGAAAACCCTAAAAACCCGCCCAAGGAAGAAGACGAAGAAAAATGAAAGTAATCATACTTGGAGACTTCGGGGGTATGTTCTCTCAATCGCTATTCAATGCTGTGAAGAATGAAAAAGCAGACCTTATTCTTGGCACTGGTGACTATGCGGATATAAAACCAATAGCAAGGCTCTTCCTGAAGTATGGCCATAAGTACGAAGAGTATATCACGCCAAAGATGCACCACGACGTAAGAAAAGAACAATATTATTCTGGAATACGGGTTCTGTCTATGTTGAACAAGCTTGGAACGCCCGTGAAACTCATACTTGGAAACAACGATTTCAGGAAGAGCACCGAATTCAAGAAGTACATTTCAAAATGCAAGAACCTAGAGCACATACACGATAAGCTCTCCGTATTCAAAGGGCTGAGAGTATTCGGGTGGAGCAATCTCGAGCATTCTTACCACAATCTCAGGGAGGACGTGAAAGTTCATGGCAAGTACCTTGACAAACGATTACCAAAACACCCATACATATTCCTCACGCACCTACCACCCTGGAACACCAAACTTGATGTGAACCTCAACAAGAAGTTCAACTACAAGAAGCACGTTGGAAGCAAGGTCGTGAACCACGTGCTTTGGCATCATAGGCCTGAGATAATTCTTTGTGGGCATCTTGAAGAGCATACGGGGGAATGCAGGAAAAGGGGAGTTCGTGTAATCAACCCAGGCGCTGCCGCGCTGAACCAATATGCGGTAATGCAGTTTGACGGGGATTACGAGAAGGCGAAGATTGAGTATGTGAAGGCGGCAGGAAAACGAGTTTCAAGAGCGCGACTTTCAGTAAGCGCGCAATGGGATTAACGGAACAGGTATCCTTTAGGAAGGTAAACTGCTTTGTGTTCTTTCAGTACGAGCTGGAACTCGTAGTTCGAGATTAACGAACCGAACTCTGTTCGCATGTCAATCAAGAGCTCGTTGAAGTGCTGTCTGTTCTTGGCTTCAACACTCATTATCACGTTGTAACGACCTGCGGCAGTGGAGTAATAAACAACATATGGGTTTGTCTCTGCATAATAAGCAACCTTCGCGAAAGTTTCTCTTCCGGGCTTTTCGAACTGGAAACGCACATAATACGATTCCAGGCCCATTCGGTTCATGTCGATGAGTGTGATGTATCCAAAAATAACACCTGCCTTCTCCATATTTCGAATTCTAAGACGTACGGTATCTTCACTTACCCCTGTCTTCTTGGCCAGCACGTTCTTCTTCATGCGGCAGTCTAGTGCTATTTCGTCAAGAATGATTCTGTCCGTTTCATCAACATCAACATGACTCAAAAGTTTACCCTTGAATTGGATAGATTCATCATTCTTTTGTGGCTCTGCCTTGCCATAAATAACACCTTTGCGGGAAAACTTGAATTCTGTCAAGTAAAGCGATAGGTCGTGTTCCCTGAGATTCTCTCCCATGAATTCTGTAATTTCACTCATCGTATTTCCCAAATCTTCGGGACTGCGATAAAAGAAAGTGATAACGATGTCCGCGTTCCCACAAACCTCTGCAACCCAGTTTATTGACGGATGACTTACTAAGTAATTGAGAATTTGGGTGTACCTCGCCTTGTCTGAACGAACAAGCTTGAAGAACACTGTTGCGACACCATCGCAGAAATATGACATTCTGATTTTTGTCCTGAATCCTGTTATTATGCCCTCCTGCTGCATTTTTGCAAGCCTGTATTCTGCTATCTCCCTGCTCACTCTTGCCTTCTTCGCCAAAAGGGTTATTGGTGCGTTGGCCGCGTCATAAACTGCGTGCAGCACCTTCCTGTCTACGTTGTCAAATGCCAATATACTGAGAAATATGGTTCTATTTTTAGATTTTTTGGTAATTTTCACTAGAAAATTATAAATGTGTTATTTTGTCACTTAGGAGGTATGAAAACCACAATCATGATGTTAATCGTAGCGATACTAGCACTGACTGCATGCACAAGCCATACAGAATCTGATCTTGTTAAGATAGGTGCTGCAATCTCTTTGAGCGGTCCTGCCGCGGCAGCTGGCCACAGCACGCAGCAGGCCATGGATTTAGCAGCAAGAGAAATTAATGCGAATGGCGGCATAAATGGAAGGCCGCTCCAGATTATTTATGAAGATGACAATACAGATTCCAAGACGGCCACAACTGCTTTTACAAAACTCGTAACAATTGATAACGTCGACGCGGTTATTGGTGGAACTTGGGACTTCACGTATGATTCAATGGCGCCTTTGGCTGAACAGTACAAGAGGACTTTGATAACCACGCAGAACCCAACCATGAAAGGATTGACCAGAAATGACTATACTGTATTCATGCTTCCGGGGTTGGCACCAATGACTAAATCTCTAAGTAAGTACATGCAGGAAAAAGGTATTAAGCGCGTTGCAGTGGTGCATTTTGCCAGCAATTGGGGGAATGCAGTAACAGAAGGAATGCGTGATGTGATGGACGAAACAGGAGGAGAACTCGTTCTTGAAGAGACGTACACTACGATAGGCGGAAACGATTTTGGCACAATTATGCAGAAGATTAAGAAGTCAGAAGCAGATGCCGTATTCATCGATATGGTGGGCAGCGACGTTCTGAACTTTCTGCAACGGATGCGTGAAACAAACACGAACATTTCAGTGCTAAGCTATGAAATCGTTGCAGATTTTGTTGGAGACCCCCATGTCAACCAGGAACTGCTTAACGGATTAGTATACTTTGACTTTTCAATACTTGCCTCTGATTCCTTCACAAAGGATTACGAAAAGGCATACAATGAAAAACCAAAGCATTCAGCAGACAAGGCATACGACGCAGTCTACGTTTTGGCGGAAGCGCTTATGAACGTTGCACCTGAAGATGTTCCTTCGTACATTGAAGGAAGAACGTTCACAACGAAGAACGGTCAGTTCACGTTCAGAGACCTTTCTGTTCCTTCGCGCGTTGTGTACGTCCAGCAGATACAGGATGGAAAGATAACGACGCTTGAGACGGTCACGGTGACCGAATGATAGGAATATATATTAAGAAGAAACATAGCCAGTTGGCATGAACCTCAAGGACAAGGTAGTGCTCGTTACAGGAGCAAGCGATGGAATAGGAAGGGAGATTGCATTACGTCTTGCAAAGGAAGGCGTAAAATTGGCTCTCCTTGCGCGTGACAAGGCCAAACTGCATGAAGTCAGCCAGCTTGCCAAGAACGCAGGGTCGCCTGAAGTTGAGGTGTTTGAGTGTGATATTCGAAAGAGCAAGGACATCATCAGTACAGTTGAAAAGGTGCTAAAGAAGTTCAAGCAGGTTGACGTACTAGTCAACAATGCAGGTGTGTGGCAGAAACTTGGTCCGCTGGAATCAATAAGTGACAAGGACATTGATGATATCGTAGCAACTAACCTTACAGGACTAATGTACCTGACGAAAGCTTTGATGCTACAATTGAAGTCAAGGCCTGAAGCCATAATACTAAACGTCATTTCCCAGTCAGGCGTTGTTGCACAGGAAGGTCAGTCAGTCTACACTGCAAGCAAGTACGGAGTCAGAGGATTCACAGAAGTACTTAAGGCAGAATTCAAAGACACGAATGTGCGAGTGGGAGCAGTATATCAAAGCGGCACGAACACGAAGATGTTCGAGAAAGCAGGAGATTATCCTCCTGTTGAGAAATTCACGGAACCAGCAGACCTCGCGGAAGTCGTTGCATTCATGCTGACCAGACCACCAAAGATATGGCTCCATGATGTTAGGGTTGAGTACTGAGCCTCACTGAAGGTATCTCTCAATCTCATTTCTCTTCTTTGGATTAAGGGAAATGTGCAGTCCGTAAGATGTGCGCTTTACAACAAGAATGTCTTCCCGAATCAATTGGTTTGCAGCTTCTCTTACGTCTCCTTTTTCATGGCTTGGAAGTCCTTTCTTAAGATTCTCAATGTCTGTGTGCCTCCCTCCAATGTATCCGTGATGAAACAAACGCTTGACTATGAAACTTTTCATCCGATTCATTATTTTGTTAATGAATTATTTTTTAGATGCGTTTTGGTCACTTGTCCAGTGTGAGGTGCTGATTACATTTAATGATGCTACTAATTACAAAAAGTATATATATTAGTTACACTTTTTACAATCATGTCGACTAAGTCAATATTCATATCAACGTTTGGAGATTACCCTCTTATTCGTGTGCTAGACTTCTTAATGTACTCACGTGACTACGATTACCCCGTAACTGAAATAGCGAAGAACTCGAACGTTAACTTCCAGACACTCAAGAAACTCTGGCCGAGATTGCTCAAGGAGAAAACAGTAATCAAGACGCGGGAACTCGGTGGCGCTACTTTATACAAAATAAACACGAAGAACCCGTTCGTGCAGAAACTCTTGGAAATGAATAACTTTCTGTGTTGGGAATATGCGCAGAGCAAGAACGAAAAGGTCCGGGCTTAATCTCGCTACTCCTCCTTCAATGCCCTGCGTAGAAGACTAGCATTTGGACGCGACTGAACCTTGCCAACACCACACAACCCATTTAGAGCGTACTGTGCGGTAGTAACATTCTTAAATAGCAAGTGACTCCTATTTAGCATGGGAAGTGGCGAAGCGAGAGAGGGCAGGAATCAGCGAAGTTTGAGGGCTCGTCGTGGTGCTGGAGACTTGGCATTGGTTGAACGAGTAGCTGCTGAAAGCGCGATTGACCCTGAACTTCAAGTTGCAGGACCCAACGAACTAATAGGCAGGGAACTCTATCTAGTCATTTACGGAAGAGAAGCGATTGAAACTGTGCAAAACAATCTCAGAACACTAGTTCTGCCGCCTTATCCAGTTGGCGAACTATATCTTCCAAAGAGGTCTGTGACTGGTGCTGTTGCTTCTAACTCAAGGTCTGGCGTCATTCTGGGTCAGCCAACTGCAATCTATCGGGGCAATGGGAAACAGGGTGCTGAACTTGTCAGGGCACTTTACGCCGAAAGCACATTTGTACCTGAGACAGTTGTGCCAGTATCAGCACACGATTTTATTCTTATTGGCGAAATTCCAGACTACGAGGGCAAGAAATTTCATGTCGCAATGCCATCTCTTCGAACCAGCGATAGACCACGACGTATAGTTGCTGGCAGGTTAATTTCTGGCAAATCTTAAGTACTGCAATTGTTTACTTGAACAATGCTTTTACTCCAATGCCCTAAGTGCAAGAACAGAATGAAGTACCAGCCCATGAAGCCGGGCGTGGTTGGAAAGAAGAAAAGGTGCGTTTATTGCGGGCATACGTTTACTGTGCATTCTGGGCCCACGAATTCTTCCATAATAAACTAGAGAGTTTCACGAAATACATATATACTCGGAATTCTAATAGTAAGGCATGAACGTCAGATTACTTGTCCTCGTCTTTTTATTGTTCAGTTTAATTCAAGTGGCCAGTGCAGAGGTTAAGGAAGTCCAAGGGATGTTCAACAGGGAACAAGTCCTCATCGAGAACTCTCATCAAATTTATGTCATTGGAGATTCGCGAATGGATGTGGAAGTAACTAAAATAGATGTTGAGCACAAAGTGGTTCACATGATAATTAACGGAAAGCAAGAAGTATTCGAGTTTGGTGATTCTGCACAGATTCAATATAATCTGCCTGGTGTTAGGATGATGCTATACAGTCACAGATTATTGCCTGAAAACCCATTGGCTAGCTTTGCATTCATGCAATCATTCAGCGGATTGTCTTCGAGTACGCTCGGCCAACAGCTTCACATGAGTCAGTTTCCCAATGCATTCGGGTTGGACAATGGCTTTGCTCTTGTAGTAGGAGAGAAAGCAGAAGCGGACAAGGTGGTCGCGGGGATAGAGCTTCTGAAAATTGTAGGAATCATAGACCACACATCTCCAGTAACGAACCGTGTCACTGGAGAAACACATGATATTCCCATAATACCAATAGGAAGAGTCATGCTTGACAATGACGCTGAAATAGGAACGGGCAACTTCTTGATTGTGGGAGGTCCTTGTGCCAACAAAATCGCTTCGGACATTCTTGGGAACCCTGCAGATTGTACTTCCGGGTTCGAGGATGGAAAAGCTTTGATTCAACTTTTTGATAGGAATGGATTTAATGCTCTTCTCGTTGCTGGTTTCAGTGCGTATGATACTCAACGTGCAGTTGAGTTCCTTTGGAGTAATACGCCAATGGACGCGGACAGGATAGTGATTAATACGTCCACTCTTGAAGTAGTTGAAACGTCTTAACTGCTCTTTTCTTTCAATATTGAAAATAAATCGCATTTTACCGCAACCAATATAAAGCAAACACGAATCTCGTAATAATGTCAGAACCGTCGTCCAACGACCCAGAGAATGGGGATTCTAATCGTATCATCCCGCAGGTAATTGAAGACGAGATGAAGGAAGCGTATCTTGCCTATTCGATGAGTGTAATTGTGGGAAGGGCAATACCCGATGCTAGGGATGGCCTGAAGCCAGTACACAGAAGGGTTCTGTTTGCCATGCAGGATATGGGTGTACGGCACAACACAGCGTACAAGAAGTGTGCCAGAATCGTTGGAGACGTAATAGGCAAGTACCATCCCCATGGTGATACTGCAGTTTACGACACTCTAGTACGTATGGCGCAAGATTTCTCTTTAAGGTACATGCTTGTTCAAGGTCAGGGTAATTTTGGTTGTTTCACAAAAGACACGAAAGTACTTCTCACGGATGGACGAGAACTCAGTTTCGGAGACCTCGTCGAAGAACACGAGCAAGGCAAGAAGAACTACACGTACACGATTGATGAAAACGGACAAGTTCACGTTGGACTCATTCATCGGCCCAGACTTACCAAACACGATGTTCCCGTAATCCACGTTGTACTTGACACGGGAGAAAGAATACGCTGCACGCCGGACCACAGATTCCTTCTTCGCAGTGGAACATACAAAGAAGCAAAAGACTTACAAGCAGGAGATTCGCTCATGCCCTGTTATCTTAAGTTTGCCGACGCATCCGACGAAGTGCAAAAGGAGCTTCATGGTTATTCAATGGTCTGGGAGCCTGGAATATCCAAGTGGACGTTTGCTCACCATCTTGCGGATGAATACAATCTTAGTGCCGGAGTCTATAAAAGAAGCGCTGGAAGAGTGCGCCATCATCTTGACTTCGAGAAAATGAACAACAACCCAGACAACGTACAAAGAATGGGTTGGAAAGCACACTGGCTCCTTCACGCAAATACTGCCAGAGAACGTCATCAGCATGATAAGGAATATCGAGAAGCACTGGCAAAAGGCAGACGGGCATACTGGTCAGAAGAAGCAAGAAATGCAAAGTCGGCTTGGATGTCTGAACGAAACAAAGAACGATGGAAAGATCCAGAATACGCGAACCATATGCGTGCAACGTTGAGCCGAGTAAACACGGAATATGCTCAGCGTCATCCAGAACTGAGGGATATCAAAAGCAAGATAATGACGCGGACTCTCAAACGCCAATGGCAGAACCCAGTATATCGTGCGCACATGCGCAAACTTATCACGAAGGCAAACAAGTCCAGAACGACCAATGCAACAGGCAAGAAGAAGTTCCTGAGAGTCTGCAATCAAGTATTAACAAACGAGAAAACAATCAATCCGCAATTATACGATTTGTACCGCAACGAAGTTTACCCTTATGGCCGAGCTCCGTTCTGGGACAATGCCTGGAACGCATATTACCAAGAAGAAGGTGTTAGTGTATTCTTTGAAGATGTGTGTGCGAACCACAAAATTTCTTACATTGAAGACAAGGGAGAGACTGAAGATGTATATGACCTAACGGTAAACGGCACACATAATTTTGCACTCGCTGCTGGCGTGTTCGTGCACAACAGTGTAGATGGAGACTCTCCAGCAGCAATGCGTTATACTGAAGCCAGAATGTCCAAGCTGGCAGAAGAGTTATTACGAGATCTCGACAAAGAAACAGTACCATTCGTTGACAATTACGATGGCTCTTTGAAAGAACCAAACGTGCTGCCATCTGCATTCCCCAACTTACTGGTTAACGGAAGCACAGGCATTGCAGTGGGAATGGCAACCAACATCCCCCCACACAACATGACAGAAACATGCATGGCTGTAAAAGAACTGATACACAATCCAGAAGTAACTATACAAGAGCTCATCGCACAAGTATCCGGTCCTGACTTCCCAACAGGTGGAATAATCCAAGGCACGTCAGGAATCAAACAAGCATATGCGACAGGAAGAGGAAAAGTCAGAGTCAAAGCAAAGATGCATACAGAACAGCACAAGAACAGGGAAGCACTCATCATTACAGAAATACCATACATGATCAACAAGTCACAACTGCTCGAACAGATTGTTGACTTAGTACGACAGAAAAGAGTGGAAGGAATCTCAGACATTAGAGACGAGTCAGACAGACAGGGAATGCGCGTCGTGATAGAACTGAAACAGGGCGCAAGTGCAGAAGTTGTACAGAACATGCTCTACAAGCATTCACGATTGCAAGACACGTTTAGCATGAACATGCTCTCACTCGTTGACAACCAACCCAAGACCCTGAACCTGAAAGAGATGCTTGAAGTATTTCTTCGTCACAGGCAGACAGTAGTTAGAAAGAGAACGGAATTCGACCTCAAGAAAGCAGCAGCAAGAGCGCACATCTTGGAAGGGCTGTTAATTGCTCTAAAGGACATAGAGAATGTAGTACAACTCATAAGGAAGAGTGCAACGGTTCAGGATGCCCACGCAGGACTAATATCGAAATACGCGCTGAGCGAAGAACAGGCAACCGCAATTCTGGAAATGCGTTTGAGCAAACTCGCAAGTTTAGAGCGGGACAACATAAGAAAAGAACACGAAGAACTCCTTACTTTCATCAAGAGATGCAAAGAAATTCTTTCGGACGAAGCAAAGATACTCAATATCATCGATGAGGAGATGGACATCCTCATCAAGGATTACGGCGACAAGAGACGTACATTGATAGAGGATGGAGACGAAGATGATTTCGAAATCGAAGATCTCATAGAGGAAGCTGAAGTCATTGTTACGATAAGCAACAAAGGATATGTCAAGAGAACTCCCTTGACTGAATTCAAGGTTCAGAACAGAGGAGGCAAGGGCGTCATCGGAAGCACCACACGTGAAGGCGACTTCGTCGAAGATGTATTCATCGCGAACACGCATGCTTACCTTCTTTCATTTACCGATAAAGGAAAAGTGCACTGGACCAAAGTATGGAAGATCCCCGAAGCAAGCAGACAGAGCATGGGAAAGAACATCGTGAATATTGTTGAATTGGAGGAAGGAGAAAGAGTAACAAGTGTGATTCCTGTGAGGAAGTTCGACGAAGGATACCTCATGATGGTTACCAAACGAGGCATCATCAAGAAAACCGCGCTTGAAGCGTACTCCCGACCAAGAAATGGCGGCATAAAGGCAATCATACTTGATGAGGGCGATGAACTAATAGGAACAAGGTTAACGATGGGAAATGACATGGTTCTTCTTGCAACAAAGCAAGGAATGGCAGTGCGATTCAACGAAGAAGACGCAAGACCAATAGGACGAACAGCAAGAGGGGTGCGAGGCATACGATTGAAGAAAGACGATGAAGTCGTAGGCGTAATTCTGCAGAAGCCGGGACAATCCGTGCTTACCCTTACCGAGACAGGATACGGCAAACGAACTGATTTTGAGGATTACAGGCTCATAAACAGAGGTGGTCAAGGAGTGCGAAACATCATTTGCAGTCCAAGAAATGGTAAGGTTGTCGCGGTCAGGAGCGTGGCAGATGATGATGACCTCATCATGATGTCCAGAAAAGGAAGCATCATCAGGATGAAGGCAAGCCAGATAAGAGTAATTGGAAGAAATACTCAAGGATTGAGAGTCATGCGCCTTTCAGAAGGAGACGTTCTAATAGGATGCGCGAAGATAGTGCAGGAAAACAATTAAAAACCCATTCTTTTAAGCAGGGAATATGAACATAAACGCACAGAAGCTGCTGGAAAAGGGATGGACCCCTGCAGAAATAAGAAATGCACAGGGAATTATTGAAAGGGCCAACAAGCCAAAACACATACATCTCCTGGACCATGCAGTTTACTGGATTACTATGCTTCTTGCCATAGCAGGAAACGCATTTATGGCAGTTTGGCTTGTGCCTTTACTAGTTGTTTTGCCCGCGTTACCATTGTATGGCATATTGATTATTACTGGTGGAGCACTTGGATCGTTCTTCACGATGCTCATACTGATGATTGAAAAGGCAGACCACAAACGGCATTTGTTCATACTTGGGATAGTACCCACATTGGCAGCGCTCAGTTTCATTGCGGTGGCGGGAACTTTGAAAGTATTTCCAGGCAGTGCATCTCACCACCCTATTCTTGTGGGCGCAGTATATGCTCTTGCATTCCTTGTGCCTTACGTTACAGTTTTAAGAGGCAAAAATGCAACTTAAGGATTGGGCGTTGGGATACGCGAAAATGCGCGCAGCCGCACAAGGTGCTACAGCAGATGTTCACGAAAACACTGAAGGATTCACCTGTGTTGTTGAAGGTAAGATGACAAAGTACATGGTTAATCCTGTTCTTGGATTCATTAACTTTGATGGTGTTTTCGTAACGGAGTCAACAAGTGAGAATATTGATAGATTAATTGCAGAATGGGACAAGTTCGCGAATAACCCTAATATTACGTTGATTTTCGTCAACGTTTCAAACGGGGATAAATGGGGGCTGAAGCCCTACCACCATGCGAAGATAGCAGACAAGAGCACTCTGAAACAAGGACTGTTGAGCATGCACGGGCATTGCGCGGGGACTGCTGAGGATTAGTTTTCGTAGATTTGCATTCTTACCGAAAATCTTTCAAGTTTGGGTGCGATAGTAATGAAAAGCCCAGACAATTCTTCACAAGATGCAACCTTTGCATACCTATTTAAGGCGCGCTTCCTTTGCCAAGGGAATGGAATTCACAGCCATAATATACAAGGGCGAAAAGGTATATGTGGCCCAGTGTGCAGAAATCGACGTTACCAGCCAGGGCAAAACAATAGAAGAAGCGCTCGCAAACCTCAAAGAAGCAGTGGAGCTCTATCTCGAGGAAATGGGAATTCCGGAACCAAAGGATGCGATCATCACGAGGTTCGCTGTCAGTTCATAAACCAAGAATGCGAGCCGAAAGATTGCCGATAAATTACAAGACAACTATAAAAAGACAGTCCACTAACACCTCTAAATGAAGCAATCAACGGGTAGCCAGGTGTTCGATGACCTTCTTGAAGGAGGTTTTGAATCAGGAGTACTGACCACAATCTACGGGCCACCTGGTTCTGGAAAAACAAACATAACGATGCTTGCAGCGGCAACGGCAGCAGAGAAGAAAAAAGTAATCTACATTGACACAGAAGGTGGCTTCTCCGTTGAAAGGTTAAGACAGTTAACGAAGAACAGCACGAAAGTAATGGGAAGAATACTATTTCTCAGGCCAACAACATTTCAACAGTTGAAAGCAGATATTGCGAAATTGGACACAATCATGTCAAAACAAGTTGGCATGGTTATTGTTGACAGTATTGCGATGCTTTACCGTACAGAACTGGCCAAAGATGCAAAGAAAACAAACCAGGATTTGGCTCAACAAGTTAATCAACTGGTAAGCATCGCAAGAACATTTGACATTCCAGTGCTTGCAACAAATCAAGTGTATGCAGACATGGAAATCAAAGGACAAGTAAACATGGTCGGCGGAGACATTCTAAGATATGCAAGCAAGTGCATAATTGAATTAAGGAAGGATGAAAAAGGAAGAACCGCGATTCTCAAGAAGCACAGGAGCATACAGGAGAAGAAAAAAGTGTTCTTTCTCATCAGTCAAGATGGTATCGTCTTAGATTCAAGGTAAACCCAAGATGCCCCAGAGTGAAAGCCTTCTGCCTGTTCTTGGCGCTTCAATTCTTGTGTGAAAGAACTGCTCTCTGTCAAGCGCCACATCATTCACAGCATGCATGAGTTTATCCTGCAGTTCCGGAGGCAGGGTTCTAGCAGTAGCACTCAATCCGAGATGCGCGTTTCTTGAACGGTAACCAACAAATATTTCATCATCAGCAGGAGCCCACGGGTTTATTGATTGCATGACTTCTGCAGCCCACACATTATCCGTATTTCTCACCACGAACTCAGCTGCTTCATCAAGGTCGGGAAAGAACCTTTCGTTCTCCTTGTACATGCCTGAAGGCTCGTAATTCGTGTCAACTACGAATCCACGAAGACCTTTCTTTGTGTATGCGCCCCAAACGTACCAGGTCATTTTACTCGTCGCTGAACTCTTCCAATGGTACTGTGAACTGGTTTACCAATCCTCGCTTCTCCACGTATGCTTTTGCGAGAAGCCAGAACAGCAAACCCAAAGATTTCTTTCCTTTGTTGTTGCATGGAAGCACAAGATCGATGTTGTTGGTCTGGTTGTTTGTATCGCAACAGGCAATAACTGGTATGCCCATCTTGATTGCGTCAGAAACCGCGTTCCTGTCAGGCCATGAATCAGTAACAAGCAATAGTTTTGCTTCGGTGAACTGTCTGTAGTCAGGGTTAGTCAACAATCCAGGCGGATACCTTCCAGCGAAAACTCTTATGCCGGTAACGTCCCCGAACTTTTTTACCGCTTTCCAAGAATTCTCTCTTCTTGAAGCAATCATGATGTCTTCGGGAGCGTATCTTGCGAGCATGTTCGACGCAAGCCTTATTCTCTTATCAATCGCTTCAATATTCAAAACTGAAAGACCATCAGGCCTTGTCTTGTAGATAAAGTTCTCCATATACTTTGTACGGAACTTCGTGCCAATGTGTATTCCTGCCTTAAGGTATTCCTCATTCGAGATGAGTAATTCTTCGTCTGCCATTTTTGGTTCTCCTACCAAGAACACGCCCTCTTTATAACCTTGGACGCCTCGGTAATGAAGCGAGAGAATGGGGATTGCTTTTTAAACCTTGTGGGCTCGCAAGACGTGAAGCCGTCCGTGTAGTGGAAATGTTTCCTTATCCTTAGCTCTAAGTGTTGGGCGTGCTCTTGTCAGGGTGTAGTAAATCCTAATGATTTCAGGAACAGTCAGGTTTGCCTCTTCTGCAACCTTGAAAGAGGTGGAAATGCCATTTCTGGTGACTCGGTAAACCTTTCCATCCAGTTCAATTTCGTTGAGGCTGGATGGAACTACCACGCGCATTCTTGAATCTTCTTCCAGAGGGAACAGGTAATGAATGTTGTGACACCTATTCTTTTCTAATTGTTTGAAGTAATGACCTATGTCGCCAGAGCCTGCAATCCAGTCGAGAGGAATTCCAAGACATTGAACTGCTGTGAGCTCCTCAAGTGCACGCACTTTTTCTTCGACCGTTGCTTCTGGTCTCACGACCGCTCTATAAAGACTTCCTTGTGTGTACATTCTAATGGGAAATGTTGAAGAATATAAAAAATAAACTGAATTGCTTAATCCTTGACTTCTTCGTCGTCTTCGCCGAAGTCTTCTGAATCGTTTTCAGGATCGATGTCGAGGTCATCCTCTTCATCCTGGGCAGGTGCTGCGTCCTCAGATGCTTCTGCGGGGTCTCCTGCTCCAACCTTTTCCGCGAATCCAACACTCTTCAAGACACGGGTAATCTTAATCTTGACCCTTTCGCCTTGCTTCGTGCCGGGAACGAAGAGCACAAAGCCCTCCTTCTTCGCGATGCCGTCTCCCTTCTCTCCAACGGCTTCTATTGTTACGTCCAGTACTTCGCCCTCTTTAACCGGGGCACTTTGCTGCTTTCCAAACATTGCTATTTCCTCCTGTTGCACCCTTAAGGTACGGTGTTAGTATCCTTGAGCAACTTATAAACCTATCCGAAATCCCGCAAATCTTTAAATAGTCGAGAGATTTACCACTCGAAAGGCACTATTGGGGTGCTTGTGGGGGCTTACATGGGGGTAAAAGATCTTTTCCACGACATAGGTTATCTGCTTAAGCCATCCAGAATACCACTTGTAGCCGCGCTTCTCTCTCCACTGATTGCTCCCGCTGTTGCACAAACACCTGCGCCTGGAGTCGTAACATATGGAACTATTGAAGGGCTTGATGTTGGTGAGCAGTTTGTTTTGTATTCAGGACCTTCCTTTCAAACACCAAGGGACACTGTAGAAGTACAAGGTACGCCAATCTCGAAAGGATATTATTCCCGAATTGAGGACCCCTCAAACCAGCTGGAATTAATGGCAAGATATGAAAACTACGATGTGCATACTTCAGAAGGAGATACTACTTTTTGGGCTATAAGCCCTTCAGCACTTAATGATTTATCATTTGAACCGGTGCAAGTGGGTGTGCCTTCTCTCGAACGCCTGCTTCTTTCAAATCCGTACCCCAATCCTTTCACAAATCAGCTGGCAAGAACTATCGAGATGCCCGCAGGGTTCAACGCACGAATAGTTGCTGATGTGTACGATATGCAAGGTAGAAATATTCGAGACTTGTACGATGGAAGGGCAGAGGGTTCATTGCAAATAACTTGGGATGGCAGATTCAACAATGGACAGGTTGCCGCACCGGGAGTGTACTTCTTTGGAACACATGTTGAAGGTGTTGATGATAACAACAAACCATTCAGTCTAAACAAAACAGCAAAAGTGGTGAAACTGAGATGAAGCTTCCCTTGCTGTTCCTTGCAATGTTGGTTCTGATGGCTAGTAGCGTATTGGCTAAACCAGTACTAGAACAAATAGAATTAGCACCAACTGGCAGAATTATTGCGGTGGAAGTGCCAAACCCCGAACCAATTCCAATGCCTGAACTAATTGTTAACGAAACAAATTCAACAATTAACATCACAATTTCAGATAATAATACAATTGATCCTGATCCTATATTGTTCGTGAATGTCAACG
>JBDRGA010000007.1:0-21030 GCA_043818175.1 Candidatus Woesearchaeota archaeon | reverse complement strand
GAGCGATAGTCCCTTACTGCACGATTACAATGCCTTAGTTGTAGAAGGCAACAAAGCTGTTTATATCGTGCAGATGAATGTGGCGTTCCAGAAATACCTTGGTGCCAGAGCTTCACTGGATAGGTTGGCCCTTAACCCCCTGG
Organism: Candidatus Woesearchaeota archaeon; assembly: GCA_043818175.1. GTDB lineage: Archaea > Nanobdellota > Nanobdellia > Woesearchaeales > JBDRGA01 > JBDRGA01. The sequence continues at coordinate 20,887 of JBDRGA010000007.1, read as the reverse complement.
AAAGGGAGCAGGCTGAGGAAGCCATCAACGCGCTCCACGTGAAGCTGGCCCTGTACAGAGCATTACGGAGATGCCACGAAGCAATGGATTCAAGGGATAGAGATGGTTTGCAGCAAGCCATGATAGACGTGAAGAGGCTTGTTTCCATGGTGGACGTAAGCTCAAAACTATTCGAAAAGGCCAGTAAGGAGTACTCATTCTTCGCCTCTTCGTTGTAAGCACAGCGAAACATTTATATACTACTACCCATACTAATATACAAAATCCTATACCAATATGCAAAGAGCCGTGCGGCGGCTGAAGGAAAAAATCATGCGCACAAAGAGCAATCCCACCGGCGTTCTCGTCATTGTCTTGGCTTTGGCCATCATAACACTTACGACTCTTACGTCAACAATATCGTATGATGCTACGAACGTCTCGACGAGAGTGAACGTCACGCAAAGCAAACCAGTACTGTTAGGGGTGGTCATCGACGAAAATGTAGGCGACTTCGCAAACATCACACTCTCACAAGGAGCAACAAGGGACATTTACTGCAACGCGAGCATTCGGGATTACAACGGATGGGATGATGTTGCGGGTGTGAACGCAACATTCTACCACATCACTTCAAGCGCAACCGCAGCTGATGACAACAATGATCACTACACGAACTCGACATGTACTACTATAGGAAACGATGGTCAGTACATTCAGAACTTCACATGTATATTTCCAGTGTACTTCTACGCAAACAACGGAACGTGGACGTGCAACGTAACCGTAATTGACAACTACAACTTTACGGACACGATGTTGAACACGACAATCATGAGCCCATTGTACGCGCTCAACGTCACAAGTTTGATAGACTACGGAAACTTGGCAGTAGAGGACTACTCAGAGAACATGACAGCCAACGTGACAAACTTCGGCAACATGGACATAAACCTAACATTGTTTGGATATGGTGCGGCAGAGCTCGACGGACTTGCAATGGTATGCGACATAGGAAACATATCAATCGATAACGAGAAGTACAGCTACTTAGTAGACGACGACTTCGTTGCGAAGACTGCACTGACCGACACTGCCACGCAGGTTGCTGGTCTTACAATATTCCAGCAAATGAATGACTCCGCCGCAAGCTTCAATACAACGTACTGGCAGCTATACATCGAACCCAATCCATTTGGACAATGCAATGGAACAGTAGTGTTCGAAGCAACGGCACCCTAAGAACCTGATTTCTTTTTCTTCCTTTCAAATAAGAGCTCGGTAACAACGTATCCTATTATTCCAATGCTGATGCAACTATCAGCTACATTGAACACGGGAAACCATCCAAGATTAAACCAGTCGACAACGTACCCCAGTCTTATTCTGTCAACAAGATTTCCCACAAGACCTGCAATAATGAGAAGGTAGAATACCTTACCTTGTCTGATTCTTGGCCACGACCAGACAAGCAATGCGAACACTGCAATATATACAAAAATCAGGGCAAGGTTCATTCCCTGAAGAATTCCAAAACCTGCGCCAGTGTTCTGAACAAAAACAATATCGAAAAGAGCACCCTCAAATCTCCAACCTTTCAGCACCAGAAGCTTGGTAATCTGGTCAAGTACAACAAGACCTAAGCCCAGCGCCAACCATTTACCACTGCTTTTTACGCTGAGATTCTTCATTCTGCCCCTGGACCTGTTGTTGACCTATCTTATACATCAAAGAATCAAGCTGTGCTTTCACCGTGTCTAACTTCGCGTTAATCAATTGTAATTCCCTCTGCATCGAATCCTGTTGAGGCTGTTGTGGCTGCGTTAACGAAGGCTGGCCGAAAGGCCTCTCGTACTGTTGTGCGGGGAAGGGACTGTGGTCCATCATGCCACCAGAGCCAAAACCATCGCTTTTTGGAGTGGATAACGGGTCAGTAAGCCCCAATGCATCGGGCTTTCCTAACGGGTCACTAAACTCCTCCTCCTTCTTCCAGAACTTCAGATTCATGTTAATGACCCCGCTTTGCTGAGCATACCCTCAGGAGTCCATTTACTGGCACGTACGAGCCATCCTGAAGGAATCATACTGACCTCTCCCTTTTTTATTAGATGGATTATTAATAAATCTTTCCTGCCAAGGATTTCTCCAACAAGAGTGCTGAACACCATTGACTTTATCTGCCCCTTCTGATATGTAGATTCCAACGCTTTTAACGCCGCTTGCTGATTGCCAGGAGCAATCAGTTCTGTCAGTGCTTCACGGTCATCTTCTGAAGAAACTATGTCAAGCAGGTCTTGCTTGGAAAGCTGAATGCCGTCACCGAACTTCAACGTTGAGACGTTTGCAGAAATAACAGCAGACCAATTTAACACGATAATTCGGTCATACTCCTTAAGGTTGTCCAGTTCAGAAGGAAGTCGTTGTACGGTCCTATCATCCAAAAACTCGGGGTCTCCAGCATTCATTGTTGTGCCAGTAACTGTTCTGCCATCCTGTTCAAGCACAAAAAGAACCTTTCCTTTCTCCAGACTCCTACTGAAGGCGTTAGCGTCAGAAATCACAAATGCGCCCAGGACACCGAGCACCAAAACGAGAATAAGACTTACCCGCCCAACAATACGCATAACAGACCTTACAGAATGCCAGAAAAAGCTTGCAACAACGAGTCCAAGGAACACGACAAGAATTATAATCTCTACAATCATGCTTCCTTTTGCCTTATTGAATATTAAAATGTTCTGTCATTGAACTGGTGCGATTGTATCGGTTGCCCTGAATCATTTCTGTTTTAGGACTAAATAACTTGAATACTGTACGTCAAAATAGAAATATCTCTGGTATGTGTGCAATACGTACAAGTTTGTCTTAGTAACGCGCTTCTAAACAGACGTCTTCCATGCATTGAGGTGAGGATCATGGAAGAGGATGTACTCGAACAAACAAATCAGACCATTGACAATGAAGAGCAGGAAAGGGCGCGCGTCGAAGAAAAACTACGAAGGAAATACCACGTTCCTCATCAAGCAGGAAATGGAGAACTGGACTTTGGGTATAGAAGCAGTGCGGGAAAGGGAGCTGCACGTATTCATGAACAGGAACTTGGTAGCATAATAGAACACGAATTCATAACAAAAACAAAACTGCCAAGGAATGAAAAGGAAGCAGAAGCAGTAAGTACGCAGGAAGACGTACGAAATGTGCTTGCAGACTTCATGAGTGAAGAACCAGTGTTGAGTTACACTGGTCTTAGGGAAAGGGGGTACGTATTATGCTATAAAACTATTCGATAACGTTCGTGCACAAACTTACCTGAATAATATTGCAGGAAAGCCCTCAATAGCGCGCAGTGCCGTTGAAAGAAAGCTGGACCAGTTTCAAACATACAAGCGGCTACTCGAAAAAGACAGCGTCGACCTTACTGGAAAGCTCGAAGAGCTTGTGAATGATACGGATGAACAGAACTGCAGGATAACTCAATCATTCATGAGGGGAAGAATCCTTAGAGAAATGCGAGAATCACTTGATGGCGGAAAAGTCACATTGCAAGGTGATTATTCTCGAGCAATAGAAACTGGAGACCCCTCCTTAGCGCATGCTGTGAGCAGGGAAATGCTTGCAAACGACCAGGATTTCACGCAATTAGAACTGGATCTTCACGATACTGCAAATGACATGCGGAGCGCGGAATACACCCTTGGAATACTTGAGAACATATCGTCCCAGGTTCGTGAGGACGCGTTGGTAACGAGAAAGAACCTTCAAAACCTTTCCGGGCTGGCTAGCAAGTACAATGCTGTTTTAACAATAGTGCAGAGGCTTGAAGGATACGCGCCAGGAAAGCAAAACGCACAACTAAAAGAAATTGTGGAAAGAGCAGAAAAACAATCACAGGCGCTTGGAAGATTGAGCATGGCAAGAGTGAGAAGCGTGTATGCAATCCAGGAAGCAAAGCCATTGGGGGTTCAGCAGGCGTACACAGACCCAAGGGCAAGAGAGCAAAGGCTCGACCGGCTTTTTGATGAGGTGGAAACAATGGGAAAATCGTACGTTAAGAGGAGGTCATCGCTTGCACAACATGTAGAACACCCCATTTGCGCGTAATGTTTATAAATGAATTGTGCCGGGAACGGGTGGGGTGATTATACAATGGAAAAGAGCGTAGTGGATTGGATAGCCCTCGTCTTGGTCATTATTGGTGGCCTGAACTGGGGTCTTTGGGGAGCATTCAAGTTCAACCTTGTCAGCGCAGTATTCAGCGCCGTAGGTTGGCTTGAGAGCTTAATATACATCCTAGTGGGAATAAGCGCGCTGTACATGATATACATGGCCACGAAGAAGTAAAAACTATTTTCTTACTATTTTTCTCTTTTTCTTTAACACAAGATTAATAAGTCGAATTGTGCAACTGGTTCCATGCAACTCAAAGGCAAAACTGTTCTAATAACGGGCGCGAGCACAGGCATAGGAAAGGCAATAGCCGAAGCTTTCCTTGCGAAAGGTGCTAGAGTAATAGTATTTGGACAGCACAAGCCTGCGCTTACTGTTGACTTTCACAAAGTTAATGTCGCTGATGAAAAACAGGTCAAGACAGCATGTGTGAAGATTGGAAAAATTGACGTTCTTGTGAACAATGCAGGTGTGTCTCATGTTGCTAAACTGAATGATATTGAAACAGGCAAGGTCAACGAACAGATAGACGTCAACCTTAAAGGAGTTATCTGGATGACTAAGTACGCTCAATTGAACGATGGTGCAAGCATAATTAACATTAGTTCTGTTGCAGGACAGCAGAGCTTTGAAGGATTTGGTGTTTATTCTGCGACGAAAGCAGCATTACTAATCCTCACGAAAACAATGGTTATCGAATTTTCCAATCGTAATATACGGGCAAATGCAATATGTCCTGGCATTATTGATACGGGCATTTGGGAGAAGCAATACGGAAAGGATGGCAGGAAGGAATTCGAGGAAAGCATTAACTACGTGAGGCTGAAAAGAGCAGGGAAGCCAGAGAACATTGCAAGCGCTGCAATCTTCCTGGCAGAAAACGATTACGTCAGTGGAGCAGTCCTGAACGTAGATGGAGGAGGAGTAACAGAATGATAACACTCTACATGACCATGACTGTGAATGGGATGATTGCGCTGCCTGATGGGGGCGTACCCTGGACCAAAGAATCATGGCAAAGATATCAAGAACTTGCCAAAACATTCCCTGCGATAATTCTGGGAAGGAAGACATTCGAGCTTATGCAGGAGGGAGATGAGTTCAAGACGATTGGTAATCCCTATGTTGTTGTGCTCTCAAAAAAATTGAAGGAGATGAAGGGAGCTGATGATTTTGCTTCAAGCCCTGAGGAGGCAGTTCATATTTTGAAGAAGAACAAGTTTGACAAAGTTCTGTTGGGAGGGGGCGCGCACGTCAACAGGGTGTTTCTCGATGCAGGACTCGTTGACGAAGTTATTCTGGACGTGGAGCCAAGAATATGGGGAGAGGGCATGCCTCTGTTTGCTTTGGGAGGGGACGAGACTGAGATGCAGCTTAAAGATGTTACACGTACAGATTCCGGGATAGTAAGGCTCAAGTATTCTGTGAGACGCAAGAAGTGATAATTTACGTTAATTTTCTCGTTTACCTATATAGTCTGCAATTTCCATCAAGAATTTCTTTTGTTCAGATTTGATGTTAACTTTGTCAAGTGCTTTCTTAGCTTTCTCAATCAATTCTTCGATTAGTTTCTTGGAATAATACAAAGAACCAGAACTAATTATTATTTCTCTTATCTTTTCAATCTCTTTTTCATTCAAGTCCTTTCCAATCATGGAATTAATGAACTTGCTATTTGCCCTAATTATTAACAATGTCTTCTTTCCTTCAACCAAGTCCGAGCCAACTGGCTTTCCGAGTTTTTTCTCATCACCAAAAACACCCAGAATATCATCCCTTATCTGAAAAGCTCTTCCCAGACTCAAACCAAACTCGCTTAGCCCTTCAATTACCTCGTTGCTTGCTCCAGCGAGTTTTGCTCCGAGAACCAGTGGCTTTGCAATCGTGTAATTAGCAGTCTTGTTAATTTGAATGCTTTCAACGAACTTTTCGTCAACTTCCTTAAGTTCGCCGTATTCATCGAGTATTTGTCCAAAGCAAGTGGTCTTGGTCGTGTTCATTATCTCCCTGATTGCTTCGAGCTTTAATGAATCACTGAACGAACTGTTCAGCACCGGTTCTAAAGTGTAACAAATGCTAAGGTCTCCGGTTATCATTGCCAAGCTCTCAGAAATTCTTTGATTGTACTTTTGTCTGAAAGAAGCATGAACAGTAGAACCTCCACGGCGTAAATCATCCTCGTCTATGATGTCATCGTGAATCAAAAGGAATGACTGCAGCAATTCTGCACTGGTACTGACCTTAACTATTTCCTTAATGTTTTTTCCTCCGCAGGCCAAATAACCAACAACTATCAAAATAGCTCGTATTCTCTTTCCTCCGCGCATAGTATAGTCTTCAAGTTTATCCAACGCACCAAGAACTTCGGGAAACTTGACATCCTTCTTTATTTGTTTAAAGAAGAGTCTCAATTCATCTTCTATCTCCTTTTTGTATGGAAGTTTCATTCCGTTGATTACTCCCCTCTTATCCTCTTCGCCAGTTCAGCAAGCTTTTTATCATCAGCTCTCTTTGAGTCATGGCTGCTTAGGTATCCTGGATATTGTGTGAAGAATTTGTCAATCTTTGACTCAATTGGTTTCCACTCCTTCATGTTCGCAGTTCCATGCATCGGGAATAATTTGGAATGTACGTGGTCCACGCCAAACCCCTCGAAGAACATTCCAGTCCTGCCCACGTCGTCGAAAGAAGCATCAAGGAGTTTGGCAACTTTTTTAGTGGCTAATGTTAATTTAGAAAGCACGTCATCGGGTAAATCGAAAGCATAACTGGGATAATGTTTCTTTGGAATTACTACTGAGAAACCTTCTGTGTTTGGAAAAATACTAAGGAAAGCAAGGTGCTCCTTGTCCTCCCAAATCTTGTGGCAAGGCATTTCTCCTTTCACAATCTTGCAGAAGATACAGTTTTCCATGTTACGGTTGTGCTGGTCTGAATTAAATGCGTTTCGTATATTGGAAAGATATTTGGTAACTACATAATAGTAACGCTTATAAATTAACTTATGGTTCCATAATGACAATGGGAAAGACAATATATCAAAGTGATGTGTTCACTCAGCAGGAAGTTGCACATGCTCTAAGAGATATCTTTGGTTCAGAATCATTTCAGGATATGACCTTGAATAAAGGGACCCGTTTTGAATTGGAAGGAATAGCCCCTATTCACGTAACAAGAACTGGTGCCTGGACTATGGGAGAATTCGGGCAGTATTTTTCGGGTCTAATTGAAGCGCTCGTACAATCAGAAGAAGCAACAAACCCCCTTTTAGTAAGTGCCAGATTCGACCTTCGTCCCGCTGATAAGGTTATAACCAATAAAAGGTTGCAAATAGGGGAACAGACTCCTGTCAGTTTGTTCACTGATAGAACAGAACATGGTGGAGGTTCAATCTCCTATTGCATTCTACTTTATGATGCAGACAATCTACATAGAACAGCTAGCAAAGGAGAAGATTGCTGGTCAGCATACTTCAGAAGTCTTCGAAAAGACCTGGGAGTGATTGTGGGTCAGAACATGGTTGCCAAGAAATAAGCAAGTCTACTACTATTGAATTCTGCCCATACAAATATATAGTAGTATTGCTCGAAGAATGCAAATAGTGGGTGGAGGTGCTCAAAATGGCAAACAACAATTCGCATGCATTCTTGTTATGGTTTGTAGTAATACTTCTGATTATAGGATTGTTCTTGGGTGGAGACTGGTTCAATTATGGTGTTGCTCTTTCTCTAATCTACATAATGTTCAGGACTCCAATGGAGTATGCGCGATCTAAGAAGTAAAGTACGGTAATTTCTTTTTTATTCTTATTCCAACCGAATTGGAAAACCTTAATAAGAATACAGCTTGTCAATAAAGATGAAATCATACTCCGCAAAGGGAGACAAGAATCTGTTGACGGTTGATAAGGCAGACCAGTTCACTGAATGGATGTATGAACAAATAGGACCTTACTTGAAAGGTAGCATACTTGAAGTGGGCAGCGGAAGGGGAACGTATAGCCGAAAGATAGTGACTGAATTCCCAAAGAGCAAGATAATCTTATCTGATGTCGATAAGAAATATGTTGCACAATTAAGCCATGAATTCAAAAATAACAGACGAGTTGCAGTAAGAAAAATAGAACTGGGCGATTCCAACGACCTTGCCGGCATTCGCGTAAAAACGTGCTTTGCACTCAACGTTCTGGAGCATGTCGAAAAAGATGTAAAAGCACTTAAAGACATACACAAAATGCTTCTTCCTGGCGGCTCTTTCGTTGTCCTGGTTCCTGCGCATCCAACATTGTTCAACTGCCTCGATGAAGTAGCAGGACATCACAGAAGGTACACAAAGAACGAACTCACAACAAAGGCAGAGAAAGCAGGATTCAAGGTTGAAAGGATATGGTACTTCAATGCGACGTCAATCCTTGGCTGGTTCGTACACGGAACCATTCTGAAACGTGAGCTCATCAATGACGAGACGATAGGGCTTTTTAACAAACTCGTACCTATGATAAGGTTTACGGAAAACAAGATTCTGCGTAACACCCTTGGCATATCTTTAATAGCAGTGCTCAGGAAATGAGCCTGGCATTATTGCTTCAAGATTGACAGTACAGAAACATATTAAAGGAGATTCCCTGCAAGCGAAGAATGAAACCTGTTGTAGTTGCGATATGGTTGGTTGTCTTACTTAGTATTGCAGCAAGCATCATAGTATATCCATCTCTTCCTGAAAGTGTAGCGTCACACTGGGACGCCGAAGGACAGGTCAACGGTACGATGTCCAGGTCTTTGGGTGCATTTCTCGTGCCTGGAATGATGGTCGTACTTGCTGTCTTATTCCTAGCAATACCCTCCATTGACCCACTGAATAAGAACATAGATACATTCAGAAATGCCTATGAAGGGTTTGTACTGTTCATCATGATATTCTTGTTGGCAGTACATGCAATGACTTTGTTATGGAATCTGGGCACAAAAGTAAGTCCAAATCTCTTTGTTCCCGTGGCGATTGGTTTACTGTTCATCTATCTTGGATACTTACTTCCAAAAACAAAAAGAAACTGGTTCATTGGAATAAGGACTCCGTGGACACTCAGCAGCGATACTGTCTGGGAGAAAACGCACAAATTGGGAGGAAAGATATGTGTTGCAGTTGGTGTCTTGGCTTTATTGGGTGTCTTCTTCTCACGAACCTGGATTTTCATTCTTGTACCCGTCCTGCTTTTTGTCGTTATAACAATGGCATATTCCTATTTTCTGTACGTTAAAGAAAGTAAGTCCTTGAAGCAATCAAAATATAAACAAGCAAGAAGAAACTGATTCCATGCAATTCAAACCGACAAAAACAAAGATAATTGGGTCTCTCATCGTAGTGGTGGTCTGGACGCTAATTCTTATTAATGTCTACAGCAAAGGATTGATTTACTGCGAGCACAGAACATGTGCAATTGACTTGAATGTGATAGCGATTCTTACTCCTTGTTCTTGCATAGATATGTGGAGTGTGCTTATTCAGTATTTTATGCTGATAATTCCAGGCATTTTAGCTTACGCGCTTATGTCCCTGACTGAGAAATCAAAGAAAAAGAAATCTAAACGCAAGGGAACTTCTAAACTCAGAAAGTGAGCTGTTCAGAATAGTCGCCGTGCCAGATTTCTTTGTTACGACTGTCTGTTGCTGACGACACACTCAGAATTCACGCAAGAGCATGCCTGCGCTACATCATAAGCACAGTTCTCAACGCGCGCAGGGCTTCCAGAAGCGTACGCTGCTTCAACGAACTCAGGAGTATGACAACCGCAGGCTTGCTGAACGTACTCACAGTCAGAATCTACTGTGCAACCATCTTTGTTCGCAAGCACGCATTTTGGAGGGCCTTGACATCCACATTCATTTGGTTCACTTGGCACTACCGTACCATTATCACACCAGCCTTCAACAGGGGGTGTGTACTGAGGGCAAGAAGTACACTCAACAGTTACATTATCAACGTATTTATCCTGAGTCACGGTCCAATTGTCAATCTGCACGATTGTTTGTTTCTGGTTTATGTCCAGCATGACGAGGAAGCAGCCTGTGCATGCCCTTGGCTCGATACTAACTACGGTTAATCCATTCTTTGGACCAATGGAATCAACAGCTATCTTGGCAATCTTTCTTAGAGACTCGTTCATCTCCCAATTTCGGGCGCATGCCTGAATTTCCGCGTCCCAGGAATAGCCCGCAGGACCAAGACAACCGTGCGCGTCCCTTCCCCCGCCAATGGGCTGGGGAGCTATGTTGCATGCAGCTAGAATTACTGCTCCTATGATTACCAGTAGCAAGACCCATTTCACGGTACAATTCTGATATTTGGAGGTTATAAGCTTTGTGAATTTTAGTATTGTTTTAGGCCACATGCTCGTTCTTTTTTGCAGTAGTATTAGTGAATTACGTTATTTCATCCATCTGGCTCTTTCGTCTGGAGGAAACCTTTCAATCGCATACCTGAGCATGGTCCTTGGCATTACTTTATGATGTTTCTTGAGGAATGTTTCCAGTGTCTTCTTATCTTTCTTTCCAACTTCTCTAAGCATCCAACCAACGGCTTTATGCATTAAGTCCTGCTTATCTTTTAACAATAATTCAGATAAACGCATTGAATCCTTGAAGTCACTTCGCGCGATGAACGCAAATGTTGCCAGGACTGCGATACGTCTCTCCCATAATAGCTTTGATTTTATGAAGGTGTAAAGAATCTTCCTGTCATTATTAACAAGCCATTCGCCAAGAATCCTCGGCGCGCTCAAATCAACGAGATCCCAGTTGTTAACGTTGTGCGTGTTCTTCAGGTATAAAGCAATAATATTCTTCTTCTGTTTCTCATCAGCTTTCTTGAATTGTTCAACGAGAATGAGCAAGGCACATAATCGTTCTTCGTGTACCTTACTATTTAGCAATGCCTGAATGGTCTTGAAGTCCGCTTTGACAAATTCCTTTGCAACTTTTCTAATGTCAGGCACAGAACCGCCAATGAATATATCTCCTTCTCCATATTCTCCTTTACCTGTCTTGAAGAATCTTTGGGAAGCTGAAGCACGTTCAGGGGACGTGTTTGTGCGAAGCAATCGTTTGATATTGTTCAGCATTTTGAGGAATTAATCTAAATGGAATATAAAAGTAATTATTACCGTCCACCCCATCTAACAGGTCTTGCTCTTTCAGGCTCAACTGAAGGTCTGCCTGAGCTCCTGAAGCCATCTCTTGAACCGCTTTCGCCTCTAGGTCCACTGCGAGGTGCGCCTCTTGGGCCGCCTCTGAAGCCTGAGCTTCTGCATTGGTAACTGCCACGAGGGCCTTCGCTGTCCCGTCTTCCCATATCAAACCTTAATTTCTGGAAGTTGTCAAGAGGTAATTCTTTAACGTTCATACCAAATCTATGAATAACATCATTAAAGACATCATGGTCTCTGCTTGAAAGCAATGTAATTGCCTTACCTTTTTCACCGGCACGAGCAGTTCTGCCGACTCTATGAATGTATTCTTCGGGGTCCTGTGATAGATCCCAATTGAACACATGCGAAACTTCTTCAATATGCAAACCACGAGCAGCAACTGCTGAAGCAACCAGTACTTCTGGATGTCCTTCGTTGAACTGCTTCATGATGTCCAAACGACGAGCCTGCGTGAGTTTTCCGTGAATGCTTGCCGCGTCAACGCCTTGCCTTTTCAAATTTCGGGCGAGAACATCAACCATGTTTCTAGTTGAGCAGAAGACCATCACTCTGTTAGTTGCTTCTTTCTTCAAAAGGTGAACAAGAAGAGAGAACTTCTCCTGTGGCAGAACACTATAAAAGTACTGCTTCAGGAATTCCTCTTCCACGTTTGCCTCTGCCTTTACTGTTGCGGGTTCGGTCATGTACCTTTCCTTAATGGTATGAATTTCATCAGAAATTGTTGCGCCGAAAAGCAATAATTGCCTTCCTTGTTTTGTAGCGTCAATAATTCTGGTTACATCGTCAAAAAAGCCCATGTCAACCATTCTGTCTGCTTCATCAAGAACAACCATGTCAATACCTTCAGTATTAATCGTGGCGCGTTCAAGATGGTCAAGAACTCTTCCTGGCGTTCCAACGATAACATCAGCTTTGCCCATTGCGTGAATCTGAGGGTCAAGTGCTACTCCACCATAAACGGCAGCAACTTTAACCTTCATGTACTTTCCAAACTTTTCAAACTCAGCTGCAATCTGCACTGCAAGCTCTCTTGTTGGACATAAAACCAGCACTTGAGGGCCATTTCCTGGCTTCATTCTTTCAAGTAAGGGTACTGAAAAGGCAACTGTCTTTCCTGAGCCTGTTTTGCTCATGCCTACTACATCCCTTCCTTTAATGACCAAAGGGATGGCTTGGCTCTGGATGCTTGTTGGCTCAAATATTTCTTCTTCGCGTAGCGCTTTAACTATTTCTGGTCGTAGACCAAGTTCTTCAAATGACATTTTCCTGTTACTCCTTGGAATCGCTGTATTGAAACTCAAGCACTTGCTTGAGGAAACAGAACGAGTTGGACCCTTCTGTTTCTCCCGATCCAATACGTTGGAGTTGACTGAAGCCCTTTTAAATGTTATTATTTTCAATATTGAAAATAAATAGGTATAATAGGGACATGCGTTGAATCAAGGGCATGCGCGCAATAATTTTCGACCTTGATGGAGTACTTGCGGATACGAACGAAATCCATGGAATAGTGGAAGCGCAACTTCTCGCAGAACACGGAATCCATACGACTGTCGAAGAGATTACAAATAGCTATGCAGGCATTCCGACAGGAACGTGGTTCAGGCAGCTCATACCTGACAAGTCCGTTGACATAGAAGCATTGATGGTGCGAAAGAGAAGAATGTTCAGGGAAGCTGTTGTCAATGCCAAGGCAATGCCTGGAGCAAAAGAGCTACTCCAGTTTACCAAACAAAACAGATTCAGAGTTGCCATTGGAACTGGATCAAAAAAGGACGAGGCAATGGCCACGCTCAAGGCAATTGGTATTGACAAGGATTTTGAAGTCATCATAACAGCAGATGACATAGTAAACGGAAAACCCGATCCTCTCATTTTTTTGGTGGCTGCAAAGCGTCTTGGTGTTAAGCCTGAGGAGTGCACAGTCATAGAAGACGGTCTGGCAGGGATGATGGCAGCAAAAACAGCAGGGATGTTCTGCATTGGACTTGTTTCAAAGCCATCGAACATGTTTCCCGCTGATGTTCAAGTCAGTAAACTATCTGACATAACAAACGACATGCTTCAAGGAAACAAGCCGAAACCCTTTTAACCAGTGCTATATAGATACCAGTAGGTGCCTAAATGAGAATCATAATCCCACTAATCATACTTGCATTGTTCATAACTGCATGCACTGAAACAGTTCCACAACAAAACCCAGAACAGGAAATGGGAACAGGACATCTTGTATTCACGATTACTGACTCCTCAACTCTGTTTCCGTCAACAGAACTGGAAATCAGCATAGAGAGCGTAGCTCTCCACAACCAGGCGGGATGGATAAACATACCAGTAGCGGGAACTTACAGACTGGACTCATTGAATGCACTTAAAAAGACAAGCATCCTTGCAGAAGCTGACTTTCAGGAAGGAAACTATGATGCAATAAGGATAGTTGTTTCAGACATTTTAATTTCCGATAGAGGTGCTTCAGCAAAACTCCCGTCGCATACAATACAAACAGAGACACCTGTAAACGTAGCAGAAGGAACGAACACACTTGTTGCAATATCCATTGACTCTGAGAGGTCATTGCACCTGCTGACGCAATCTGGAAAATATGTATTCACGCCCGTGCTTCGATTGCAGGTGATGAATGATGTTACGTACCAGTACACCGCAGAGGACACAGGATTCATAACAATCCAGGAAGGCACAGTCCAAACAGATACCACAATTGGAATGGGTCTTGATGGTAGCATGGGAGAAGGACTAATCATTCCATCAGATGCCGCATTGGATATTGTTAACAACACGATAGTGTATCGGACTGAAATTCCAGTGCCTACAGAAATGAATGGTGTGCTTGAATCAGGATTTGTTTTTGCGATAACTGACGCGTACGCAAACATGGGAAACATCACAAACATCATGCTAACCGTGAAAGAACTAAAAGTAAAGAACAGCGCAAACCAGTGGATGATGGTCTGGCAGGGAAACAGAACAATAGACCTTATTGAACTTAGGGACGCGCACGAAATGACGATGCTGACGAACGCAAGTATCAATTCCGGAGTGTATGGTAAGGTCTTACTAATAGTGGATAACGTTAAAGTAGTAGACCAAACAGGAGAGCATGACGCATTTCTTCCTGGAACAAATCTCGAAGCAACCGCTGAATTCAAAATAACCAAGAACGAAGTTGCCGTTGTCAGTTATGACTTCATTGCCAAGGAAAGCGTCCATGTAACAACAGATGGAACATACGTTTTTGGCCCTGCAATTCAAGTTAAGTCATGGAACGCTGCCAAGGTTCAGACTCAAGCTAACAACAGAATTCGCGTCACAAATGGTTTGCTAAGAACTGATACTAAGGTAGGCATGGATCTTAGTGGAACAACAGGAGAAGGAAAGAGCATCTCCACAAGAGATACTTTAGAGTTCAAGAATGGCAAGTTGGTCATCAAGGGAGTAGGTTATAGCAGAACTTAACCTACTAGAAGAAGAAGGCTCATAACACCAATACCAACAATCAGGCCAATAAGTTGAATTATTCCATTTCTTACGCCTGTATCCCTATGAAGTTCGGGGATGAGGTCCGAGCCTGCAATGTATAATAGCCCTCCCATCGCAAAGGGAAGCACGTACTGCTCGATGCTTGGAATTGCATTGCTTATTAGCAGTGTTATTATAGCGCCCACTACTGAAGTTATGGCCGAGAGGAAATTAAAGAAAAGTGCTTTTCTTCTGGTGTAACCACCATGAATAAGCACTGCGAAATCTCCAATCTCCTGAGGAATCTCATGAAGAAGCACTGCCACTGTTGTGGCCAGACCTGCTTGGAAAGAAGCGATGTACGCACCTGCAATAATAGCGCCATCGAGAAGATTGTGAAAGCCATCTCCAACAAGGTTCATTATTGCGAAACTGTGCGGGTGCTGTTTTGAAGTGGGGATGTGGCAGTGCCTCCAATGAATGAACTTCTCCACAACAAAGAACACCAAGAGCCCTGCAAGGATGAGATAGCTTGCTTGAGCTACCTGGCCACATGCCTTCATTGTTTCAGGCAAAAGATGAATGAACACGTCTCCTAGAATTGCTCCAGTGGCAAAGCTGACAAGGAAAAGCACCATCTTCTTCAAAGTTTCAGGGTTCATTGCAAGGAACAAAGCCCCAATGAAACTGACCAGACTGACAGCAAGAACACTCAGAATTGTCGGAATGACTACACTCATGCTTCTGGCGCGGCGCAGCCCATATATAAAGGTGATGTGCCATTTTTGTCAAAATCCACGTAAAATTCATGACAATTAAAGGTCAAAATAGCCGTATTTTCAAGAAAACAAGCACAAATAAAGAGTTTTGCAGGTTATTGAACCATAGAGTTCCTTATTATGGATATTCAATTATGCATTATTGCTTCAAATACATCACAATTCCACAAGGTTTAAATACCCCCTGCGGACTTTGGAAAGTAGGGTCCGAGATTATTGACAAAAAAGTATGATGAAACGAACGCACGCCAAAGGCATAATAAGAAGAGCAGCCCTGACAACATTGGTAGCGGGCGCTTTAGTGGCTGGCACAAACATGGCCAGACCAGTTCAGCTGGCTGACTCGGCAAATGCCCCGACTCCGATGTTCTTGACAACAACAGAGATAGGCACACCTTTGTATTCAGTTGTTCAAGACACTCTCAGCCTTGAAGAAATAGACAGGAGAGCAGACCCGAGGAACCTGGAGCAACTGGCCAAGGATTGGCATGGCTTGTTTGATGGAGTGCCTAGACGTCTGGTTTCTAATGCAGAAGCAAGGGCATACGACACTCCCGTGGTGCTGGCCTCCCACATACGAATAGCAAGAGAGTTTGGTCCTACTGCACTACTTCAGGAGCTTAAGATTGGAAGGCTCGCCGAGACCGCGCTTTCGAACATCTACATCGAGAGCAACGGTGAACAGTGGAGAAGATCACCAGTGGGCGCTGCGGGGGTTGCCCAACTGATGCCAATAGCAGTCAAGCACGTAAATGACATTCTTTTCGCCAGTGATTTCGTTAATAGGCGAGCAGAAAATGCAGCCAGAATTTACAATAACACGTATGGTCCTGGTGACATTACTAGAGCAAACTGGGCGATGCAGGAGTTTGATGCAAAGTACAAAGGCTCAAAAGAAGAGTTTGTCGCACTGACCGCTCTAGAAGGGATCGATTTGAGGGAGTACATCCGCACTGATTCCGCGAAAACAAAGAAACGGGTTGACCATTATAGAAATCTGGTTCTCCTTGGAAACACTTTGAGGAATCAGCTAGAAATGGCAAATGAAAGGCTTCCGAACAGTGAGAGCGTGCGTCCAGGCAATGAGTTCGTGTGGAGGCACGTTTCCAATCCGAGGCAGGAATTTGCTCAGTACAACCTCCTTGCAGGACAGGCATATATGGAAGTTCTCGTTGACGAAGCTGGAAAGAAAGCAATAGTAAAGAACAATAACCGCAAGAATCTTGTTGACATTGGAGTATGGGCAAAGTCGCTAACAGATGAAGAACGGGGGTTCAATCTGCAAAGCGTCGTGAAGGGAAGATACAATGGGGGACAGGATGCGTATCTGAGCGTCAGCAGGAGTGGTTTTGATTATCCACTCAGAATGAACATGCAGGAAACTCCGGAGTATGTTGTAAGGGCAGATGCTACCGAAAGATTCTTCGAGAAGAATCTTGACACGATGCTAAGGTTTTCTCCGAACCAGATTCTCGAAGCA
Organism: Candidatus Woesearchaeota archaeon; assembly: GCA_043818175.1. GTDB lineage: Archaea > Nanobdellota > Nanobdellia > Woesearchaeales > JBDRGA01 > JBDRGA01. Next base: position 3,800 of record JBDRGA010000007.1, on the reverse strand, counting down.
GTATACCCTGAGAGCAAAGCCCCAGTGTTGTACGCCATGGCTGGCGCAAAAAACACAAGGCACGCCGCTCCAGATTAGAAAAACAATAAATACATGCTGTATGAATCATAATGGATGACTTCAGACAATATCTTCACTTCTGTGAGGAAAGCACTCACAGGAAACAGAGTGCAAAGGCTCTTACATTACATTGAACATAATCATGCCAACATAAAATTGCCTGAGCATGACCAGAAAAGATATGAAACTGTTCATAGAAAACTCGTAATTCTGAAAAGGGAAACGCAGGCATACAGTACGGTAAGGAACATTTGCCTTGCCATTCTTTACGCGGGATTCGTCACGAGCGTTGTAAAGAAGAATGTGCTCATAGCAATAGTAACCCAGACATCTTATGCAATAACAAGCGCAGCAGGTACGACAGTGCTTCTTGGCGTTGCCGCATTTATGACATACCTAATGAACGTTCGAGTGAGCGATGCCCACATCAGAGCTGCGAAAGCAATAGCAATTCTTGAGAGCAAAGGAAAAAAGATATAAACAGTCCTCACGCTTGACTAATATGGGTTTTCACATTGGACGAAATGGTAATAGAAACATTAGTCTTAACGCGAACCAGCTTACAACACATGCGATAGTACTTGGCACTACCGGTTCTGGAAAAACTGTACTTTGCAAGAACATAATAGAACAAGCAGTAATGCAGAACCTTCCTGTTCTTGTTTTTGACCCAAAAGGAGATATAGGAACTCTCGCAATTGCGAACACTTCATTCGACTTCAGGCCATTCTCAAACAAGGAGAAGAAAGGAGATGTGCACGCATCAAGATTAAAAGGAACGTACGAAGAAAAAGCAAGACAATGGAACATAACAAATACTGACATTGAAAAATACAAGAACAACCTCCACATAACAATCTACACGCCAAGACATAACGCTGGAAGGCAAGTAAGCCTGGCATCAGACTTCAAACCACCAAGCAACTTCACCACGATATATGCTTCAGACCCAGGAATAATCACAGGCACATTGGACCCAGCAGTAAGGAGCATGCTTGCATTACTCGGCTATACTGAGTTGGGAATGGAAAAACCAACAGCGCTGTTAACACAATTAATACTTCATGAATGGCAAAACGCAAACAGCGTAAACATCGAAAGACTAATACGACTTGTTCAAGAACCGCCAATGGACAGCATAGGAATACTAAGCCCTGAAGATTTCTTAACAAGCGCGGAGAGAAAACAATTAATCTCGCGTTTGAACCTTGCGCTAAGCTCTCCGGCAATACAGGCATGGTTCCACGGCAAACCACTGGACTTTTCTGAAATAATGACGCCTGGGAATGTAAGCATAATGGACCTAAGGTGGTTGAGAACAGAAAAAGAAAAACAGTTCTTCGTCGAGAAAGTAATGCAGGAAATGTTCACATGGCTCATACAACAGCCTGGCACTTCGCGTTTGAAGTACTTAGTTTATTTTGATGAATTAGCAGGGTACTTACCACCATCACCGTCAAATCCACCAAGCAAGGCAATGCTTTCTCTGCTTGTTAGACAGGGAAGGGCATTTGGCCTTGGCTGTTTGTTTGCAACACAGAACCCTGGTGACATTGATTACAGGATAATGAGCAATATGGCAACAAGGTTCATAGGTTCTTTGAGGGCGGAGCAGGACATAGAGAAGATAGCTTCAGCACTGGATTTGGCACCATCAGAACTGAAAGAAAAAATAAACAAACTGAAACCAGGAGAATTCCTCAAGCACGATTCCTTAGGATTAAATCCGATGCAGGTGAAATGGTTGATGAGTTATCACAGAGGACCATTAGCTGATGAGGAGATAAGAATGATTAACGAAGGAGTTCCTTCTCAAGCTGGTAAACTTCCAGCAATAAAACCGAAGAAGACGAAACACGAGAAAACAGGCACCGTTGCAAAAATGGATATCAAAGAGTCATTTGGGGAGTCTCGACCATCTAAGAAAGACGATAACGAGAAGAAAAAATTGCAACGATTAATCTCACAATTAAAAAAGCACTCAACCAAAACAAAGTTGAGAGTAATCTGGAAGAACCTTTCAACACATGAACGAAAAGCAGGAATTAACAACGAAACAATCCAGCAGCACATAAACCGAGTTGCAAGAGAAGGCACGAAGAAACCAAAACCGGAAGTGCTAGTTCCATTCCTAAGAATAATAATCCAACCAAAACAACGACTCAAAGTTGTTCCGCTGGAATACAGAGAAGAATTCCTTTACGATTTAACTAGACAGTATAGATTAATAGACAACCCGTTCAAACAGGAAAAAAGTTATTTGACAGTGCCTGAAAATTTTGTTCTGGAAACACCCAAGCGTTCGATTTCTTCATGCTTCAAGGAAGCAATGAACGAAACCAAGAACTCACAAAAAGGAAAATACTACGTCAGTCCCCTGGTGAAAAGCTATTCTAAGGATCAAAGAGTTTTGCTATCAACAGTACGAAAACAAGCGAACCTGAAACGAAATACCGAACGAAGAAGAACATCATCGAGGTTTTCGCTCGAGGAGAAAAAGCAAAAAATACGTATCAACGGAGCAGAACAATTATCGAAACAGAACTCTACCAAAGCAAAAAAACTCAAAACTGAGAGAGACGCACTCCTAAAAAAGAAACTTTCTTCAGATAAGAAAGCAAAGTTAATGCAGCAAACGCAAAGCAGGACAAAGGCAATAACAGATGCCGAGAGAAAAGCACGCAAGTACTCTGTTTTGGCTTCGAGAGAACATTCGCGACTAAAGAAAATGAAGTTCGAACATCAAAAGAAAATAAGACGATTCGACGATACTACTGAAGCACAAATCAAGAAGAATATCAGAGTGTACTCATACAGACCAACCAACAAAGACTTAGTCATAACAACAGAATTAATACTTGCTCCCCGTCCTAAAAAAGGAAGAAAACCATATTCTGAGTACAAAGAAAAGAAACGTACAGAAAGGTATCAGGAAGCTCTGAAGAAAGGGCTGAAAGGATTCTTCACCTGAACATATATAAACAACCTGTGCGCCCTTGTCTCTGAGGGCCCGTAGCTTAGCCTGGTCGAGCGCCGGTCTTATATGGCAGTGCTCGAAGACAGCCGGTGGTCGAGGGTTCAAATCCCTCCGGGCCCATGCACTTTTTCTTAACATTTAAGTATAGGTAACAAAAGAAATATACCATGAAACGCGTAGTCGCAGTAAGTGGTGGCTTTGATCCTGTGCATGTAGGTCATGTTAGAATGTTCTATGAAGCGAAGAAACTTGGCGATGAGCTCGTCGTAATTCTGAACAACGACAACTGGAAGAAGTTGAAAAGGGGATGGGTTTTCATGCCAGATGTTGAACGAAAAGAAATACTCGAAGCATTAAAACCAGTTGATAGAGTGATGCTTACGTTTCACAAACCAGGCACGACTGACATGAGCATATGTGAAGAACTGAGAGCATTGAAACCTAGTGTATTTGCAAACGGTGGAGACAGGTTCGAAGACAATATTCCAGAAGCAAAGGTCTGTAGAGAATTAGGAATTGAAATGGTATTCAATGTAGGTCATGGTGGTAAAGTTCAAAGCTCGAGTGAACTCGTTGAAAAAGCAAAAAAAAGCAAAAAAAATAATTCTAAATCCATGCTATAATAGCTACGATGCCAACCAAGATGAAGTAGATTCCAACCAGAAATCTCAGCATACTCGGAAACACCATCACCAAAATACCAAAAATAATGCTTAGCACAGCACCAATAATTCCTCCCAAACCAAGGAACGCCATCTAACAC
>JBDRGA010000006.1:0-31124 GCA_043818175.1 Candidatus Woesearchaeota archaeon | reverse complement strand
AGTCCTGGGAAATTTTTCAGAAGCGTCGGCAGCGTCAGCGCCGACGCAATACAACGCTACATCCAAGAAAGCAACAGAAACGTAAGACTACAAAGCATGGTCACAGGATACTCCGGGCTTTAGCCCGGAGAGATTCATTTCTGGTGCAGGAATTCCGCGGGCTCTCGCAACTGAAGCAGTCAGCGTACTGGAGGAACGTGCAAAACGTTCTGGAAGGCCCCTATTGCATTTATTGGTGTTTAGCACGCCCAAAGAGGAGCATTTGGCACGAATATTCACCAATCTTGGTTACAGGCAAATGGTCGAAATCAAGAATGCAGGGTTAGGCAGGAGTTACGGCCATATCCAACTCTCAAGAGGCGCACGTTCTTCATGACGCTTGATTTTTGTTGGAAGGCATTCGAGATTAGTAATGTACTATCTGTTACTGGCTATTCTTGCAGTTCTTTGGGAAAGATTTATTAAGTGAATTCGGCGATTGACAATGCATGAGTGATATTTCCGATGAACTTTTTGGAAGATTGAGTCCCAAGTCTCAGCGCATATTCCGCCAGTTGATAGATGCGAGAGAAGAGCACGATGGTGCCGTTCGAGCATTCCACGAAAAGGTGGCGCACCTCAATCTCGTGGGTGGTTATGCTTTTGCGCAAGATAATGTTCCTGACATGGACACTTTGGAGGAAATGGGTTCGTTTGCCAAGAAGGCATTGTGGCCTTTACAGAAGACAGCAATGCAGAGGCAAAGCGCGTATGTCAGAAGACTTGAGCAGTTTCCAGAACTTCCGCAGGAAGCGAGAACTGCATTTGAAGCAGATTACCAAAGATTTGTTGCTAATGGAGATTAGATATCCACGACGAACTGCACTCTGTTCTTAGTTTCGTCAATCTCCATTTCAGAATAAGTAATGCTCTTTACGTCACCATGTGTTTCATAGTTCCGGAAGTCGTCACCCTTTGCAATGCAGGTTAGGTGAATAATATCTTTCTTCTTTTCTATCTTCATATTCTCCATTTCTGAGAATAGCAAATTGTCCGTATCTGTTAGAACCAATAATTCCTCGAGGAACTCGTACAATAAGGTTGTTAGTTTGTTTGCTTTTACGGCAATCTTCTTCTGTACTTTTGGCTTTATCTTCTTTATGTCTGCCATGTAGCTGTACATTCCTTTGGCCGCGTTGCTGAATGCTTCTTCCATGCTCTTTCCATTTGCAACTATCTTCAGGTCAGCAGTATGGTCCAGAAGTTCAAAGGGTTTAGTCATAGGGCTCTATGCTGAAGTTTGACTTCGGGTCCTTATCGTCAAGGTCGGAGAAAGGGTCAATGGATGGCTTGGGTTCTTCGTAAGTGCTTGGTTTAGAATCATTATCACCAAACATCCCGAAAATGCCAGGAGAAACATCAGGCACTGAAGCTGATAGTTCGTGCTCCTGCGCATCAATGAAGTGTTGCAGGAAAGATATTAATTTCTTGATGTCATGCTTGGAGTCCTTGGAAGTGTCGATTCGTATTTCCATGACCCTAATGGAAGGAATGGGTATTTATGTGTTTGCACGTCTGGACTGTTCGAGCATGTCTGCACTGTGGTTCAGCATGACATTTATGCACTAGTGTCTGAGCGGGCTTAGCCCTTTTCAAACCGCAGTTCTTATGCTATCTGCAGTTCACACTGGGTTCCACTTGCCATCCGTACCATTCCACTTCAGTTCAGTGTCTCCAATGTAGAGCGCCTGACCATGCGTGGGATTCCTGAAGTCTGTTGGTATGTCCACGTGCTGTGCAGACTTGTGGAATCTTCCTGCAGCTACCAATTGAGGGATTCTTTCCTCTTTTTCTGCGTCAGTGGCATGTTTCAGCTCAGGATAGCAGTCTTCGTATGGCCTTCCGATGGCCATGTGGCACGTGCCTCCAATCTTCTCTGCGAACAACGGATGCTTCATTGCTCGTGTCACGTTTGGGTTTGTTCCTACTGCAATTTCTCCCATCATGTGGGAGCCGTCGTCGGTTTCGATAATCTTAGTTAGAGTATCTTGGCCTCGTTCAGCACGGTAGTCAACAATCCTACCATTCTTAATTTCAAGATAGACTCCCTCCATCTCTGCGCCGTTGTATATGACTGGAACGTCCAGGACCACCTTTCCCTGCAGCCTTGTCGTGTTGGGGCTAGTGAACACTTTCCCATCAGGAACGTTATGCGTTCCACCGCAGCTATCTACCACGTTATGTATTCCATTCCCTCCGATTTCAATCTCAAGGTCGCACAACTGTCCAGTGCGTCTGTCGTACGTCCTTAGTCTGACTGTGTCAGACGCATCCATCAAATCCTTTATGACTCTCTGATCCTCAACTAGCTTTGCATAGTCTGTTAAAGATGCGCCTATGAGGAAGTCTGCGTACTCGTTGACAGTTGAGAATCCCTCAACTATTGATTCCCCTCGAGTGGGGAAAAGAGTGAGTGTCCATGGTTTAGCAAGCCTCTTGTAAAGAAGGTCAGATGTTGCCTTCCTGATTGCAGAGATGCCTGCCTGGTTTAGGCATTGAAGTGGACGTTACCCGAATTGAGAATGAGCGCATCCTGAAGGTTCTGCGTAACCGAATGCGGCTTTCCAATAATTTCCTTTTCAACTACGACGATGGCAAAGGGAGGCATACAGACCACACGGACACGCACTCAGATCGCAAGCATGGGCACACTGACGTTACTGACAACAGTTATTACGACTCGATAGGTGGCGGTGGTTATGCACACACAGACACGTGTTCAAGACACACAGACGCCCACACAGATCATACCTGATGTAAAGAGGGAAACACTGTCCAACAAACGGACTCACGTACACAATCAGTTTATTGTCCTATTAACTGCCAACGCAATAGCCGTCCATCAGAACCAGAACAAAACATTTTGAACGATATACGTCTTCCTTCAGTGGAGAGATTGAACTCATTGTCGATTTACACCACCATTTTCATGCTACGCATCCTTGCCCATCATCCTGGAAGTTCCCACCAGCGAGCTATCCTAGATAATGAATACATCTAGTAACCAAGTTGAACCCGCCGCCACTAATATCCTCAATTCATTTCAATATTGAAAATAAATCGTTGAAAACCTTCCAACAATTCCGAACAAAGATATTTAAGTCATCCTCTCTTCGCTAATCCATGCCCACAACGCATATAAACGCGGAAGACACTGCAGGAATCATGCCAGAAGATGAAGAAGAGCGTCTACGCAAGGAATTGAATGCAGCCCTAGACAGGATTAAAGCAGCAAGGCCGGATCCCAACGAGATTAAGGAACTTGAGCGCATCAAGAAAGAGCAGGGATTGGAAGCATACCACGATGCCCTCTGGAAGAAAGTCGGTTTAGGTTAGCTCTTCGGGTCTTCGAACAGGCATTCTGAGATGCATGAAATCAATCTTGTTCCTCGTCACCAGAAAATCCGCTTTTTCACGCATAGCGATAAGACCGTGAAGCTCGTCTTGGAAATGCAATGGGTTCCTCATCTTTGCCATCCGCTTCTCTTCCTCAGAGTATGGGACGCGAATCACTTTCCTGCCGATGAACGCAAAGAATGCAGTCATGCTCGACACCGGCTTGTACTTAGCCAGCTCCTCCAACATCCAATCAGAGATTACGAGAAAATAAGCACAGCCAGCAGCCCTTATGAACAAGTCAGCAGCAGCACTCCCGACATTTTTACCAAACACGTTCTTCCTGTTCTCAACAGCATCAATTACTATGTTAGTGTCAATGTATAAAATCATGCAATAAAGGGAATCAACTTTCTTTATCTCCATAACCCCTCTAAAGATGAACATCTTTCATGCGTTCCGGAAGAACCACTAGACATTCTCGTGTGCCTTTGCTCGTATTCAATAACCAATGGTTCTGGCGAATCCCTGCCATACGATGTAGATAGGAAGCATTCCGAATTCCACAGTCCTGGCGCAGGCACCGCAAACGGGTTTCGGAGTGGTTATTTGCATCGAGAATTCCCCTGTGTTGGTGCGGGGTTGGCCCTTGGACATGAAATCGATCTCGACATGACCCCGAGCCTTCCCACCCAAATCCTGGAAGAGGTGAGGTCTGGAGAATAGGACTCGCTTTCCAATAGGTATGGTAGTCCAGGGGAAGACGAAGTCAGCCCTATCCCCATTCTCCACATGGTCCAGGAAGGAACTCTGGTTCATCGCGCATCCAGTCCTGCAAGACACGGAAATGGTCAAGTTGTCTATTGGAGCGCCCACGTTGTTCTGTATGGAAATGTAAAACAAGTCATCGCTGGCATCATATTCAATGCACGAAATCCCTCCTGAGATGGTGCACTTGTCTGGAACATACCTTGCAGTATCAATGCTGAAGAACGACATCAGGTAAAGAACAAACACGATGCCAAGAATCCAGAAAAGATTTTTGCGGCTTTTCCTGGAAAGCTTCACGATGAAGTAAATGCACGCGGCAAGCCAAGCATACATAACTACTGTTACTAGAATTAAAGCAATCTCCCTGGGCAGGAAAAGCCCAAGAAGTATAAGCAAAACATTCAACCCGGCAAGGCCCAGTGAATAATACGCTATCTCGTGCTTTCCTGCAAGATACATCCAAACGCCCAGAACCACGACAATCCCCAGCACGGGATAGAACATGAAATCATGCATGTAAAGCATGCTCCAGAAAACGAGCATAACAATGAGCAGAGAAAGAAGATGACCCCTCGGTTTCATGAACAACTAGTATGCATGAACTATTTAACGTTTTCCAAGGCAAACTTCGTATTTCTGTAATCGCGCATTCCCGCCAATCCTCCTAGAAGTCCCTACCAGCGAGCTAATCGAGTTATCGAGTCTATCTGGTCAAAGAGTCAAACGCACCGCCACTAACCTCAATTACTTTCAATATTGAAACTAAAACACCCGAAACTCTTCCAATTAAACCGAACAAAACTATTTAACTAGAACAGCCTTAGCAATGATATGCCGGAGCAATTGGAATCAGAAGACATCGAAACAATAAGAAGAAAAGTGAAAATAGCACTAGATGAACTAAACAAGCCCGTCTCAAAAGAAGCGTTAAGAAAACAGAACGAAGAGCTGGACAGAATCCTAAGAGAAAAGGGATTGAAGGCATACAATGATGAGCTTTTCAGACGAGTTGGACTAGGTTAGCTCTTCCGGTTTTGCAATTAGTATATTATCACTGAAAGCAACGAAATCACGAACGTTCCTGGTTACTATGCATTCAGCACCTGATTTCAATGCCAGAATCCCGTGCAACGTATCCTGGAAATGATTAGGATTCATTTTCGTAGCAAGATCAATGTCCTTATGCGTATGCTCGACTTTTATTGTTTTCTTTTGAAGCATTTTCAAAATCATCCTGGATTGGTCCAGCTTATGCAATCCATGCAGTTCCTTGAGCGTCCAGGACGAAATGACTACTTCATGTTTGCAGGTTATTGCATCAGAAAGAAGCAGAGCAGATGAACTGCTTATATCCTTTCCAAACCGGTTCTTGCTGTCCTCAATTGCATAAATCAGGATGTTAGTGTCGAGGTAGAGAAGCATACTGAAAAGTAAATTAACTTTCTTTATCTCCATAACTCCTCTAAACATGAACATCTTCCAATTAAACCGAACAAAACTATTTAAGTCATAAAGAATGCACTAATGCCATGTCAGAGTTCCAGAACATAAAGAAAAACCTTTCAAGGAAATGGCCTTCAATGAACAAGCCAACAAAGGAAAGAATCAACCCCTTCTTAACAGAATTCCAATTGGAAGCACCAAAACATGCAGAAGAACTAGTAACTGATTTCTGCAGAACAGTACTATTAACAGGATGGGACCAGAACCTATTCGAGAAAGTCTTTCATGTAGTTACAACCAGAAGTTCAAAGCAAAGAGAAATCATGAGAAAACAAGCCATGCAAGCCATAATGCAGAAAGTGCACGCTAAACGAATTCTGGCGGAACAATCCTACAGAGATGCCCAACACTTTCAAAGTGTCGAAGGTTTCGCGTAACAAGAAAAGAACATTCAGCTCTCTCAGCCAGAATTGCGTGCAAAGCATCATCAGGATGGTTTGAAAGATGCTTTGCGTTCTCCCAATCACTCTTGTCCTGCTTAACATGAATTAACTTGCTTCTGCTACTAAACTCTTCAATCAACGAAGAAACCTTGGATTTCTCAACATGCAAACTCAATTCATGCATTAGCCATTCAGAAACAACAAGCTCAAACGCACAATTCCACCCTTTAGAGAAGAAAAGAAAAGCAAAATCATTCAACGGCCTCAAAGAATCAGAACGATCCAACAAGTAATCCAGGAATACGTTTGTATCGCAATAGACGCGCATGACAATAAGAGCACAATATTCTTTACTTCCGTTTCCCCTTCAAAGTTGAAAACATTCTATGCTTACCAGAAGAACCACTAGACATTCTGACGCAACGGATATGAACATGCATGACTTTCCTTTAGCATGCACCAATTCAACGACCAAGGAACAAACAACGAACCGGGCAAATTATTTAAACATGGCTTCACTGAAGAGTATATGAAGCGCATAGTAATTGATGAAAAAGTGCTCCGTGGAAAGCCAATCGTAAAGGGAACAAGGATCTCAGTAGAGTTTATTCTAGACCTTCTTTCAAGCGGCATGTCCACAGAGCAAGTAATCAAGGAATATCCTGTCCTTAAGAGGGAAGACGTTCTTGCCGTGCTGCAATATGCCTCTGAAACGATGAAGAAAGAAGAGCATTTGTTCCTTGAAAAGCAGAAAGACAAAATGCAGGCATGAGATTCTTAGCTGACGAGAACATCGCGGTTTCTGTTGTGAAAGCATTGAGGCATAAAGGATACGATGTTCTAGATCTCAAAGAAGAAAAGAAACATGGTATCACTGACACTGAAGTCCTAGAACTCGCCAAAGAACAGAAAAGAGTAATCCTCACGCATGACAAGGATTTCGTTGAACTGCTTAAGCAGAAGAATGCCTTGCATTACGGTCTATTGGTTCTGAGGTACAGGAAACAAGACCCCTTGCAAGAATCAGAACGCATAATTGCTTTGTTGAAAGATAGAACGTTTGAAAATATTGAGAGTGTAGTTGTAATGATTTACGAAGACAGGGTCAGACGAATTACAACAAGACAGCATCAACCAACAAGCATATAAGCCAGTAAGATTATCTTACTGTCATGGATGTAACAAAAATGAGCACGAAAGGACAAATCGTAATACCTGAAGCAATTAGAAAAGGATTCAAGCCAGGGGCTGCCTTTGTGGTAACGAAGACAAGAGACCTAATAGTACTAAAGCCAATCAAAGGCATGTCAAAGAAGCAAATAGAAGAAATGGAAGAGCTTGACAGGATATGGAGGGACATTGAACAAGGGAAAGGCAAGAGATACACTCAGGAGGAGTTCTTTAAGGAATTGCACAGATGGTAGACATAGTCCTGTTGCCGGAATTCATCAAAGCCATAAAACATTTAGACAAGGCAGGGAGGGTCCGCCTTGAGGCGGCAATCCGGCGCATTCTTGAGAATCCAGAACGAGGCAAGCCACTCAGGCACATGAGAAACGAGCGCACATTCAGGATGGGTAGCTTTAGGATAATATATTCGTTCCAGGTAAGCACACTTTACCTCTTGAAGTTCGAGAACCGCGAGAGTGTGTATCGAAGGTAGGCTGGAATATCCTCCGCGGGGAATTCGAGTTTCCGAATCCTGTGTAAATATTATTGTGTTATTGGAAGAACCACTAGACATCCTGTCAGTTCATTAGTCATTAACGCGTTTGATTCTGAGTGCAAGTGCCAAAGCACCCACAATCGCAACTATGGAAATAATAGCGTTCTTAGTAGTGTCGACCTGCATTGCAAAAACAACAAGGTAAATGAGGAACACTGCAAAGGCCAGAAATATGATGCCCCCAAAAATTGCTGCCTTGTTGCGTGCAATAAAACTTGGCTTGCCATGTATTACTGCCTCAACTCCTTTAGAAAAGAGAGCTCCGAAAATGAATGGAAAACTGTAAATCTGGAAAAAAGCCCGTGCAACATCCATTCTCTTGCAGAGAAAAGCCACAAAAGCATTTAGGAGCACTATAAACAAGACAAAAAAGAGAAGGATGGATTGTCCCAGCGCGTCCATGAAGATAATAACGAGTGAAGTGCAATAAATACTTATTGGCTATTTTCGTACATACATGCCAAAGCTTTTATTAACAGCATTGAGAATGGAAGAGTATGGACGCGCATTCGATTGCAGTCATCTGTATTCTTATTGCTGGTGGAATAATGTTATACTATTATTCCCGTAGAGAAACCAAATTGCTTAACGAGATAGAGTCATACATATCAAAGAAACATCCCAAACTTGTAAGAGAGCTATTCTTCGATATTCCTGCATTGCATGATTCAGCAATCAAGACACGGTTTGACGTTCTTCTAAGAAGAAATGACAAAAAATATCTGCCGCACGATGAATATCTCGACCCAAGGTACAAAGAGATACGTCCGCTAAGAACAAAGATTGCCATAATTTCATCAATCATGTTTGTTCTGGTGATTCTGCAAAGGATACTTCTGGGAGGGTAGGTGGGATGTTTGGATAATTCTATCCCTAACATTCATCAATCAAAATAAGCATTAGAAATATACTGTTCCGCCATTCTCTTGGTGTTGAAGAAGCTCCCGTTGATAGCAACACAATGCCTCATTATCCCAATCCACTTCTCATTATTACCATAGAATACTGGTATTATCTTGTTCTCGAGTTTTTCGTACAAGTCTCTGGCTTCATCATCCATGGTAAGGTCAGTGCCAAAGCCAGGCTCTTCCTTGCTAGGTCCTAAACTCCAACCCGTAACGTTCTCTATGTGCCCTTCCAACCACCAACCGTCAAGAGTTGAAATCTGAGGAACGCCATTCAATGCTGCCTTCATTCCAGAAGTGCCTGAAGCTTCGAAAGGTCTCTGGGGAGTGTTAAGCCATGCATCACAACCAGAAACAAGTACTTGCGCAAGCCTTAAGTCATAACCTTCCAGGAACACAACCTTCAACCTCGAATTCTGCTCGTTGATTATTTTGGCTTCGTGCATTACTTTCTTCAACAACTCCTTGCCCTGCTTGTCCTGAGCATGGGCTTTGCCCGCAAACACTATTTGTACATCTCCCACTTTATCAGCTATGGCTTTCAATCGTTCAACATCAAAAAGCACGAGGTCAGGCCTCTTGTAAGCAGTAAACCTTCGAGCATACCCCAATGTAAACCTGGCAGGATGAAAACCAGCGTTAGTCCTCTTGTTAATCTCTTCAATCAAAGCAAATTTTGCTTCCTCGTGTGCATTCCAGAAAGCTTGTTTGGGAATTGCAAGCGCGTACCTCAAACTGAAAGGGTCAAGAGACCATCCTGGAATATGCTTGTCAAACATTCTCTTAAAGGGAAGGGAAACCCAAGTACCTGGATGCACACCATTTGTTATTGAGTCTATAGTATAACCATGAAACATTTCTTTAGTAATCTCCCCATGCCTCTTCGCAACACCATTGACGTACTTGCTATGATGCAAGGCAAATAAGGTCATGTTAACAAGACCATCATCAAGTGCTTCCTTGAGCATGAAGTCAGGAACACAATTACTCGTTATTTTTTTGAAAGTTTCAAGTTCAAACTTGTCATGCCCGGCAGCAACAGGAGTGTGCGTTGTAAAGATACACATCTGCTTTACTTTCTCAAGCTCTTCAAGAGTGGGAGTTCTCCTCTCCCCATTCTGGATCTCGTTAAGAAGCTCTACAACCAATAAAGAAGCGTGCCCTTCATTCATATGGTACTTCTTAATGTTGTGGCCTAGGGACCTTAACATTCTCACGCCCCCCATACCAAGAACAATTTCCTGGGCAATCCTGTACTTTCTGTCGCCGCCGTAAAGGAAGGAAGTTAAAGTTCTATCATAATCAGAATTACCCTCAATATTAGTATCCAAGAAATAGAGCGAGATGTTGTTGCCAGTACTGCCTCTTATATTATGCTTCCACGCCCTGACCTTAACATCACGACCATCAATCTTAACCGTAACAATATTAGGTAAGGGAACCATGAAATCATTTGGATTCCAAGAAACAGGATTCTCAATTTGATTTCCATCAGAATCAATATGCTGGTCAAAGTACCCCTTCTCATTCAGAAGAGTTATTCCCACGACGGGCATCTTCATGTCTGCATATGTTTTCAACAAATCGCCAGCAAGTATTCCAAGACCACCGGAATATGTTGGTATGCTGTGGGAGAGTCCCACTTCCATCGTAAAGTACGCGATGAACTCCTTGTTTACTGGTTGAACATCGTGAACATCAGGCAACATGGAGCTTAAAGGGCAAGCATGCTATATAAATTAGCTTTACTATCGTGGGAAGGTCACAATAAAGAAAATGCAATAAAGCTCTTCAAGACAAAAGAAAACATTTAAAGGAAGGATGTTCTCCCAACGAGCATGGATAACGGCTTAGATGGTGGTTGCCTTTGGCGGGCGCACTGAATTCTTACATCTAGCTTCAACCATAATCTGTTCCGAAAGGAGGTACAAAAAATGAACAGCACAGAACTAGAAGTAACCATGCAACGACCTCTTCAAATGAGAGAACGGGGTCTTTGGCGTCTTAGCACCATCGCTTGAAGACATAACAAGCAAGGCATTCTTCGGAGTAGGTTTTGGAATTGAGGGAGTGCCCATTGACGTGCTGCCAATACACCTTCTCAGCTCATTCCTGGAAGACTACACCATAATCGTCGTGGACGAGTTCCAACGGATGAACGGAACGCCAGAACATCTTGTGAGAAAAGGGAAGGAAGCGCTCATAGAATCATTTGAAGCATTTAGCAGGATTTACGGGTTCGACCCCAAGATACAGGCCTGCTCTTCGTTCATGGGGAGCCCAGAATACAAGGCGATCTATGAAGAGACCAGAAAAATGGTTTTGGGTACTCAGGAAGAAGAAGACCTTTTGCGGACCGTGCCTGAATCCAAGAGGCACATCCCAAATGCAAGGGAATACCCCTTCCATGAGGTTGCCTGTGTGCGCTACCTTGAAAAGAAAGGGTTCAGGCTAAAAATCGGGCCGCCACAGGAGAAGCAATACGATTCTGTCATGTCCAGGATTGGCTTCAGCATTTCATTCGCGTACATTTTGGAAGCGTACGCCCTTGGTACAAGAAGCACTGACAGCGTCGTGCACTACCTTCCCTCCTCGAAGGGCCCGAACAACGGGCAGAGGATATATCTGCACGAAGACGAAAACAAGGCGAGGCAGAAAGTCATGCAGGGATGCGACATTGCCCTGAAATACGTTTGCAGGATTGCATCAGCAAGCGGCGCCCTTCTCGGACAAAGACACCTCGAAGAAGAAGAAATTGACTCAATGCATGGAAGACACCTGAAGAAGGAAGCAGAGCGCCTGCTGCTTCATAACATTGTCAGGCCATACAAGGAGGTACTGCAATGAAAGTCGGCGTACTCGGAGGAATTGGTCCGGAGGCAACTGGAACATTTTACCTAAAGCTGATTGCAAAGCTGCAGCAGGAAGGACTCATACAGAGCAACAAAGATTATCCCCAGATAATCATCAACAGCATCCCTGCCAAAGAACTCGTAGGAACCGAGGTGGGAAAAGAAGACCTATTGCTCTATAGAAAAGCCCTAAACGAACTAGACAAGCACGACCCTGACTTCATAGTGATGGTATGCAACACAATCCACCTGTACCACGAAGAATTGCAGTCAGGCATTAAGTCAGAACTGGTAGACCTTAGAGAGGAAGTCAAATCAGCACTTGAGCGACTTGGCATTGAAAACATTGCAGTAATGGGCACACCAAGCACAGTCTCCAATGGCTTGTATGAGTTCCATGGTTTCAGGTACTTCAACCCTACTTTAACCCAGCTGGATGAACTTGGAAAGGCAGTGTACAACTACAACAGGGGCCAAGACAAGGAAAGACAGGTGCTTACAGCTGAAAGGATAGCAATGGACTGCATCGCGAGAGGAGCGCAATCTCTATTGCTTGCATGCACTGAGTTCTCATTGATGCTGTCAGGCAGAGGACTGCCTGCATTCGATACCATTGATGAATTGGTCAGTGCAGTCGTCAGGAGGTACCTTGCAATGCGTTGAATTACCATCGAGTGCAAAATGGATGAAGACTGCAAAGTAGGTAGATTGAAAACGAAAGGTCCGTAATAAGCAGCGCTCCTCAGAATACAGTCAGGATTTGAAGCATAGTTCACTCATAAGTCCCCAGCGTGACGTGCTTCTTGAAAGCTCTCAATTGACCCTTTGTGAAGCTTGTCGGATATGCCTCGAAGATTTCTTTGGGGATTATGTGAGAATAATCCTCTGAGCAATCATCTTGTCCTCGGCAGAGAAATAGCATAGTATGACCTTCTGCACTGAGTTGTACTCGAAGTCCTCGAGAACTTTCTTCACAACTCGCGCAGCCATCTCTTTAGGATAGCCGTAAACGCCAGTGCTTATTGCAGGGAACGCAATGCTCGTTAGCTTCTTCTTCTCTGCCAGTTTCAAGGAGTTCCTGTATGCATTTGCCAGTTGAATCGGGTCTTGATTTGTTGCACCATAAACAGGACCAACAGTATGAATAACAAAACGAGAAGGAAGATCATAACCAGAAGTCATTACAGCTTCACCAGTTGGCAAACCATTAGGCAGTTCAGTCCTTCGTAACTCCTTGCACTCTTCCAATAATGCAGGCCCGGCAGCCTTATGAATTGCACCATCAACGCCCTCTCCTCCAAGCAATGTCTTATTTGCAGCATTGACGATAACATCAACCTTCAACGTTGTGATGTCTCCCTTGATGATTTCGAGCTTCATGACACTTTGTATTAGTTCAGGAATATATATTTATCCCGTCTTAACAGCAAGGAACGCTCGTACTTCGTTCTTAATAATAATGAGTTCACGCAGGGAGTTTTGCACTCTTGCTTCTGAAACTTCACTTCCAAAATACGTTATCTGGTTACGGAGAATGCGTGCTTTTCTGAACAGAGATGCAGTCTGCGGCGCATCCATTATGTAATCGAGAAATGCTTCGAAGCATTCATGATTGTAGACTTTAAACCCTTTTGACACGGCGAGTGCTTCGAGTAATGCTCTGATTGCATCGTATGTTAAGGCAATGCGGGATGTCCTGGTCCTAGAATTGTTTGGAAGCAAGGAACTAGAGTGCAATTTGTCTTCTGCTGCTTCAACTAAGTTTGATATTAATGCCTGATTCTTTGTTGTTTGCCTGACGATGCCTTTGTCCCTGCATTCAGTCCAGTCCATGTGCCCCTAACCAGATATCCATCAAGGATACTAGGTAGCAAGTTGGCGTTTATGTGCATTAGGTCTTGAAAACTGAAAATCTGAATCTCTTTTCCGTATTTCTTTTCGAATTTTTGAACATCTGGTTCTTCTTTAGTGCCTACAATCGCAATATCCACATCACTTTCGGAATGCGATTTGCCAGACGAGTGGCTCCCAAACAGGATTACAGCTGTTGCGAAGCCCTCAAAGAAATCGAACAACTCTTCGAACTTCTTGAGCCAGTATAATCTTGAAAGCCCGATGAAGAGGCGTGACCCCGAAACCCTATACTCGTGATGCCTTTTGTCTATCCTCTTGAGAAGCAGTCCCTCTTCTTTAAGCGATTCAAGCACTTTCGAGGCAGTTGGGGGGCTCATGTCCATTATTCTGGAATACGCTCTGACGTGAAGACTTCGCGAAGTATCTTCAAAGAAGGGAGCCAGATTGTTTAATATTGTTAACATGTGTTAATGTATATTAACAATAGTATTTATTGCTTTTGATTTGGCACGATATTCATGTAACACAAAAAGATTCATGCTTTACACGTTCACGTTCGGCTGAACAAAGGAGCGCGCAAACTCATTTGGCGTTTTGGGTTCGGAATGGAATTCTCGAGTGCTACAATCCTGAGACACTCCTTGAAATCCTTTGTGAACAGAATGACTCTGCTGTTTGTCTTGTTCAATGCAAAGAGTTGTGTGCGTCCTACTACGCGTGTTCTTAGCACGTACCCCTTCTCTTCAAAATATGCAATCACTTCATATGTCTTGGGCCTTGAGATGCCAAGCTCCCTTGCTATGTCTCCTATTGCAACGTCAAGCCCTTGATTCTCCAACAGGTATTCCAGCACTCTGTTTGATATCGTGTCGCCGTATGTTTCGCAAAATGCACCCATTCAATTCACCTCAACAGTTCATTCAGTTCTCCAAGTTTTCTCGGGTTGAGACTTATGTGCCAGTCAAACCCTTTTCCTGTGCGCTTCTTGAATCTAAGCAACAGTTGGGAGTTCAACGCTCTTCTGTATTCGCTATCGAACTCTCGCGCTTCTGCTTTTCTCAGCCACTTTGTTTTTGACTTCACCAAAGTTTGTTCTGGCATGTGTTTGCCGCCAATGCATCTTCTGTTAAGCATGGTCAACAGCAAAGCCCTTAACGCCCGGTTCACGATTCAGCACTCTCCGCAAAACTCTGAACCAGGAATCTTGGTTAACTTTTGTTAACATAATGTAAATATAACATTACTATAAATATGTTGTGATTCTGGCAGCTTTGCGATTCAAGTAAGCCAATTGTCTTTATCAGTATTGCAGTGCAATGTCCAGTGCTTCTTCTGGTTAAGTGGAAGATATTGCGATTGTTTTGTAATTCATCCGAAGAGCGCTTGATAATTCTGAAACACGATACCTGATGCCTTATGAATTGCACCATCAACGCCCTCTCCTCCAAGCAATGTCTTGTTGGCAGCATTTACAATAACATCAACGTGAAGCTTTGTTATATCTCCAACGATGATTTCGAGTTGCATACAAATGAAAATACGAATCCCAATATCCATACTTAATCCGAATCTCCGGAAACATTACGAGAAATGATGGCAAGGAATATAAAGACGAAAGAGTTTCCAAAATACATGCGGGGGATTATAACTGCAATAATCGTTCTTTTACTCCTTCCCGGTGCGTTCGCCCTTGTGTTTCCATTTCCTTCCGACCAGACAATGAACATTACAACTGGTTATAATCAGGATAGCCACAACAATTCATACGACTATTATGCCCTAGATTTCAGCATAGCAGGGTATAATGACCTAGGAATACCTGTTCTGGCAGCAGACCCGGGAGTCGTCCTAGAAGCGTCATGCGCTGACGAATCCATCCTTTATACTCCGAGTGCTGGCTACGGCTGTAAAGTCATCATGTTCCACGACAGCGGAAACCGTCGTACCTTATATGGACACCTGATTACGATAACAGTCCGTTCTGGGCAAACCGTCCAGCAGGGAGAGCAACTTGGGCTTCTCGGCACGACGGGATGGAGCAGCGGACCTCACATTCATTTTGCTGAAAACCTGTTGACTTCATACGGCGGGAGAGGCGCCAGTCTAAAGCCAGAACCAATGAGCGACGCCACGGGGTTTCTGAGAGGACAACTCCATACGAGTTCAACCCAGATTGTAAATGAAATTCCTGTGGGTTTCTTCCAGACAGGATTCCAGCACCAGTCCGGGAGCGTGAGCATGAAGATTGCAGAAGAGCATAGGAACAGTGCATTCCGGAATGATCGGCTGCGCCTGTCTCCTGCTGATGATACAGGCAACGGAATCTTTGTGCACGACTGGAACGGACTCTGGGTTCAGAACTACAATGATGCCGACTTCCAGAAGAGAGGCGCGATTCTCTATAAGCCAAACGCCGAGAAAGCATTCACGATTCGCGCAGGTTTCTGGAATCAGTACAGGTACAATTATGGACCGATAGCATATGGTGCTCCTCTCACTAATGAAGGCTCATGGGTTGACATCAATGGAAGTTCGGGAGTTGTCCCGGGCACGGTGACTACGGCGCAATTATTCGATAACAAGCTGATGGTATATCATGCCAGTCTACCTGATGTCAAGGTGATTCCTGTCCCTTCAGGCCAAATCAACATTACAGAGTACGGCATAGTCAAGGCAGCCGGAGGAAGCTCTGGCAAGATTACTGTAACAGCAACTCCTTATTACAATCATGTTGACATCAGCATCCAGGACACGACTGGCATGACTTATGACCATTACGAATTATACCGCAATGGACTCCCTTCAGGAGAATTCACAGGAACAACAATAACAGACAATGGAGTGCAGCCGCAGAACGATTACACTTATATGGTAGCAGGGTGGGACGATAATTACGGCCCACTGGCATCCTCTCAAGAAATGACGGTGGCCACTCCCGCAAACCCGGGAACATTCGACTTCACAGCAATACCAAGATCTGCAACAATCGTGGACATACACATCACCAACAAGCTTTACCCTGGACCTGTGTATGTCATAAAGAGAAACGGTGTGGAGATAGCAAACCTGTACCAGAGCTACGACTTCAGCGACTTTCCATTGGACTCAAGCACTACCTATTCATACCAAGTAGAAGCCAGAACAGTCAGTGGCCTAAGTGAAGGATTCACGCCGACAAGGCAGGCGACGACATATGAACCTACTGTACCAACACCGCCACCTCCTCCAACTCCTCCCCCGCAGGATCCTGCAGTGCCGTTGAGAATTGTTGATGGCGTACATGTTCATGAAGGACCACCATATCTTACTGGCTCGTGGGTCACGATAGACTTCACTCTTGAGAATGTAGGCACTACGACACTGTCGATGGAACGCTTTTCGGCGAAAGCTTTAGTTAACGTTCCAGGCTGGGGGACGTTCACTAGGAACTTCCCCGCGACAACATATCCCTCGCCTTTCCTATCACTTGCACCTGGAGAACGATACCGGTACGAAGCCAACAACCAAGCAGATCCATTCCCTGACCTTCCAGGTACGGTTATGTTCGTGCCATACATCAAGTTTGGAGGCATTGCAGGAGAATGGAACGTGACTGATATAGCAAATGGAACTGACGGGCTTGCAACAATACAGACCCAACCATCAATACAATTGCCTGATCTAGTGCTCTCATCATGGAGCCTTAGCCCACAATATCCTGCGCCCGGAGACCAAGTAAACCTCACGATTGAAGTGAAGAACCAAGGGACGCTAAATGTTGGAGGATTCTATGTTTGGTTAGTGGGAGAGGACATCAACATAACTAGAACGTACGATCAACTAAATGCAGGAGCCAAAATCTCAAAGATATTTTCGCTTGGAACACCTTCCCTCGGCGGACATGGGTACGACTACGTGATAGACCCGCAGAACGCATACTACGAGAGCAACGAACAAAACAACATGGGAACGATACTCTTTGGTGTTTATGCGCAATGCGAAGATGGCACTTTGTATGATCAGTGCTCAACTTCAATTCCCTTCTCATGCATAGGCGGCTCACTCGTTTCTTCATGCGTCACGTGTGGCTGTCCTTCTGATAGGATTTGCGTTTCCGACGGCACCTGCCGTGTCCCACCTCCACCTACAAAACTGAGAAACCCTCCGAAGGTCGAGCAACAGGAATAATAGTTGTTCTTTAATTCTTGTTTAGAACAAGCTCTGCACGCTTCTAATGAGGACTTCAAGTCCAGCTACTTGAAAAGACTCTGATAATTCTGAAACACAATCCCTGCAGCTTCCTCTTCAGTAAGTCCTTTAAGCTCGGCGATTGCCTTCACACCCTCAATAACGTTCAATGGCTCATTGCGCTCGTTGAGCACTGGAGAAAGTAACGGTGAATCAGTCTCAGTAAGCAACGACTTCAAAGGAAGCTCTTGGATGGCCATCCTGAAATGCTCAGACCTTCCAACATTTGCTGGAATGCTCATGCACCATTTGTTCTCTCCAATGCGCTTAATCAAACGTCTCTTTCCAGAGAAGCAGTGCATTACCACTTTCTTGGCTCCTTCTTCTTCAAGAACTTCGATAGTGCGTTCTTCTGCTTTGCGGGAATGAACAATAACAGGAACATCCAATTCTTTAGCTAATCTAATCTGTTCTCTGAATCTTTCCTCAGCCAATGGCCTGTCCTGTTCAGCAACTTCTTGATAATCAAGACCTATTTCACCAATAGCAATTGGCTTGTTGATTCTAATCCAATCCAGAGCAGCTTCGAATTCATTAGGGGAGTATTCGACCATATGCGAAGGATAAATGCCGAAAGCGGGCTTTACAATATCATATTTTTTACTTATCTCAAGAATGTGCTGCATCGTGGGAATGGTAGTCGCGTTGCAGATTATTGCTTTGACACCATTTTCCTTGCAGCGCTCAATCATCGCATCCCTGTCCGTATCGTATTCAGGGAAATCGATGTGCGCGTGAACGTCGACGAGTAGCATGGTAGTGGGTATGTGCGTTTACTCTTAAATCTTATCTTAACCCTTAAGAAGACATTCCCTTAGAGCTTTGTCCATCACTTCAACAGGCGCTTTCTTCCCAGTAAACAATTCAAACTGGAATACGCCTTGGTAAAGTAGCATTCTGGCCCCCTTTACGATCTTGCAAGAGTTCTGCTTAGCTAATCTTATCAAGGGCGTTTCATCCGGAAAGAAAACTGCGTCCATGACTACGCTCCCTGGCTTCACCTTGGAAACGATTCTTTCTGATTCATCTTTGGCAGACATACCGACAGGCGTCGCGTTTACAAGAATATCATAATCCTCAATTAAGTCGCTCAACTTTCCGTATTTATCAAGTTTGATATCTTCGACCAGTGCTTTTGCTTTGTCGATGTTTCTGTTAAGCACAGTAACATGGGCACCCTCTTTCTTTAATCCATACGCAATGGCTCTGGCGGCACCCCCCGCACCTAGGATTACTGCGCGCTTTCCTTTAAGTGCTGTAACTTCGGTGAGAGCCATTATCGCTCCAATCCAGTCACTGTTGTAACCCTTTAATTTAGCGCCTTCATTATGAACTGTATTTACTGCGCCTATGGCTTTCGCATCGCCGTCGATATCATCAAGGTACTTTATTACTTCCTGCTTGAAAGGCATGGAGACTGCTACGGACATCCCAAAGGCACGTATTCCTGAGATTGCTTTTTCCAAGTCAGCAGTGGCAAATGGAATGTAAACACAGTTCAAACCAAGTGCTGCGTATCCTGCATTGTACATTGCTGCACCACAATTGCTGGCCTTGCCGGAAATTGCACCAAACACTTTGGTATCTGTGGTAATCTTCATGTAACTGAAAGCAAATACTCCTTTATTTCTTTTTCTTCTTTTTGTCGGGTTCGTCGGGTTCGCGCATCTTCTTGAACGTCTCGATAAGGTCGATAACGTACTTTCCGTCTTCAAGCTGGTAAATCAAAGGCTGTTTCTTCTTGAACAAGTTTACTAAATCAATCTCGTACTTCCCGGGCTTAATGATCTTGATGCTCTCCAAATCCAATATAACGGGAGCTTCCCTGTCAATATCATCGCCAATAAGGTCATAAACATCCTGTTCAATCTGCTCCTTCTCTTTCTTGGTAAGATTGGCCTGGTGTGTTTCAGCTTCCTTGCCCTTCTTCATGTAGAAGAAAAGCTTTCCACCACAAGTACATCCCTTCAGAATCTGGTCCGACCCATCTTCGTAGAACTCGCCGCACTTTACGCACTGATGAGGCATGTTATCGCCTCTTCTTCACCGGTGTGTCCGATGTAAGCAATTGTATTTTGTCAGGGTCCTGCTTTATTTCCTTAACAATATTGGCAGGTCCAATTATAGTAAGGCCGTTCCTGTCCCCAAGGAGAACGTTAATCATAGCATTCCTAATCTTCCTGAACAGCTTTTCATCCTTAGTATCTGGATAAATCACGGAAAGCTCAATGCCTTTGAACTTTTCGTCAATCTCCTCCATCGTCTTTCTAATCAGCTCAGTTTCTTCATGGGGCTTGAGTTTTCCTTCAAGAAGCACAATCTTGTTCTCCTTAACCACTTTCAGAATCTTAGAAATCCTTTTAGCACTATTCAGGTTCTCGATTTCGTGAAACGGAATGAACTGCAGCGTAAGCATTCTACTTCACCAGGTCGAACAACGCTTCATAGAACGCGTCGACATTCTTACCATACTTCCCACTAACTCCAATAACCTTGTATTGGGGGAAAGCAGCTTCAACCTTCTTCACGTCAGCCTTCTTCAAGTCAATCTTATTAGCAACAACAAGCACTGGAATCTTCCTCGCTTCCAGATTCCCAATAATAGTAACGTTAACCTGTGAGTAAGGGTCCTTCGTAGCGTCAAGAACCACGATGACAGTATCCATGTCATCAAGCCACTTTATTGAATCAATAACACCCTTCGTGGCTTCCTTGGCTCTTTCTTTTGCTTCCTTTTCCTTCATGCCAATCTTAACGAAATCCTCGTAATCAATCTTCGTGGCAATACCTGGCGTGTCAACAAGGTTGAACGTTAATTCCTTGCCCTTGCTCTTTATAGTAATAGATTCTTTAATCTGAATCTCTCTAGTCTCGTGAGCAATATCAGAAACCGTACCAACCTCTTCCCCTAACCAATCCATGCTGATTCTGTTGGCGATAGTGGTCTTTCCACCATTGGGAGGACCGTAAAGCCCAAGCTTTACATTGCCTTTCTTTTTGAACAATCCCTTAAGGAACCTGTTCATGAGGCTCTTGAACGACATAACCATGCGATTTTTACCAGCCCAAGACGTATTTAAGCTTTCCGTTTTCAGCCAAGCACTATGCCTGTAGCGTTCAAGTACATGAACCTAGGACTGCCCATGCCTCTACTGTTCAGGAAAAGAAGCCTGGCTCTAAGGTACCTGCCATCAGGCACATTGGTAAGCGTGAACTTATTCATGTCCTGTCCAGTATAATAGGAACTGCTCGTTCCGTCAGGACCCCTGAATTGAAAGGGGAAATCGCAGTCAGAACTCAAAGAATCATCTGAAGCACAGACCTGCAACTTCAACGTGCTGAATGGGGCGCTCATGTGGTCAAAAATCTCATCCGGAGAGAGTTCGTGGTCCCAAAGGATTACTTCATCGAGGAAACCGTTAAGCTCGAAATCGTTGTTCTGAGACGCACCAACAAGAAGAACCGTTCCCGGATCGTCGGCTTTGCCTGCTATAACGTCTGTGAATTCGTTGCCATTTATGAAGAAACCTATCTTCTGGTTTGTATCATTGGATACCGTAACTGCAATATGCGTCCATTCGTTCTTGCTCATAGTAACAGTTCCTGAGGTCTTCCAGGGAATCGGAGGATTAAACACTTGGTAAATAATTACAGGATTGACATTGTCTGAGAGGAAAATACGCCATGTGCCTGCGCGAATTACTCCTCCAAAACTGCCCGGTACCAGTGCACCTCTATAATAGACCCATGCTTCAAACGTGAAATTGCCCGCCGTGATTCCTGATGCGGAAGTGGTGTTAAGAGACGTGTTCTCATTCTTTGACTCGTACATGCCTCCAAGAATTCCCGAAGCGTTCCAGATTAGTCCACTGTTGTCGGTCAGGTCATTTGAATGTGGTGAGGAGTCCACAGACGGAATTGCATTAGTATCAAAATGATAATAAGCAACCATGCTTGGATTAACGGGCACTTTTCCAGCCACTGAGTTAGCTACATGCCACGTCAGATCCCTCCATCGCGTCCTGTTGGTCGCGTCAAGGTATGGTGTAAGAATGCTTCCAGCAGTACTGTCTTCACTCAAACGCACTTCACTTCCATACACTTTCGTGCTCACGCAATCAGAAGGAGCGTCGCAGAAATCTGACGCGGGGATGAAACCAACTTGAGAGATAATCCTGCATGCATCAACAAGGCCGCAGTCGGGGTCATTGCAGTCAATGTAGAAGTCGCAATCATTATCATGCGTATCTTGACATGTAACATCTGTGTTTTCTAACGCGCCCTTGTTGATTGTTACTGCGACTCCAAATCCGCTGGTTTCATCGCAATCATAGAATGGACTGCTAACACTGCACGTGAACCCAGTTCCATTGTATCCATCGCCATCAGTATCAAAGCAATCAACGTTTGTAGCATCCTCGATGAATATTCTTCCATTTGTCTTGGTTATCTGGCTGTAACCATTGGTTATGTTGATTAGCGTTACATTGGCTGGAAGGAAGATAACTCTCTCCCCTCCATCGTACAATATAACAATCTCCCTTGAGTCCGCTCGGAAAATAGTGTATGGAAGACCATCAAGAGAACTTGGCAATTGGAATATGCGGGAGTAGCCGTCAACGCTTTCCTGTGCCAGGAGAATCTCGTTCATGATAATGCCTTCAACCTGGCCTGCCCTGTCCTTGGTGTTCTGCATTAACGCATCATAAGTCCTGGACTGAATAAGCACGACGAAAATCGCAAAGATGAGAAGCACGAACCCAATTAACAAGACGAATTCCGTGCTGGATTGAGCTTTCATGATACGAACACTATGCCTGCTCCCTTGGCCTCCAAGCGAAGAGCATTCCTTCCTGGGCTAACTTTGTATGACCATGTCTGAAGCGGGCCTATCCATGTTGTTTCGTTGGTCTCGAAATGGAAACCCGAGGGTACGAAGAACACCGCTTCAGTAAGCCCGTTCTCCGTCCAATAATTGATGACCATCTCCTGGTTGCTGTCATCGATGAAAATCATGTTCTGAACACTCTCTGGAAACGTAACCTTAAGCGTTCTCCATGAATTTGTTCCTGATACATATGCTTCTTCCCCGACTCTTAGCACTTCATTACCTACCCTAACAATCTCAGAACTCGTTAAATCGTCATTGCTTGACTTGCTGTACGAATAGAACAGATAAGCGCCGGGAATGATGATAGCTAAGGCTAAGCCTACTATGAACAAATACTCCAATGAAACCTGTGCTCGGCTGTTCACCTCAATTCAACACTCAGAAGGACATTATATAAATGTTATGCGGGTGCCAGGATTCGAACCTGGGTAAGCACTAAGCTACTGGGTCCTAAACCCAGCACGTTTGGTCGCGACGGAAGTCGTGACGCTTCACGACCCCAAGTCGGGATTGACCGCTCCGTCACACCCGCTTGAAATGTAAAGAAACTCAATTCTATTAAGAATATTTCCCTACTTCTCCATAGGTTTCGAGTAATGCTTCGGCTGCACGGTTGTGTCGCACCACATGTTAATTCCATGCAACAAACAATCCTTCGAGAACATCATGTCGTCGAAACCCTTGTTGTACCTAAACTTTATTTCTTCGAGAACGCTTCTATGTATGAGCATGCACCCAAGGGCAGCGGCCTTTACCTGAATCAGCTGTGGCTTATTTATTTCTGTGGAAGGCAAGTACCATAAGGCATCTTCTTCGTTATTCCCTTTGGGTTGAGAATAAACGAGAGGCACGAGAGTCGGTTTTCCATCGACCATCTGCGCCCCAACAACAACGCCAGTAACCACCTTCTTCTGATGAGAAAGCAATTTCTTAATGGTATCAGGTTCAGGGATTACATCCTGTTCCAGAGAAAAGAAGAAATCATATCCTCCTTCAAGAACTTTCTCGCGCAAAAGATTTCTGGATTGCACTATTCGCTCCTGAGCAGATTCATGCCATGGGATCTTGGTTACGGGAAGACCTGCAGCAGTAATTGCTCTTGCGTAATCATCCTTCTTAGAATTATCCACAAGAAGAATGTCCATGTTTGGATAAGCCAACTTGCGCACGCCTTGTGAGAATGGGTCAAGACAGTAAGACTTACCTTCATACGTAGGACAGCCTACGAGAATCTTCGGGTGCATGTCTATTTGGGTTTAGGTCCGGGACTCTTCCTTACTTTGGAACTGTTCCCGTAACCGCATGAAGCGCACACCTTATGACTCACATGATAAGCATGCTTACCACATCTTCTGCACTGAATGTGCGTTTTCTTGCCGGACTTCCGGCCCATGCTTGGAGTGCCTTTTGACATTTTTCTACTGAGGGCTGATTACGGTGATTGTGTCTCCTCTGATGAATACGGTACCCATCTTTCTCTTCATTTCACCGTTCTCGCGTTCCTCTGCCTCGTCGAGAACGCAGTTGATGTGAATGTCGAATGCCTGAAGAAGACCTACATATTGTCTTCCATTCTTCAGTTCAACTATAACTCTTTTGTGTCTTGCCTTATTTAGTGCGTCCAAAGGACGTGCTTGCTGTGGTTCCATAATGAAAAACCTCCTTATTTGCGAGACTTCGGGTTCGTTTATAAAGATTGTGGGTTGTTGTTGATAAAGGCGCTTGACATCTGTTAAGAAGGTTTTCTCACTGTTTTGTAACACAACGTTTATATATCAAACCACCTTTACTATTAACGTTCTGTCCCCAAACCCGGTGGTAGAACAGTTGTAGAAACACTATCAAATTCACTTTCTAAGATGCGTATGGTCTACTATGCTGGCGGCGCAGCCACAGCGTTTCAGCTCGTTAGCCAACTTGTCAGCGTGATCATTGTGAGTCACGAGAAAATCTTCTTTAGTAATCCACTGTTGGTCTACACTGGTGTACAACTTTACGGTTCCCCCTAATAATGAAGCTTTTTTCAATGCTAGGCGAAAAATCTCAGAGTTCTCTAGAAGGGATTTGGGATTGTTAAATGCAGATGTAGCTTCGGAAAAGAAATAGTACACTGGATGGGGGTACTTATGAGTAACATTCAAGAGTATTTTTCGACTTGGCTTTAGGGCGTGGATGAACTTTGGACTTATGAAATGGTATATGCATTTGGTCTCTGGTAGACCAAGCTTTCGAACTAGATGTTGGTCAACCTTGACGTTCTCTTTTCTGACTCTTTCTTCAATATATCTGCATATAATGTCTGCTGCGTTTACTGCATAATTCACCAAATCTCCTTTGTACAGAAATTGCGTATTCGGATTCGAAATAACTCCAACGGTGGCCTTGCTAGGCATTAAACCCGGACAATCATCCATCATATATGTTGTGCCTTTGATCTCCGTCTTTAGTCCGTGAAGATACGAATAACAGCATATTGAAGGAAATGGTCCCGCAATTAAATCCAGGTATTCAACATTGCTAACCCTTTCCATTTCCTCATCGTAGTATACTCCTATTTTGTTGAGAGTTTTAGTATCATCGTCGTAGAATTTTGGGACGTGATGATAAAAGATATCTGCAGCGGAAACTAGCTCGAGTAATTTATCGGCTAACTCTGGGAGTAGGTCTATACCCAGGCCATAGAATATAGAAAATAGGTCGCTGCTCTTGTACAGAACCTTGCTTCTCTTTAATCCGTTTGAGGAGAAAATTCTTTCAATAATCTCTTCATATTGTGAAGCAAACTCTTCATAATTGTTGACTGTTATTCCGACACCTAAAAGTGCTTCAAAGTATAGGGGCTGGGAATCTTTCTGTGTTGGGAGTTTAATCTTGACCTTTTTACTATCAAACGCTACGATTCGCATGATTGTGGCAACGAGCGAATAGTTATATGCCTTGCGTTTGGTTTACATGCAAGATTTCTTCGTTGCACTTTGGATTCTGATAACTTAGAGGTCATATTCTACAATCATTATAAATATGAGCTGCACGTTTTGACAATCATGGACGAATCAGCAGTAAAGAGCTGGAAGAAAGCAGGTAAGGTGGCTGCAGAAGCATTACAGTACGGTACTACGTTAATGAAGCCGGGCGTTCCCGTAATGGAAGTTCTCGACAAGGTTGAGGCGTTCATAGAGAAGAAAGGAGCAGAAATAGGATTTCCAGCACAAAGTTCTTTGAATGATTTTGCAGCTCATTCATGTCCTGAAGACGAGTCAGTCACGTACAAGGAAGGCGACGTAGCCAAACTGGATGTAGGAACGCACGTTGAAGGTTATGTTGCTGATAACGCCACAACCTTGGAAATAGGCGGGGGAAAGATTCATGAAGCGCTCATCAAGGCAAGCAGGGCAGCACTGAACAGAGCAATAAAGAAACTAGAGCCAGGCGTGACAACATCGGAGATAGGAAGAGAAATCCAGGAAGAAATAGTGTCAAGAGGATTCGCCCCTGTGATTAACCTCTCAGGTCATGGTCTTGGGCAGTGGCAGGTGCATAGCGCTCCAAGCTACCCGAACTACGATACCAAACAAGGACCTAAGATAAAAGAGAATGCTGTTTTTGCTTTGGAACCATTCGCAACAAATGGAGAAGGCGTAGTTCAGGATTCAGGAAACGCGACAGTGTTCATGCAGAGAATGAAGAAACCGGTAAGAAGTCCTTTCGCGAGAGAATTATTGCAGAAAATCGAAACGTACAATGGACTTCCCTTTACAACAAGATGGCTCACGAGAGAACTAGGACAGGGAAAGACAAAGCTAGGGCTCAAAGAACTGGAACGTTTGGACATAATAAGAAGCTACGCCCCATTGCAGGACAGAAGAAACGGACTGGTGAGCCAGGCAGAACACTGCTTCTTAATGCAGGACAAAGTAACTGTATTAACGCAGCTTGATGACTGGCCGTGAGAACATTTAAATAGCATGTTTTCAAGGTAAAGCCATGCATCATCCTGTAAGGGACGTCAAGAGAATAGAACACATCTTCTCAGTACTGGCGAAACACGGTATGAGATGGGTGCTGGAGCACTCGCGTCTCGTACCAATAAGCAAGGACTCAAAACAAAAGAGCATAACTCCTGAAAAATTACCTCAATTGTTCGAAGAATTAGGAGGGGCGTTTCCAAAACTAGGACAGTTACTTTCCTTGAGGCCGGATCTCATACCAATAGAATACTGTGATGCATTAAGTGCGTTGCAGGACAGGATGAAACCTGTTGCATGGTCCCTGACGAAGAAAGCAATCGAGAAGGAACTCGGAATGCCCATCCATGAAGTATTCAAATCATTCTCAGAAACACCAATTGCAGCGGCAAGCATAGGTCAGGTCCACGAAGCAAAGATGAAGAACGGTATGAAAGTAGCCGTGAAGGTACAAAGACCAGGCATAAGAGAAGTAATCGATACCGATATCGAAATTCTGGAATACCTCGCAGAAAAAATAAGCCCGCACATAAACACAAAGATAGCGGACCCCGTGCAAATAGTGCGGGAATTCAAGGAATACACAGCAAACGAGCTTGACTATCAAAGGGAAGCGAGGAACATCGTTTCATTCAGACAGAACTTCAAGGAAAGAAACATAACGATACCAACAGTTATAGACAAATATTCAACATCAAGACTTCTCGTAATGTCTTTCGTGGAAGGGCAGAAAGTTACTCTCTTAAAATCCAAAACAGCAAGGGCAAGAGCAGCAAGTGCGTTAGTCCATGCTGAACTTCAGAGCATATTCATAGATGGTCTTTTCCATGCGGACCCGCACCCTGGCAACGTGCTTATAGACAATGGAAAACTGGCATTGCTTGATTTCGGTATTGTAGGCTATCTAAGCGATAGCATGAAAGAAATGCAGGGAAGAGTGCTAATAAGTTTGCTAACAAGAAATGTTGATGAGCTGGCAGAAGCATTGAGTGAACTTGGTGTGTCAAGAGCAAAAGATATGGAATCATTGAAGACAGACCTCAGAAATTCTTTGGGAAAATACTATGATGTTTCCTTAAATCATATGCATATGGGACAAATGCTGAGTGATGCAATGCGTACTGCAAGAAGAAACGACATAATACTTCCCAAGAATTACGTGCTGCTCCTAAAAGCAACACTAACCCTTGAAGGCACTGGAAGAGTACTCAATCCTGATTTCAACTTTGTGAGGGAAGCGCACCCATTCGTCAAGGAACTGATAGCGTCAAGGGTCAACCCTGAAAGCGTTTTCAAGCGATTTTTTGGCACGGCAAAAAAATGGGAGAGGTTTGCACAAACATTTCCAGAAAAGGCAGACCACTTATTCACGCTTGCAGAGCATTCTGAAGAAGCGGTCATCGCCCTTAACAAAGACCTTACTGTGCTCACAAGCGAAATAAAGCTTGTATCGGGAAGGCTAATCCTGGGAGTTCTCGCAGGGGCGTTTGTCATAGCAGGGGCGCTTGTCGTCAATGTTGGTCCAAGAGCAGTGCAGGGTCTAAGTGTGGTGAGCATAGCGTGCTTCGTTCTGGCAGGGATTATGGTCGCTGTAATAACACTCTCAACATTAAGGGACAGGAGGTAAGAAAATGAGCGGTTTCAAGAAAGGATTACTCGTTGGAATAGGACTAACACTTCTGACGAAGGACGCAGTAACAAAAGAGATGAGCAAACAGATGAAGAAATACGGGCTAGAGAAAAAAGACATAGAAAAACTATCAGTTAAGGCGCTTGAGAGAAGCAGAAGAGTACATGCAGATATTGAGTCAAGACTCAAGGCGCATGAAGCCAAGCTTCACGCCGAAGCAAGAAAGATGGCCAGGAAGGCCAGAAAATAGTTTTTTTTCTTAATTCTTAAGGTGTTTCACGTGCACGAAGCAACGTATTTGCACTTATGTGCTAAAAATCATAAATATGATAAAATTGTATTATATCATACAAAACCACAATGCATATAAATACTATAAGTAAGAGAAGTGCAATTGAAGCGCGTAAACATTAAGCTGGAAGACGCCAACCACACTAGGGCCAAAGTGATCTCGGTCCTCAAGGACATGACGCTCAACGAATATATTGAGCGCGCAATCGAGCGAGCCATAGAGTCAGACAAGACAACGCTCGATTCCCTAAAGAAGAAGATTTAGGTGCTAAAATGACCACGATGACCGGGATCAAAGGAGCGAGACGCATAGCCCTTCTAGCTTTGCTGATAATTCTCATACCTTCTGCTATGGCCTTCGTGATAACGCCTGAATTACCCAGCACAGCACATGAAGGAGATTTGGTGAGGGTAGTGCTTCACGCGCCGGATAATGCTGTAACTGCAATATACCTTGATGGGCAAAACGTGAGTCAAACAGGAGCCTTTAACTGGCAGACTGATTATGGAAGCGCAGGAACACATACATTCATGTTCAAAGCCAGTCTGAACAACGAAACTGTTTCCACGACCAGAACTTTGCAAGTACTTGACGTGCCCCTGTCTGTTGTAATAAACAGCCCTGTAGGAAGAATAGGCACCAATGAAGTGTTCATAAACATAACAACAAGCATACCCGTTGACATCTGCACGTTCACCATTGATGCTGACACCGGATTGATGAACGGCGCACAAACAACATGGTTTGCAAGCAGGTACTTGGAAACAGTAGGGCTGCACATCCTTACAATAGCATGCAGTTCAGAATACGACAAGGTGAGCATAACACGGGAATTCACTATTGACACAGCTCCTCCATTGATTACATCATCAGGGTCAAATGGCAATTTCAACTCGGACAGAGTGCAACTTACAGTAACAACGGATGAAATAGCAATGTGCAAGTACGGAAACACAGACACATCATATCAATCAATGCCGGTTTTGTTCGAAGAAACAGGAGACCTCGCGCATACTTCAATGGTCAGACAGCTCACGCAAGGAACCCACACAAAATATGTGCGGTGCAAAGACACCCTTGGAAACGTCATGCAGTCAAGCGCCAACATCTCATTTAGTGTTAACCTGCCTCCAAGCGTAACAATTGAGATTGACCAGACCCCCCCATTAAGAGCAGGAACATACAGTATAACAGTACACCCCAGCGAAAGAATACTGGACCCACAATTAAGCTATACGTACCAGGACACGCAGACAAAAGTCCCAATAGCCCTTGTTGGAGATGACCTCTTGTGGGAGGGATACTTACAGGTTGAAGAAAATGCAGGCGAGAGAATCGGCGTCTTTTCATTCTCAGCCAAAGATGAGACTGGCCTTCAAGGCACGGGCATAACTTCCGGAAAGATATTTCTTGTAGATACTAAACCACCTTCACAGGTCACTGCATTCAAAGCAGTACAGGTAAAGAATGCAATAGAGTTGAAATGGGAATATGACAACAATGACCGGGACTACTTCAAAGTTTATTCAAGTGACAATTCAGGAATAACAAAGAGTATTGACGGTGTACCTATAAAACTAACAAGTTATCTTGATACCAATCTGGAGCCAGGCCAAAAAAGATACTATAGGGTCAGCGTTGTAGATGGCGCGGGCAATGAAGGAGAATTAAGCCCTGAGTTAAGTGTAACGTTCAAAGACTATATTTCAGGAGCAACGAGTGGTTCAATAGAATCAAAGCAAACAATATTGAGCCCTGAGTCTGACATGGCTATAAATGACACTCTGGCACAGATTGAAAGACAAGAACTGCAGGCAAAAGGAATTCTAGACGACCTACAAGGCCTTGGTTCCGACGCGCAGGAAATGATGGTTCTAATGAGCACGTTGGCAGAGGCAAGAGCGCGGTACAATGATGTACTTCATGCAAAACAGCAGGTGCAGGGAACACGCAATCAGGACATCGATTCAGCTGACCTGTTGAAAACACTGAAGAAGCTTGCATCACAGGCCCAGACTGCACTAAGTGAGATGCCCCGTTCTCTCAAGGTGGAAGACAAGGCAGAGTTCGAGCAAACACTAGATATAGCAGACATAGATTCAGCATTGCAGGAATACTTGCTTGGAAAGGAAATAGACACGAAAGCATACAGGTCTGATGTATTAAAGGCGCAGGACTCTTCCAAAGTTATAGGACGAGCATATCATGTAAGAATACAATATGAACAGGGAAGCAGAGAGTACACTGTCGTAACGAAGAACGTTCTGGCTGAGAACTTCACAGGAGAAGTGCTCGAAACAATCCCAAAATCATTTGCACGAAAGGCAGCAGACATAACATTCGTTCAAAAACCAACAATCCTTAACCCGGATCCCGTGGTGTCGTGGGAGTACTCTCAGCTTCCTGAGCACAAGATAACGTATTATGTTACGGGATTCATCGACATTGAAGAGGCAAGGGCAGCCAGAACAATACTGATGCCAGCGGTCCAGCAAGAAGAGCAACCTTCTGTAATAACTGGCGCAGTTACCGGGAATGCAGGAGGGAACCACACTTTTGATTACCTGCTCATATTAGGAGCAATAATAGTTCTTGGCCTGGGAGGATATTACTTCTTTGCTTTCCGCGCAGAAGAAAAATCAGAAGAAGACAGAGTTGGAGAACCAATGCAGATATTGCAAGTGAAGAGCGATATTCCCTTACTGCACGATTACCATGCCTTAGTTGAAGAAGGCAACAAAGCAGTTGAT
>JBDRGA010000005.1:0-22897 GCA_043818175.1 Candidatus Woesearchaeota archaeon | reverse complement strand
ATTTTGGCATGCTAAGTTTTCCCTGTTTAATTAATTCTCTTATCTTTGGAAGGTGTTCAATACCTACCTTTCCCACGAAGAGTTCTGCGACGTTCCCTCCGTTTTTCACATAATCTTCCACTTTCATGAGTCCATCAAGATAAATATGGTCCTTTATGAACGGGCCGGACCTGTGTGCTCTAACACTTATTCTCCATGCAGTTTCTTCATCAAACGAGTATTGTAATAAGAGCTGGTACGTTTCTTTGATCGATTTTTCGTTGTGTGCGCTGTGAACTGCAAGTGCCCTTCCAGCATATTCTCTTAGCAATGAATTACTCAGCAATCCAAGTTTCTTTTCTGCAAAAGCAGCAAGTCCTTCTTCTGTTCTCATGTATCCAGGAAGTCCTGTTGACAGAATTGTTGCCCTTTGGAGCAGTCCATTAACTTCCCTTAAACAGTGTACTTCGAATTCGTGAGCAGGAAGCCTTAGAATTTCGTTGTCCGAGTAATTTCTGGTTGTCGAGATTAGAATGTGGTGTTTTGCAGCACGCGTGGCACAATTTGGCTGGTCATGTCTTCCTACTATCCATCCTTTTTCAAGAGCTATTCTGGCCTTACTAGTCAATCCAGAATAGTACTCTTCAAAGTTGCGCACATACCGTTCTTTAAGAAACTCAACCAAACTTTTGTATTCGGCAGCACTCAAGTACTTCTTGACTATTTCTGGATTATCTGCCAGAAGTGGCAATCCATATTCTTTGATTTTGGCCTCCATCGCCCTTTGCATCTTCTCAGGACTCTGTGTTCGCTTCCCGATTCTCTGAGGGGTGCTATCTAGTATGGTTTTTGCGTACTCAATTAATTTAGGGCTTGGAGCACCGTACTTCTTTACAGTTATCTGCCGTACAATCTCAGGGTTGTTCCTGTTTTCAATAAGGTTCAGTGAGTCAAGAATTGCTTTTATTTCCTGGTCGTGCCATGCTTTGAATTCGTTGTTAGCTATGTGAATTTCTTTAAGGTGTGTTCTTTCTTTTTCAATATCGAATTTGACTGGTTTGTACTTGAACTTGAAATTCAACCCTTTCTTGAATTCTACGAATGCCTCATCCTGGTTCAAAGGCGTGCAATACCCGATGGTGTTGGCGAGCCGAGACACTTTTCTGATTTCAGCATGTACGTCAATCATATGGACACTCAGGTGTGTGTTAGGGTCATTACGTTTATATATGCTCTGGCATTATTATGCTCATGAAAGCCTTCGTAACATATCCAACGTACAGGGAAGAAGATGGTAAGGTTAAAGTGCACCTGTACGGTAGATTAGAGAATGGAGAGAGCTTTCTTGCCAAGATTCCTGCAGAGCCCTATTTCTGGATTAAAAAGTCAGATTTAAGGAAGGCGTTGAGTTACGCTAATTTCAAACACGAAGACCTTGGTTTTAGTGACTTCAAGGATGAACCGGTTGTCAAAATCATTGTGAGGCATCCAAAAGAAGTACCTTCTCTAAGGAAACTTTTTGAGGACCATGGCATTGTTTGTTACGAAGCAGACATAAGGTTCAGTAATCGTTACATGCTAGATAACGGAATAAGAGGAAGCTTTGACATCGAAGGAAAACATTCCAAAGGAGAGGGAGTTGACAGGGTTTACGAGAACCCTCAAGTGAAGCAGGAGTACTGGTTTCCCAAACTGAAGGTTCTTAGCATGGACATTGAGACCACGCCAGATGCTTCTGAGGTTCTTGCAATCTCATTCTACACGCAGAATTATGATAAGGAATACAAACACGTTTTCCTGAAGCATGACGAAAAGTTCAAGCGCGCCACAAGCTTCAAGACTGAGAAAGAACTGCTTGAAGCATTCAGGGAGAAAGTGATAGAACTCAATCCAGATGTCATAGTGGGATGGAACCTTATTGATTTTGACCTCAAGGTTTTAAGGGACAGGTTCAACGTTCACAACATAACTTTCACGTTAGGAAGGACGAATGAAGTATGCACGATGCGCTTGACTGACAATTTCTTCATGCAAAGCACTGCCGACTTTCCTGGCAGGCAGGTGTTGGATGGAATTGCATTGCTCAAAAGCAATTTTGTAAAGTTGGACGACTACAAACTGGAAACGGCAGCGCAGGAATTCCTGGGAAGAGGAAAGCTAATTGTTAACGATGATACAAGGTTTGACGAAATAGCGCAGACATATCTTGAGAACCCGCAAAAACTTGTTGATTACAACTTGCTGGATTCCCAGCTTGTGATTGAGGTTCTTGAGAAGACAGGCACGCTGAACCTCACCATTGAACGCTCATTGCTTACTGGAATGCCTCTGGACAGAGTTAGAGCTGCTATCGCTTCGCTCGATAACCTGTATCTTAGGAAGTTGGCAAATAGGAAGAAGGTAGCACCATCAGCAAGAAGAGACGCGGAAAGAGAAGGCAGAACCGTTGGTGGTTTCGTAATGGAAGGAAAACCGGGTGTGTACGACTATATTCTCGTCTTGGACTTCAAAAGTCTGTATCCCAGCATAATAAGGACTTTCAACGTTGACCCGCTGGCTTACCAAGGGCAGAATGTTGAGGGGATGGTGACTGTGATTAACGGTGCTTCATTCAGCAGGGAAGATGGAATTCTTCCTTCGTTGATTGAAGAGTTATGGAGGGCAAGGGACGTGGCCAAGAAACGAAAGGACATTACTGCTTCCTATGCTATCAAAATTACGATGAACAGCATGTACGGCGTTCTGGCCAATCCTGTGTGCAGATTCTACAGTCCCAATCTTGCTAATGCCATCACGAAGACGGGCCAGCACTTGATTAAGATGAGCGCTGAAGAAGTCAGGAAGATTGGTTTTGATGTTATTTATGGTGATACTGACTCAATCTTCGTAAACTCGAAGGCGAAGGACGAAAAGGAAGCAGAAGCCATTGGCCTTAAAGTTCAAAAGCACATAAACGATTTCTTCGCAAAGCTCGTGAAAGAGAAGTACAATAGAGAGAACTTCATGGAGCTTGAGTTCGAGAAGGTCTTCATCAGGTTCCTGATGCCCACTGTTCGTGGTGGGGAAGCTGGTGCGAAGAAGCGTTATGCTGGTTTGAGAGTTGTTAATGGGAAGGAACGTGTAGACTTTACTGGCATGGAGTTTGTTCGTAGTGATTGGACTGACCTTGCTAAGCAGTTCCAGATGGAAATCTTTGACAGAATCTTCCATAAGAAAGAAGTTGCTGATTATATCAAGACTTTTGTTGATGACTTAAAGGCGGGAAAGAAGGATGATTTGCTCATTTACAGCAAGAGCATAAGAAAGGACTTGGAAGAGTACACGAAGACAACACCGCCACATGTGCGCGCCGCGAGAATTTTAGGTCCCGATTTCAAAGGTACTGTAGTCAAGTATGTATGGACTAGCAATGGCCCGGAGCCCGTTGAAATGAGAAAGCATAATCTGGATTACGAGCACTACACTGACAAGCAATTAAAGCCAATCGCAGATGCAATTCTAGCTTTCTACGGAACTACTTTTGATGATGCAATAAAGGGCACGAAGCAGAAGACGTTGTTTGGGTTCTAAGTCTTCTGCATCAGCCCACCGGGACCTTCTGCAAGAATGCCATCTCCTTTCAACGCTTCGATGATTCGCATTGCCTCAGAATCTTGTATTCCAGAAGCTCTCGTTTCAATCAATAAAGCTTCTTTCCTGAACCTTCCCTTCTTATCAGTATTTAGATCGTTAATCAGGTTTAGAACGCTAATCTTCGTATCTGTATCTGTTTCCGTAACAATTCTCTGAGCCATCATGCGTTGAAATCGCATGAGTTCGTTGAACTCTTCTTCGTCCATTCATCTACGGAATACTGCAGTAGGATAGCAGATTCCCATACCCCCACCCCAGTATAGAGATTTGTTTATTTAAAGGTTGTGAATATCTTTCGGGAAATGCACCGGAACACATATAAAGAATTATACATTAGTATAATTATGTTAACGACTGAAGTCACGGTAAGGAAATGGGGGAACTCGTTAGGAGTAATTCTACCCAAAGAATTGGTAGAAGAGGAGAACTTAAAGGAAGGCAAAATAATTCATATAAGGGTGCTTAAGCCGGCGAACCTTTCAAGCCTTTTTGGAAGCATGAAAACAGGGATGACTGGCCAGGAATTCAAAGATATGGTGAGAGCTGGATGGGAAAAAAAGAGTACTTCTTCGACACATATGCGTTCTTCGAACTCATAGATGGCAATCCAAGGTACTTGTCTTTGGAAAAAGATGCATTCATTGCCACGACAAGTTTGAACCTTCTGGAGCTTTATTATGGTCTGAGCCTCAGATCTACAATAGAGAATGCAAACATCGCGTTTAACGAATTGAAAAAATATTGTGTTCAGTTTTCTCCTGATATCATGCCGGAAGTTGGGTTGTTTAAGCTTGCAAACAAAGAAAAAAGACTTTCATATATCGACTGCCTTGGCTACATTATTTCCCTAAAACTAGGTATCCCATTCCTCACTGGAGATAAAGAATTCAAGGGCATGGCAAATGTTGAGTTTGTGAAGTGAATGATTATTCTGCGTTGTTTACTTTGAATCAATTATTGGTTACTTTTGGCAAACACGTGCTGAACAATCAGAAGATTATTTAATTGTGAAGTTTTAAACCAGTAAATATGAAATTATTATTAGTGGCAGTGTTTATCGGAGCCATATTTGCGACTGCATGCTCTTCGACCCCGCCTGACCTCTATGACTGTGTAGAGGATGCTGATTGTATTTTGATGCATAAAAATCTAAAAAAAGACGAATGTTGTGTTTGGGATTCCATAAATAGAGAATATGAGGAATGGTATGAAAAAGAAGTTGAAAGCAAGGCTCTATGTAATTACATTTGTCATGAGGTTAAAACAACATGCCACAATAATAAATGTGTATTGACAGATACGAGAGGATTACTGTTGAAGTAAACCTCATAAACAACTAAGCCATTTTTTAGTTTCTTACAAACTAAGGAATGGTTGTTTATTCGAATATTTTTTATAGTGGAAATGACTGTTTAAGAATATGAAGTTAGTTACTCAAGAACATCCTATGGGTTGTGGTGTTGCCTGTATAGCCACAGTTTCCAAAGTTGAGTACAAGAAAGCTCTTTCTTATCTTAATCCCGAACATGCTTCAAGAAGAGGTTATTACCTTAGGGAATTGCAACTAGCATTAAAGAAACTAGGTTTGGAGTATGATTATGCCAAATACTCAATAAAAACACAAACCTTCACTTAGCAAGGAGGGAACGATAGTTTTTGTCAAACGTTCTCCTAAATTTCCTGCAGGTCATTACTTGGTTAAGTTAAAATCTGGATGGATGAACCCTTGGATAAACTATCCATGTATCACTCCCGCAAAAGCAGGGGTTAACAAAAGACTTCCTGGAACTGCACAATGGATATTATATAAAAAGTAAACAATCTAGTGTTTATTCAGTCCTCATCCCGCTTGAAGTTTATGTTAAAGAGAGGCCTTCTCTGCTCGTTCTCGAGCTTTACGTTCTCCTGGATTTCGTTCTCTCTTTCGTAATCCAGTGCTTTCAGAAAATTCTCTATTTCTTTTACGGCACCATAGACTTGGTGCTTCTTGGCTGAATCAAGGTCTCCTTCGTGCAATGTATGGACAAGATTGGCTCTTCTTTTTTCAAAGACCCTTCGCACATCAGCAATTGACATTTCTTTCTTTACCTCGATGAACTTTATATTGGTTCCGTTTTGACGTTGAGTGAAATGCGAGAAGTAGTTACGAGAGCAGGTTGGTTCATATTTTTCTCTCAATGTTTTTGCATATGATCTTTAACGCTGTCTTCGTAAAACGTCTTGGGAAACCATGCAGGAAACACGTTGATGAAGCGTCTACGTCTGTACGCTTCGTGGGTCGCCTCGGGGATGTCCTGCCTTCTCAGGTAATCGTCATATGTTAATATTTGTACTTCTGTTGGCTGCCTGCGATCTCCTATGGGGAACCGCCATTGGCGTGGTTCGGAAACCGGGGATACCACGAATTTTGTCAGTCCGAATGCCTGGCTGGAACTGCTGTTTGGCCGGGCTTGACCAGTTTTCAATTCAGCGTAGCCCTTCAGGCCAGATATTCCTACCACATTTGTCCGAAAGAAATCCACAAGATGTTGGCGAGACATCTCGTCTGGAACAACCAGTTCAAGCCCAAGATAGTCTTCAAGTTCTTGAGGGTATTGCACGTTGTTGAAGAGCTTCACGAGCGTGCTTCCGTAGTCTGTTGTTTCTAGTATCCTTCCAAGCTTGCTTCTGGATTTGTATGGTTGGTCTTCCCAACCCATAATCCTAATGCCTGCGTGGTTTGTCCACTCGTGCGTGAATGGTGGTTTATCACTTAGACTGCTTGATTCTGATAAGTTTAATCGTTCACTAATTTCGGGGTGCCATTGATACATGCTTCCTGATGCCCTGTTGCAATCTTCCACTGACATTATGATGTATCCTAGCCCGAATGCACGTACTGGTTCGTAAGCCAGTTTGTACAGTGAGGTTGCTTCTGTAAGTGTAGACGTAGTCTGCGCGTGGAGCATGTGTTTTTCGGCCTGCCCGAGCAGGTCCATTAATCTGGTGCCATTTGGGATTGTTGTGAGTCTCAACACACTTTCGAGAGAAGGAAGGTGCTGGTGCAAGAGAGAGTTCACAGTGTCGACGCCAGTATTGATGTGATCCAGCACTTGTGCTTCGGCAAGTTCGGCGTGTTCTGGAACATTGAAATTGAGGTAATCTATGTGGATGTCTCTATTGAAGTCTCTACCTGTGATGACACGGTCATTCGCTAGGAATTCTCTAACTAGATAAACAAATCCGCGTTCCTTGGCCTTCGCGAATTCCTGACTCCTAAGGAATGGGAGTCCGGGGTCGAAAAACGGATAGAGTTGCCACATTGAGTGAATAACTGTATCGTCTTCGGGATAGAGCTTGCTTGACTCTGTCATGTGCCCTAGTATTCCAGATGACTATATGAATTTTACTGATTTTGCCACTAGTGAGTGGTCAAGAATAGTTTGGAAGTGGACAAGTTGATGCTCCGCACGTGCTCTTAGAACCTATTTCACTTTTTATCAGGTGCAACTCTATATTGGTTCCGTTTTGATGTTAAGGTTTTGTGCGAAGTACAACAAACAATCGTAAGCGCAGAACGTTGCTTTTCTCCTGAATTCCTTTGGGCCGAAGATTAAGGTCAGTGTTCCTTCTTGCACTGCAGAGTGGCATACTGGGCATGTTTTTTGTTCGTATGAACGTTCTGCCAGTTTTGACTTCAATCTCTTTCCAAGCTGTCCTTGCTCGTGGTCGTCAATCAGTCGTTGTATTTCCTGGGTATCTAAACCTTCCAAAAAGTTCTCCATCTTGTCCATTTTTTCACCTGTTCAAATATATTGTCTGTCCTTTGTCTAAGAGCATGAAATGCTGGTCGTTCCTTCCCATTCCTTCATCAAGCTCGAATCGTGAGTGTGTCCAACATACTACATCCATGTTCGTTCCCGCAAAGAATGCCTTGCCTGTGCTGTATTTCTT
This sequence comes from Candidatus Woesearchaeota archaeon, assembly GCA_043818175.1. Taxonomy (GTDB): domain Archaea; phylum Nanobdellota; class Nanobdellia; order Woesearchaeales; family JBDRGA01; genus JBDRGA01. The sequence goes on along the minus strand of JBDRGA010000005.1, from coordinate 15,352 downwards.
CCTTATTGAATCGACATCATCCGTAACCAGGAATAGCTCTATTTTCGGGCTTTCCTTGACTAGTTTGATTGTTTCGCATTTGTCAAGCAACTCAGGATTCGAAAAAATGTAATTGCTGAGCATTCCTGCAGTCTGTGGTTTTAACGTTGCAAGAGTCAGAAGAAAGCATTGCATTGCTGAGGGTGTGAAATCCTTGCTCACGCCAAACCCAGGCATTACTGCTTTTATGCTTGCCGCTCCTTTCGTGATTCGAAGGACCTTTGCAGGCTTGCCTGGTTTTGAACGTTTCTCAACATCTTCTGTTATCAATCCATGTGCCTTGAGAAGATTTGTTATGGTTAGCGTGTAAGGTAACGATTTTTTCAATCTAACGGCAAGTTGTGTTATTGTTCTTGGCGATTCACTTATCGCTGAAAGAGTTTCCCATGCGGATTCGTTTCCACTGAACGGCATCTTGTTCTGGGCAGGTATTGGTTATTAAACTTTTCTATAAAGTAACATAATAAGTAAGTAAAATACTAATTAATGGCGTTTCCGACGGTAAATATCGAAATATTTAAAAAGGGTCTTTTCCGGAAATGACATAAGAGTGAGACAAATATGAAAAGTAGGCCCGTTTTGCTGAGGCTCGACTATAGTAGTTGCTCTATTTTGGGGGGAAATCCTTGCGAGTACTGATGTTTGGATGGGAATTTCCCCCGTTCTTTGCAGGGGGGGTGGGCGTCGTCTGTTTCGAAATGGTACGTGCCTTGAGCAAGGCAGGCATGGACGTAACGTATGTAATGCCCTTCGGCCCAAAAAACATAACGAGCCCTTACGCAAAAGTACTCATCGCTGAAAATATTCTACCTGGCGTCACAGTAAAAACAATTCCAACGATGATGCAGGCATACATGTCCGAGCAGGAGTACGACCAGAGCTACCAAGAATACTTAAGGAATTCAGACGTGGACAGCACCAAGGTTCTTTACTCCAGCAATCTTTGGCTTGAAGTGCAAAGGTTTGCGAAGAGAGCAACTTTGATTGCAAGACACGAGAAGTTCGATGTCATTCATGCACATGACTGGATGACCTTTCCCGCTGCAGTGGAAGCAAAAAAGATTTCAGGAAAGCCATTGGTTGTGCACATTCACAACACAATCTATGACCGCTATCTGGGAAGTGGCGGAGAAGCAGAGAAGGAAATAGAATTGATGGGCATGCATTACGCAGATAAGATTGTTGCAATAAGCTACTTTGTCAAGAATCGTCTCGTAAATGATTATCACATTTCTCCTGAACGAATTGAAGTTATTCACAATGCAGCAATTGCAATGGATGACAACATTAGCTACAGAAACGCAACCATCCAGGATAAAGACAAAGTCGTATTGTTCGCGGGAAGAGTTACCGTGCAGAAAGGTCCCGATTATTTTGTTGAAGCGGCAAAGAAAGTTCTTGACAAGAACCCAAACGTGAAGTTCATTCTTGCAGGTACAGGTGATATGCTACCAAGAATGATAAACAGAGCTGCAGAATTAGGTATTGTACGTAACTTCATATTCCCTGGATTCTATTCAAGGGAAGATGCAGAACGTCTCTTTAGCATGGCTGATGTTTTCGTTATGCCTTCAGTTTCAGAGCCCTTTGGTATTGTTCCTCTTGAAGCGATGAGCAAGAGCAAACCAGTAATAATAAGCAAGCAGTCAGGCGTCGCTGAGATAGTTCATCATGCCCTGAAGGTAGACTTCTGGGACGTAGACGATATTGCAAACAAAATTCTGGCAGTTCTGAATTACCCAAGTTTACAGCAGCACTTAGGTCACAGTGGTAAAATCGAGCTGAAGAATATAACGTGGGATGAATTCGCGAGAAAGACAATGGACCTATACTACAGATTGGTGATACCATGAACGTTTGCATGTACTTCCAAGTCCACCAGCCCTTCCGTTTGAGGAAGTACAGTGTGTTTGACATAGGCGCAAACCACAATTACTTTGATGAAAAGAAGAACAGAGAGGTAATGCAGAAGGTTGCCAGGAAATGCTACCTTCCCACAAATGGTGTACTTCTTGACATGATTAGACAGCATGGTGACCGGTTCAAGATTGCGTTCAGCATCACTGGAACAGCTTTGGAGCAGTTCGAAGAGTACGCTCCGGAAGTGCTCGAAAGCTTCAAGGAGTTGGCAAGAACAGGCAATGTTGAGTTCCTGGCTGAAACATATTATCACTCACTAAGCTTCCTTTTTAGCAAGGAAGAGTTCAAGGAACAGGTTGCACTGCACTCTGCAATGATTCAGAAATATTTTGGTCAGACCCCTAAGGTATTCAGGAACACAGAGCTTATCTTCACAAATGAGCTTGCCAAACACATAGAAGAAATGGGATACAGTGCCGTTCTTGCTGAAGGAGCAGATCATGTATTGGGATGGAGAAGCCCTAATTATGTTTACAACAATACGTATGCAGAGAACGTGAAAATGCTCTTGAAGAACTACAAGCTTAGCGATGACATAGCTTTCAGATTTGGAAATAAGGGTTGGGCAGAATATCCTCTTACTGCAGAAAAGTTTGCGCATTGGGTTAACGAAACTCAAGGTGATAGTGTAAACCTTTTCATGGACTACGAGACATTTGGCGAGCACCAATGGGAAGACACAGGCATATTCGAATTCATGAGACATTTTCCTTCAGAGCTATTCAAGAATTCAGATTCAAGTTTCATATGGCCTTCTGAACTGGCTAACGTGCCTGCAAAGGCCGCACTTGACATCCACCATCCAGTAAGTTGGGCAGACGTTGAAAGGGACTTAAGTGCGTGGCTCGGTAATCCAATACAGGACAATGCAATACAGGAGCTTTATTCCATGGAGCGCGAAATCAAGGAATCAGGCAATCCTGCAGTCATAGATTCATGGCGGAAACTCACTACTTCAGATCATTACTATTACATGTGCACCAAATGGTTCAACGATGGAGACGTTCACAAATACTTCAACCCCTATGACAGTCCTTATGAAGCATTCATTGCATTCATGAACGTGCTGCAGGACCTTAGGGCTCAAATTCCTGGAATTACAGTTCCCTTGCAGGAAAAGAGGTGAGAAACATGCCGAAAAAGGCAACAAAAAAAACAACGAAGACAGCCAAGAAGGCAGTCAAGAAAGTAGCAAAGAAACGCATAAACCACATCAGAGCACCGCCGGAGAAGTGGTTTGTACTGGCCAATGGAGAAGCTCTAAAAGACGTAAGAGCACTTGCTGACGCGCTGGAAAGGATTGAAGACCACATTTGGGCACACCACGTGCAGCCCGACAGGAATGACTTCGCCAACTGGATTAGAGACGTTTTCCAGGACATGGAACTTGCGGACCAGTTAACCATTGCCAAGGACAGGAAACACGCCCAGCTCGTGATATACAAGCACATAACAAAGCACTTGAGGTGAGACTATGTTTCACTTCAAGAATGGGAGGAGCGCGAAGAACCTCGAGGATTTTCTAGCCATACTGCCAGAAATTCCTGAAGAAGAGTTCAAGGGTTACGTAAGCAAGGAACACAACAACTTCGCCGACTGGTTTGAGCATTCTTTGCACCAGAAGGAGCTTGCTGCTAGAGTACGTGGCAGGCTCAACAGAGCAGACATAATAAACGAAGTTCGAAGGGCAATGCCTCAGGAACGCATTGAACCGATGCTTCCCAGGCACGAAATCAAGAAAGCAGTCGAGGCCAGTGTAACGCACGAAAAACACACCATGGGAGATCATCACGTTCTCAGAGAGTTCGTTTATGGGATGTTGATTGGCCTTGTTGTAGGAATCATTGTAGGGGTACTGCTTGCATGGATTTAGCCAAGGCCAAGCACTGCTTTGAAGTTTCGTGGGAAGTGTGCAATAAAGTAGGTGGCATTAGCACTGTGCTTACTTCAAAGGCATCGCAGATGCGTGAAGCCTACAAACACTACATTCTCATTGGTCCGTACTTCAAGGACAAGGCAGAGCTTGAAATTATGCATGCGCAGGAGCCTGATTTTATCAAGTCAGCGTTTGCAGAGCTTTCGAACTACGGAATCCAGTGTTATTATGGTACGTGGCAGATAAAGGGAGAGCCTCCTGTTATCTTGATTGATTTCCAGAAATACAGACAGCATACCGATGAAATAAAGAAGCAGATGTGGGATAATTTTCAGGTGGATTCTCTTCAGGGTGGCTCTGATTATGATGAACCTCTTGTCTGGGCGTTCTGTGCAGGCCTGCTTCTTGACAGCCTTACAAAGAAGCTTGATGGCCCTTCTGTCGTGCAAGCCCATGAATGGCTTTCCGGTGCCGCAATCCTGCACTTAAAGGCGCAGAACAATCCAGCAGGAACTGTGTTTACTACGCATGCTACAATGCTTGGGAGAGCTTTAGCGGGCAGTGGTGCTGCTTTGTATGATGATTTAGCGAAGTACGACCCGATGTGGGAAGCGGGCACGCATGGTGTAATGGCTAAGCACACAATGGAAAAGGCGGCAGCGCAGAATGCTGATGTTTTCACAACCGTTTCCGAGATTACTGGTCTTGAAGCGGAGCATCTTCTGGGAAGGAAGCCTGACGTCTTGCTTCCTAATGGACTGGACATGGACAAATTCCCAACGATTGAGGAAACGTCCCTTAAGCACGTTCAAGCCAGAGCAAAAATCAGGGAATTCCTAACCTACCAGTTCTTCCCATACTATACCTTTGATATGGAACATACCTTGCATTTCTTTATTCTTGGAAGGTACGAGTACCACAACAAGGGAATTGATGTTTTGTTAAGGTCTCTCTCTTTATTGAATAATCGTTTGAAGAACGAAAAGTCTGACCGCACAATTGCTGTGTTCTTCTTTATAATGCGTCCCCATAAGGGCATAAAACTTGAATTGTACGAGAACAAGAACCACTACAGGCATATCAAGGGCTTTGTGGAGAGCAATAGCCAGGAGATTCTCAGGAGGCTTGTTTATGACTTTGTTAGTGGAGCAACGGACCCGCCTTCAAGCATATTCACCAAGGACTTTCTACGAGCTATTAACAGAGATATTCATACTTTCAAGAGGGAAGGTAACCCTCTTGTATGCACGCATAATCTTGAGAACGAGTACCAGGATGATATTGTGAAGAACTGTTATAGTTCTGGATTGGACAACAAAGAAGATGATAAGGTCAAGGTCATATTCTATCCCACTATGCTCGATGGTAGTGATGGTCTGATAGATTTACCCTTATATGATGCAATCGCTGGTTGTCATCTTGGTCTCTTCCCTTCTTACTACGAGCCATGGGGCTACACTCCTTTGGAAGGCGCAGCAATGGGCGTGCCTTCCGTAACAACTGATTTATCAGGATTTGGTAAGTTTATAGAGCCATATGTTGACAAGGAGCGTGGAATTTATGTTTTGAAGATGCATGGTGTTCCTTTTGAAGAGACTGCAAACAAGTTCGCCGAATTGATGTATAACTTTGCTGCAAAGGACCACTCTGAAAGAGTTGAGTTGAAGATTGCCGCGAAGACATTAAGTCAACTGTGCGACTGGCAGCACTTCATTAAGTTCTACGTTAAGGCGCACAATATGGCGGTTGAGAAGCATAACTGAGCAATAGCAGATGGCTACAGAAAGTTCTTCGAGTGCATGTGGAATTCTTGTTCCGAGTGAGTTGAAGGATTTCCAGCTTCTGCACTTGTTCTTTCAGAAGATGTCATGTTTGTTTGCAACAAGCACAATAAAACCGAAAGTTTTATATTTAGTTTGATATGGAGTTTTATTAACTGGTGCGTCTTTCTGCTGGCGTGATACGCTTTGAGGAAGATAGTTCAGTTTGGGCATCATGCATCGTACAGGCTCGCTACTAGATGCGAGGAATTCAGTTTGTCCGAGGAAGAAGGCGTGCGAAGAACCATCGATGCCGTGCAATCGGGCAGCATAACAAAGAAGAGGCATGCGTCAATGGATGGTACAACCTACACGAAGTACTTTCAGGACAACCTTTCGTTTTACGTTGTCTGCAGTGAGAAAGTTAGGGATGCTGTCACGATTTCATTTGTGAAGACGGTCATAATAGAAAGGGGGCGATGTTAAAATGAAAGATGTTATGGTTTGTGGAAACTGCGGAGGAAAGCTGAAGAAGTCATTCAGCACGTACAAAAGCATGAAGTTTGAAGCGTACCAGTGCACTTCCTGCAAGGAGAAATTGTTCACAGAAGACCAGGCAATGCATGTTGCAAGAACGATTCAAGCCAGACGTATGCGGGAGGAGTATTCCAAAAAACCAATGAAAGTGGGAAGCAGCTGGGGATTCACCTTCCCAAAGGAGATGGCTGATGCGTTTCAACTCAACAATCCCGAGACAACGTTCACTCTACATCCAGACCTGGAGCACAACAGGATTGAGATACGGGTTGGGAAGGGTTGAACTAATCAAGTTCTTGGAGTTATGAGGTCATAGTACGTATCGTACTTGAACTCTTCGATGATGCTCGATGCATCGTATTCCTTGATGATGTCTGCATATGTTCCAAATAGTTTCCCGAAGATAATATCGAAGTCGGGCAGGTCCTTCGCGGCTACCGCAACCATGTAATGGTACTTGCCAACCATACGTACTGCATACACGACGTTTGGATTCTCTTTAAGATGTGTTTCGAACATGGTTCTTCTTTTTGCATCAAAGTCCCGAAGCGAGATGTTGATGAACTGGAATACAGGATGGCCAAGCTTTGCCTGATCCACGACGGGATTGTAGAATTTGATGATTCCCTTGTCTTCCATTCGTTTGATTCTATACGCAACTGAATCTCTGGGCATACGCACTTTCTTTGCGATGTCCTGCACGGGCAGCCTTGCGTTCATGGTGAGTGCTTTTAGAATTGCCTTATCCTTAGAGTCTGGAATCATCTTTCAGATTATACGTAAACATATATAAAAGTTACCAGAAAATTGGAAGAAATATCAAGAAAAGTATAAATTTTAGAGGGTTCTCGCTAATTATGCCATATCCCGCTTTGCTTGAACAACTACGAGAGCAAGACAGAAGAAGAGGACGTCCTGAAGCTCTTCGCGAGCGAGTTCTGGCGGGGGTGGTTGGATATTCACTTCTGACATTGTGTGTTTCGTTCCCGTTATTGCTCGAGAGATGTTCTGACAACTTCATCAAATATGAAGTGGGAGCTCCGCCTCCAGACTATGTTCGCCAATCATATCATGCGAGGCCAGACACATTTGATGTGGAGATTTATATTCCTACTGCGCACCATCACTCATTGCATTAGTAACTTTATTTCGCTCCCAGCTCAACCAACAGCTCAACCAGCGTCCCAGCACTTCATACCGGGGCCACGTCGCTTGGCTTGTCGCGTTCAATTGTTGGTTGACAAACGTTTTATGGGGTTGCTTAGTTTCCACAACATCTCGAAGTGTTTTTTTAATGAAATTGCAAGGTGTTCGTTTGTTATGCGTATAATCGCCAGCGGTTCCCACGTGATGAATACTACTTTGTTCCGGTATTGCAGTATTGGCGTTGGAGTGAAGTATGCTGCGGGCATGTAGCGATATATTCCTATTGGGGATGTTATCGGATGTTTGGATGAGGTCAGAATCCGTTCAGTAATTCTAGCTTTCTTTGCGTCCCTAAAGTACATAGCCATTATGTGCGGAAATTTTGTCATGAACATGTTTTCGTCAATACCCAGACCTCTGAGCTGGCATTTCTGCGCAAGGACATCTTGTACTACTGTTCTGAATCCTTCCGTGCCTAAGAAAGTCTCGCACGTTAGCTGTGCAGTGTCTGGAGCGCGAAGTCTCTCTAGAATTGGCGTGATTGATGCGACTGTGGTCATCTTGTCTTTGAGGATTTCTGCTAGGCGGTTTGGTGGTGCTGCTGAATACTGTCTAGTGTTCTCCGCTATCGATTTGCTCACTAGTCCAAGATGCATCAACTGTTCCAGAAAGTCGTATGTGGTCGCTCGATGTAACGAGAGAGATTCGCTGAGCTCTCTTGCAGTCTGCGTTCCTCCTTTGAGTAGTTGTATATAGATTTTGGTTTGGCCTTCTGAGAGTCCAACGTTTTTGAGCGCCTCGACGATGTTCACAATAATACTTTGCTTAATTTGTATATATAGTTGTCGGAAAACCGACAAACAACATTTATTATCGCATAATGACAAACTGGTGTGTCAGAGAAATTTAAGGCACTAACATGGTATATCAAGAAAGAATAAATCCTAAAGTCAAAGCAGATCCGTCAAGCGAGCAAGTCGCTGACCCATACAGCGATACGTATGTGTATCTTTATAGGTTCGCGGTGTTCTCGCGTGCCGCGCTTGGTCTTGGGATGATTGCGTCTATGTTTGTCTTCATGACTAATGCAAGGAATGGCGAGCTTTCAAGTTCCGCTGCCCTGCCTGATTCGCTCGCGCGTGAAGTTTCGATGGAGGACTCAACAGCTACCGCCAGGGACACGCTTGAAATTCGTATTGCCCTCGATGACACATTGGCTGCGAATGGTTTGGGACTGGATTTAGTGCGAAGGACACAGGAAAATTATCTACGGTGAAACTGTCAGTTCTTCCTTAGGTTGTAGAACACGTCGTAGCTATCAAATTATTTCTCCCCCAGCTCAACCAACAGCTCAATTAACGTTCCAGCACTCCATGCCTGTGCCCAGCATCCTTTGCTTTCCATTTTTGCTGCACTGCTGATTTCCGCACAATGGCCCACAAAGCCGTGGAATAGCATTTCTTCGACGCTTGCTTTCTTTATCTTGTGAACATAATACTTGAACAAATTAGAATCAACTCTATTCATCACAATCGCTGCAACATTATTTATCCAGAACCATGAATCGCCACGATGATAACTCTTATTGTCCATTCCAGTATGTTCTGAACAGTAAAGTGGGTCGTTCCTTGAAATTGAAGAAAGGCCGCCCCACTCCAGCCATAATTCATCTAAAGTATAAACGAATGCTTGCTTCCATTCTTGCTTCGTTAAGAGTTCTGGATAAACATAATATGCTAGAAATATGTTGGGCCTGACTCTTGTATCTAATTTGCCTTCAAATATTCCGTCGTGCAGTCTTCCTTCGTGGAACAATGCTTCGCGGGTACTTTTCTTCAATGTCTCTTCAAATCTTAGAATATCCGCGCCGTTTGGGTTGCCCAGAATCCTGTGCAGTTCCCTTACAAGCTTGCATGCTGAAAGCCATAATGCCTGTATTTCTATTCTTGCACCCTTCCTTACATCATCTCCGTTGCACGTATCCATCCACGTTTCGAGAGGTCCATTTTCAATCAGCGCGTTACCTCTTTCAATCTGCTGTTCGATAGCCATCTCAGCTTTCACGAGCAAACTGGAGAGCTCTTCGTTCGTAAGGAAATCCTTCAATACCTTTGCACTCTGCAATTTCGTGATGAACTGCAACCACCTGAAGAAAAGCCATCCAGTACCATCAGCACCCCCTAAATCAGTAGAAGGAATGCGGCATGGCATCGTGCTATCCTCTCTCAAAGCAGCCAATTGTCTCTGAAGTATCTCTTTCGCGAGGTAGTGCCGTTCAAGGCTGATATATCCGCCAAGAGATACGAGTTCGTCTCTTGTCCACACTTGGTTGAACCATGGAAGCCCTGCGATGATTGCGGGTGTTCCTTCTTCCTTGAACGGGTCCTTTATTGTCAGTCGGTCAAGAGCTCTGACTGCTGTATTAATTTCCACGTCATCAAATGTAAGTGTCTTGGCAAGATAGTGTGAATAACTTTCTCTGATATCGTTCTTGTGTTGCAGGGCATGATTAAGTCTTTCTACTGCTTCCTGTTTGGTATTTCCCACCGAGTAAATGATGCTTGCTTCTCCTTCAACGTTGAATTCCAAGGCGTCATAGACGTGCCCCCCTTCCCGGTCCTTTCTGCTTGCATCATAACTATATTCCGTCCATTTCCACAATCCTATTATTTTATGGTTTGGAAGCCCTTGAATTACTATCCATGTTTCGTGTTGTGCTTCCCTTAGCGAATTATCTCTGTGCTTCACGTACCTAACAGATATCATGCCATTCTCTTCATTTATCTCGTAGATTCTTCCTGAATCACTAAAATCCTTTATGCTTCTGCAGTCAAGCCATATTTGCACTTTTCCCGTGTATTCTTTGAAACTTTGAATTACACAATGCCTGCTCATGCTCAATTCTTCTGTTCCTTTGTCCCACACTCTGGAAATGTGCGAGAAATGGTTATGAATCTCTTGGAGCGTTCCTTCTGGTCTTAATTGCTCAATTACTTTGTAGGGCTCTCCTTCTTGCATGAGTACCCAACCCTGATAATGTGAGACGTTTGAATCAGATAAACTGAGGTAGCTTCCATTCTTGTTTACTAGGAGAAAACTACTGCTTCCCTGTCCCTGTCTACTATCATAGAAAACTTTCATGCTCACCTATTGTCTCTTGTTTCTTGTTTTCTTTAAATGCGTTTTGGCCGCAATGCATAAATACTAACACTAGCGAAAGCAATAATGGCATCAATTCTTGACATTCAGACACTTATGAAGAAGCCAAACACAGTAGCATTAGCCAAACGGCTTCTTGACGTTAACATTAGTGAAGGAACCATTGTCCTGCCCGAACAGATGCGTGAATGGGCAAACCAGACATTTCATGGCGCCGATGTTTCCAAGCAGACGATAGTGCGGGTAACCAGTAAGGTGTTGGGTGAGCAAGCCTTATTCAACAGTTTGAGAGCATTAAGACCAGTTCAGAAGGCCGTTTCGGTAAATGAAGATATCCTTGACAAGAGCGCCCATGAGTCGTTTGCATCTCCTTTGACCATGACTCCTTCTGATGATTTCGGAAGGATAACTGGGAAAAGAAGCATTACAGCAGCAAACGTTGCAAAGTACGATGCAAGACATGGTCTTGTAATTTTTCAAAGCAATGACCCTTATGATTTCAAAGATGAAGACATTCTTGATTTTTGGGAAACCTCCAGGCGGTGGTTTATCGAGAGTAATTCTAAGGACAAGAAAGCAGTGTATCCATTCCTGATGTGGAATTGTCTTTGGAGGTCGGGTGCAAGTATGGTTCATGGACACTGGCAGCTTCTATTAACGCACGGCCAACCGTATGAAGGAGTAAGGAGGATTGAGAAAGCATCAGCAGCTTACAAGAAGAAATACGGCACTTCTTTCTGGGGCGATTACGCAAAACTACATTCGTTGCTTGGCCTTTCAATATTTGTAGAAAATGCTAAGGCATATGTTCATGTCTGCCCGAAGAAGGAAAAGGAGATAATTATTCATGCTCAGTCTCCAGAAAAGCTCTTCCACGCAGTCAGTACAATACTTCCAAAGCTAAGAAGTACTGGCACAGAGAGCTTTGATATGGTTGTTTACATGCCTCCGCTTCCTTGGAAACGTTCTAGTTGGACAATGCCTTGGCTTGCAAGAATAGTCGATAGAGGCTCTTTAGATGCCAAAACGTCAGACATTGGTGGCATGGAGCTATACGCCGCAAGCGTAGTTACTTCCGACCCATTCAAGGTTGCCGAAGCATTGCGTTAAACTGTCTTATTCGCAGCATTATCTTCATTGACGAATCGTATAAACGCTATCCCCAATGCTAGTATTAATGGTCCTATAACAAAACCCATGAATCCAAATACTTTAAGTCCTCCAAGAACGCCAACCAGTGCTATTATTGGGTGGATTTTGCCTTGGCTTGCCATTAGTTTTGGCTTGAGGAAGTTGTCTATTCCACTGACAAGCACCAGTCCCCATATGAACATTGCAATTGCCATTCCTATTTGTCCAGTCATGAATAGGTATATTGCTGCTGGAGCCCAGACCATTGGAGGTCCTACGACAGGCAGTAAACTTAGTACCATCATGATGAATCCCCAGAACACAGGATTTGGCACTCCAAACATGGCAAACCCAATTCCGCCCAGCACACCCTGTACAATCGCAACAAGTATCTGACCATTCACCACTGCGTGCGTGACTCTCTTTATTTCATCAACAATTGTTTCTCTATGCTTCTTCTTGAGTGGTATGAAGTTAGTTACTTTCTGGAAGATTTCAGGTCCTTTCCTGAACGTATAATAGAGCACGAAGAACATCACGAAAATTCCTAGTGCAACGTCTGCTGCACTGCTTATGAATTTGGTGGCGTTCTGCACCAGGTACGTTTTGGCGTTCTCAGTTATGCTCTGGATGAATGGTGTGAGTGAAATTTCTTTTCCAGTTATGCTGGCAATGTAGTGCTCAGCTCCAGAAAAGAATTCTGCATCGCCCAATGCAAATAATGCTTTCTGTGTCTGAGGAATTAGCTTAGCAGTTACTAGAGCCCCAGGAACGATTATTATGATTAACAGCAGGATTATCATAATTCCTGCAGTCCATACTTCCGACTTCAATCTTTTCAGAAGCCATACGTACACAGGATAGAATATGTAACCTAGGATAAGGCTGAATATTATGTATAACAAGAAAGGCCACACTACAAGCACTGAGAGTGCTGCAACGAGCAATAATAGCAATATGAATGTTGCCTGGCTTAGCTTCTCAGGGTCCATGGGGTATTCTTGGAGTCGTTCTTTAAATTGGTTTTCATTCGTAATGTAATGCATCCACTGGATTCAGCTTTGAGGCGCGCCATGCAGGGAAGAATCCTGAGGCCATGCCTATTATCATCGCAAATGCAAGCGCGAATAATATCACCGTAGGATCAAATTTTATTAGAAGCAAATCAAATCCTGCAAGCTTCGCCCCTATTTCAGTTCCCTTGGCAAGTATCATTCCTATTGCTGCTCCAATTATTCCTCCAGCAAGTCCTTGGAACCCGGATTCCAGAAGAAAGATTGTTAGTATTGTTGCCTTTGAAGCGCCTATTCCTTTCATCACGCCTATTTCTCTTGTTCGTTCCAGTACTGAGGTGTACATGCTGTTCATGATTCCAACAGCTCCAACAAGAATGCTTATTGCTGCAATTGCAACAAGCACGGCCTGAACAACGCCTATGACGCTGCCTATTTGTTTAAGAATCTGGTCTGGAGTGTAAACGGTGTAGGAATCTTCTCCAAGTTTCCGATCTAATTTTCGTTCGATATCCATCTGAACGTCATGTATGTCCAGGCCTTCTTTTATTGTTACTGCAATTACATTAACCTGATCTCCAGCACCAAATAGTTCTCTTGCAGTTTCAATTGGAATGTATATATTTGAGTCGTCCTGCCCTCCCGTTTCCTTAATTATGCCCTCCACTTTGAATTTCTGGTTGTTGATCAGAATGCTTGTCTTTGTTTGGATATCCTGGTTGAAAGTATCCGTTGCAACCTTATATCCTATGACTGCTGTGTACTTGTCCCCTTTCTGAAGATGTCTTCCCTCAATAGGAATACTGTCTCGCAGTATGAGCGTTTTGGTACCTTCCACAGGATCAAGTCCGTTTATGGCAAGAAATTGTTGCTCTCTTCTGTATTCCACTGTTGTGCTTCTAGTGAGTAATGGAGAAACATAATCCACTCCCTTTACTCCTCCAAGGAAGTCTGCTGTATCTTGGGTTAGGAAGAAGTACTGGCTTGGAGGTCCATTTGCGCCTCCAGGCAAAACCATCAATGTTCTAGTGCCAAATCGCTGGAATTGTACTTCTATAGCATTCTGCAGTCCCTGACCTATACTTACGAGCGCGACAATGGTTGCTATGCCTATAACAACACCTAGAATGGTAAGCCAGCTTCTTACCTTCCTGTTCTTCAGGTTTTTGAACGTTAATTTGAGGTAGTCCTGTATCATGCTTCCCTCAGAGCGTCAACTGGTTTTAGTTTGGCTGCCTGTCTCGCGGGTAAAAATCCTGCAAGCATACCAACCACTGTTGCAAACACCACTCCAAAAACGAATAGCCACGGGTTGAAGCTTATGTTGATTATTCCAAGGCCTGCTTGTTTTGTCACTTGGTTCATGGCGAGCCCAAGCAGCGAACCGAATATGGCTCCAACAATCCCTCCTGTAAATCCTATGATTCCTGATTCCATGAGGAAGACGAGCAGTATTTGATTTGTGCCTGCGCCTATGCTCTTCATGATTCCAATTTCTTTGGTTCTTTCCAGCACTGATGTGTACATGCTGTTCAGGATTCCTATACTTCCCACCAAGAGGCTTATTGCGGCTATTCCTATGAGCACAACTTGAACTATTGTAAGTACAGTTCCAAATGATTGCAATAATTGTTCTGGAGTTTGCACTTCAAAATTCTCGTTGTTTCTTGCTCTCTTCAAATCTCTTCTTAGCTTGATTGCGAGCTGGTTTATGTCTACGCTTGGTTTTACTTTTCCTTCAATGAAACTCACGCCTTCAGGCTCATTGTACATCTCGCGAACGGTGTCTATTGGTGCGTATATAGCAGAATCATCATCGGGTGTTCCGATGCTTTCAAGGATTCCAACAACTTTCAGTTTATATCCATTAATTTCTATATTATTGTTTATTCGCAGTTCTCGTCCAAATCCATCTTCTGCAGCCTTGGAACCCAGAATCACGCTTGTCTTCTCTCCTGTGACGAAGAACCGACCAGATGCAATAGTCACGTCATATGATTCGAGTCTTTCTTTTGTTTTATCGGTTGGTATTCCTATTATGTTAGTGTACTTCTTTTCTTTTCTGTATTCTACTTGTGCGTTCTGATTGTAGTATGGAGTTACGAATTCGAACTGTCCTGTTCGTTCGAGAACATTGACATCGTCCTGACTGAGTCCTGCTCCCAGACCTCCAGGTCCAAACCCTGCGCTCTTTGGAAAGACATAGAGTCTGTTTGACCCTATTTTTTCGAACTGGTCGGTTATTGATGCTTGCAGTCCCTGACCCACGCTTATCAGTCCTATTATGGCGGTGACTCCTATAATGATGCCAATCGTTGTGAGGAAGCTCCGCAGTTTTCTTCCGCGGATGTTTCCCCACGCCAGCACTAGGCTGTCTCTGAACATCTATTTCCTCTTATGCCTCTTTCTTCGCCAGTACCAGATGCCCACAACCAGAACCAGGATGATGATGAATATAATCCATCCACTAATATTAGGTGCTGGTAAAAGACCAAGCTTCCTTGCCTCGCCTGTAGAGTATACGTGCATTAGCAATTCCACTTTGTCATCGTATGGTCTGTTGTACGAGTCTCTGTACGAGATATGTAGCGTTAAGTTTTCATCGCGTGATGCATCATCTGCGATGTGAATACTGAACTGTTCAGTCTCGAAATCATCAGATTGAAGATTTCCAATATACTTTTGTCTTGGTCCAACCACCTCATACCCTTTACTGTCCAAGAGTGTGAACGTCACGTAATTAATATCGCTTGGACCTGTATTGCTTATGC
>JBDRGA010000004.1:0-16850 GCA_043818175.1 Candidatus Woesearchaeota archaeon | reverse complement strand
TTGCAATTAAAGTATTTTCAAGAATCATTCAGAGGCCATCCCAGTGCCTTGAATACCAATTCCATCTCTTCAGCAGTGGCGTTGTTGTACTTCGCCAGGAAGTCTTCACCTGAAGATACATGGATTGTCCAATGCACTGTGTTATGCCCCATGAAACCGCTACATCCCTATTCTTTAAATGATTTCGCTCGGAGGAGTTGAAAATATTCCAACAACTACAACATTTAAATGGACCTAGGTTTCCCGTTCTCAATGCAGGTCACAATTTTTGCCGGAAAGGGAGGTGTTGGAAAGAGCACGATAGCCGCGGCATTTGCACTGCACCAATCAGCGTCTGGAAGATCATTTATGGTGGACTATGACGGGGGCCATTCCCTTACCAAAGTTCTCGCATTAGGTGAAATGGCACACCCACCAAATACAATCACACCATCGGGAACTGATAACCTGGACATTGCCATACTCGATCCAATGTCATTTCAACCGATAAGTGAGGCCCAGCGTGCGGGAGTTGAAGTGAATGAATACCTCTCGCAATTTTCAGGGGATTATGGTTTGATTCCCTTCTGCGATATGGTTACCTCTTTCTTTGGTGCTCCAACGGATGTAGCCTCAGTGTCCAGGTTTGCGTCTTTGATTGATGTGTACCATAAAGCAAAAGGTGATGGCACTAGAGATATTGTGATTGACGTTGAGCCAACCGCAGGGCTTGAAAGACTGCTTTCTTCAGTCGGCGCTATAACAAGAAGCATTGAAAACCTGAGAGACACTAACAAATTGGTAATGATGGCAATAAACGCAGGATGGCCTGATATCTCAGCATACCTGAAATCAGAATATATCAGACATGCCGAGGTATACGCAGAAAGGCTACGAGAAATAACCCGAGCACTCACTTCAGCAAGATACCATATTGTAACCATTCCAGAAAGCAGTCCTGTGGACGAGATGGCTGATGTCCAGAGAGTAATAACTTCGTTCGGCGGAGAAACAGTTGGATACGTTATCAACAACATGCGCGGTGAACCGCATGAACAAATTCAGATTCAACGGGTCAAGGACAATGCAAATGACCGCAAAGTTGTCAAAGTCAAACGTGACCTGCGACTTTGTGATTCAAATCCTGAAGGAAGGATTGACGCGTTGAGGGAAGTGGGTAGTTTGTTTTGAGCAAGCTTGCTCGCATTAATTGAGAAATTTGTCAATTCATTGCAAGTATCTTGTCTGCAATCATTTTCGCCAGTTTCCTGTGACCTATGTTATCCAAGTGCACACCTTCTTCCGGGTCCACGTGTACTTCGTTGGTCGGGTTGAGGAAGAAGACTTCCTCTTCTTTGGCAACACGCGCATACGTTTCGACTAATCCAGCTCCTTTCTCTGTGCCTCCTCTAAAAAGCTTCGAAGCAAAATCTGCATCTTCCTTTACTATTGGAGGAACAACAACAAGTATCTTTGCTGGAACTCCATCTTCAATCAGCTTCATGCGCTTTACTGTTCTAACTAATTGTCGCATGCCATTTGCAATTTCTTCAACGTTTAAGCCAAACATTTCCTTTGTGTCTGTTGTACCGAGCATCAGAATCACGTATTTCAACGGTAAGTGAGATTCCAGTATGATTGGCAATGACTCCAGACCATTTCTTAGCGGGAATTCTGGTCGCGGGTCATCGAACATTGTTGTTCGTGCTCCCAGACCTTCCTCGATAACTTCGTATAAATCTCCAAGCAGAGTTTGTAGTACGCCAGGCCAGCGGTTGGCCTTGTCGTATCTCTTTGCACCCATGCTTGACGGAACCCAGCCCCACGTATTCGAGTCTCCGTAGCAGAGAATCCGCCATGGCTTTGAATCTGTCGCGTACATGCTGCTTGGGATGGATTTACTCATATAATAGATATTCGGTGAATTAACGACGTTTCAACGACCAAACCTTTAAAAAGCAACTCCCCTTCCCCAGCAATACACGCTGAGGTTAAGACCCTCGGGAGGACCAAAATGGAACTGAAAGTGAATATTGCAGACCCAAAGACGGGGAAGACAAGGAAACTAGATCTCAAAGACGACGATTGCAAACCATTGCTCGGAAAGAAGATAGGCGACACTATCAAGGGCGAAGTGCTAAATCTTGCAGGATACGAATTCAAGGTTCAAGGTGGTTCTGATTATGCAGGATTCCCTATGCGCCGAGATGTAGAAGGCGCGAACAGGAAGAAAGCTCTTCTTTCAGGTGGCGTGGGTATGAAGCCAGGAAGGCGAGGATTAAGATTAAGGAAGACTATTGCGGGAAACACGATTTACTCCAAAACCGCACAGGTCAATCTCATGGTCGTGAAGTACGGCAAAGACCCCTTAATCGAGGAAAAGAAGGAAGAGCCCAAGGAAGGCGAAGCTCCTTCTGAAGCCAAGAAAGAAGCACATGCAGACAAGCCAAAGGCAGAGCCTAAGAAGGAAGAGAAGCCTGTCAAAGAAACTCCGGCTGAAAAAACAGAAGGAGAGCCAAAGGTGAATAAATCAGCAGATACAAAAGAAGAAGTGGAACCCAAATCAAAGGCCAAACCTGAGAAGGAAACCCGGGAAGCTTCAAAGAAAGAAGAAAAGGCCATAGAGAGCAAGAAACCCGAAGCAAAAGTTGAGCCTGAGAAGAAGGAATAAATACAGAACTCTTTTTTATTCTCTTCATGAAGATATCCCAGCTGAAGGACCAGATACCCCCAAAGGTCTACGCAATTCTAGAGAAGAAAGGATTCGAAGAACTACGACCTAGCCAATGGAAGGCAATAAAGGCCGGGTTGTTCGAGGACAAGAATCTATTGGTTTGCACGCCAACAGCTTCTGGAAAAACATTGGTGGCAGAACTCGCCATGCTCAATGCTATTTATCATGATAAAGGAAAGGCAGTCTACATCGTTCCATTAAGAGCGTTGGCAGCAGAGAAGTACAGGCAGTTCACAAAGGATTATCCAGACCTGAAGATAGGAATATCAAGTGGAGATGCAGACAGTTCTGATGCGCATCTTGCAAAGTACGATGTCATCGTTACGACTTCCGAAAAGTTCGATTCGTTAATCAGACATAAGACTCCATGGCTCTCACAGGTCAAAGTGCTTGTTGCGGATGAAATCCATTTGCTGAATGATGCAGGCAGGGGACCAACTCTTGAAATCGTTCTTACTATTCTACGCCAAATTCTTCCAAAGATGCAATTGGTAGGATTATCAGCAACAATAGGCAATCCAAAAGAACTGGCTGAATGGTTGAAGGCAGAATTAGTGCTTGACACGTGGAGACCTGTGCGGTTGGATAAAGGAGTTTATCTCAACGGGAAGATACATTTCTCCTGAGGTCCCTTACCATTGTCCCAAGCATGCCAACTGTCTTCTCCAATGTACTTTCCGGCGTCGATGAAGTGTCTGCAAAAGCCAACGCTTTCACGCCCTGGAGGTGGTGGTCAAAGCCCCCCATGAAGACGTCACCGTTCACGCAATAGAGTGGGTACGTTCTGTCAAGAGAGACAGCGCGAAGGTATGCCTGGTCTTCCAACAATTCAACTTTGTATGCCATATTGTTAGGGCTTTCGTTTCTTCCAACGGCACACCCTCCATATGCCGCAATGCCCATCAATGCCAACGTTCCGATAAGTGTTCTGATTCCCATGAAATTAGCAAAGGAAGCATTCTTCAAGTGCCTTACTGCTCAAAAACCAGAAATCTTTCAGCGCCTATGTCTTTTTCCGAGCATCATATCTGCCAATTCATGTAACGCAGGGAGTCTTGGCTCCCGGTCATCCAACGTGAAGTATCCAAAGACAATACCCGCTAGTATTATGATTCCAAGAATGAGATTATCTAGCAGCGTATAATACCATATTCCTCCTATGTTCTGTGCGACAATGACGAAGAACTGCCAGAACAATGCCTGCCATAATGTAAACTCGTACGCTGGTTGGGGGTATTTTGTACGCCACATGATGAATCCCAGACCAAGTATGCAAACAAAACCAACAATACTCAGAACACCCCCTGCCAGATAACTTCCAGCTTGAAACACTTCAGCATACTTCCTCAGGAGTCTCATACTCACCATGCTCTATCTTGTACGTTTCTCTATAAAATGGTTTCGTGAGGCGATACACATTAAAAGCTCAAAGAACAAGGAAGGAAAATGAGGTGGGCTTTTGCATTAATCGCCTTGCTTTTGTTGCCTTTGGCAACTGCAAGTGTAAATACCAAGGTCGTGCCCTTGGGTAATGGTACTTATTTCATTTCTGCCAATGGAACGGTAGAAGGGTTTCCTGGTCAGATTGTAACCGTGAATTTTCTTATTCCAGGAGAGCAACTTCCTTCAGTGGTCATACTGGACAATAATAATTCTGAGACGCCCAATCTATCAGGTAGGGGACCTGGACTATTTGAAGACAGGCAAAACATACAAAATCAAACACAAGAAGAACATTTGGACACGGATGACGTGCAAATAGTCACGAAGTTCGCTAAGCCAAAATGGGTTGACACGTACTTTATCCTTCTGGCAATCTTGGTTGTTATTGTCATTGCAGCAATTGCGTTGAGACAGCACAAACCAGGAATCAGCAGACACAAGGCTACATTACATTTTCACCTCAAAAAACAAGCGAACTTTACGCCTAGACCTATACTTAAGGCGGATGCCACCCTCGCAGAAGCATGCAACGCCATAACTCAAAATGATCATTCACACATAATAATTGGGGGTCAGGTTCTCTCTGAACGGGCAATACTGGCTATGGATTCACCAATGGACCACCTTTTGGATTCTGCAAGACCCTTCGCCAGCCAGGTCATACAATGGCAGGGCAAGACAATGGAAGAAGCCGGAAAAATTATGCGCGTTTTTGGCAAGAATTATCTCGTCAGGAACAACTTGATGTTTACGATAAGTGATTTTCTGGATGTGCTGGCAGAAATGCCATTATCACTTCTAACACATAGAGTTCCCAGCATGAATACCATCATGCATCCAGTTCAATTAATCAGAGCAGACGCTCCTCTCATCACGGCAATTCGTGCCTTAGTTTCAGATGATCTCGCAGTGATTACTGAGGATTCAGTTCCCTTGGGTGTAATCACCAGACGAAATGTCATCTCTGAACTTTCCCTCAACAGGAAACTATCAGGACGAAAAGCAAGAGAGATAATGAGCACGTCGCTCAGTTCTGTTCAGAGAGAAATGGATATCCTTGAGCTGATGAAATTAATGGTCGACAAGGGCTTTGAGGCAATGCCAGTCATAATCGAAGGAGAAGTAAAGGGAATAGTGCAAAGACGCGACCTTTTTATCGCAGTGTGGGACTTCCTGCAGACATTATGAAAAGTGAGCCCGGAGGGATTCAGAACAACCCTTATCAGGGTTGATCGGGATGGTGGGTCTCGCTACGCTCGAGCCCACAAAAAAAAAAGATGAGCCCGGAGGGATTCGAACCCCCGTCAAGTGGTCCGAAGCCACTTATGCTATCCAGGTTACACCACGGGCCCTTTATGTACTGGACAACGTGGGATTATTTAAAGGTCACTGTGGCGTTGGAGGCAATGCCTTTGCAACGATTCGTTCAACCATCTCCTGGGGGATGGGCACGTCATGTTTGTACTGGCTGTACACTAGTTGTTCCTGTCGAGTTAAATCAGCAAGGGCTTTCTCATATGGTTTGGTGTCTCCTCCAATGAGTTTCACTGCGTCAATTTGTGCCTGGATTGCCGTTCTGGTCGTCTCAAATGCTGTATGAAGCTCTGGCAGAACAGATTCAGCAGACATTTCATCTCCAAAAGAGACACTGTTCAAAGTGGAGGCAAAGTCCTGCAATGACTCTCTGTTGGGGCTTGCGCTGGTGCTGAAGAAGTAGGCCAAATCTGCAGTGAGCTTTGTCTCGTCATATCCGTTGGTGAAGTACGTCTCAGAAATACCAACTATTGGAACTTCAACGAGCTTGTCTCCAACCTCAGATGCTTCGCGCCTGATGTCAAATGGACCTGAATCGTGATAAATAAGTATGCCAAAATCATTCGAGCCATCTTTCTTGCTCGGCCCAAGATATCCTTTAAGTGGATGATTGCTTCCCATCAGCGCGGCAGCAACGGCACCAGATGCCTGTCCAAAATACTTTTCCGTGCTTGGAGGCATGTATGGTTCAACATAATGGGCTGCCCTCCCATCCTTGTCTTGCTTGATGAGAGGATTGTTGTCAGCATAGGAATAACTGCTTCCGCCTGACCATATCGGGTCTACTTGCATGAATCTTCCAGTGCCTGGATCAAGTGTCCTGACGCCCGCAAGTATTCCAGTGGTTTCATGCTGCAAGCCCAAATATCCTCGTGATGGTTTTCCAAATGTGCCGCCAAAAGGTGCATATTCGTACCTGCCTGCAATTGTTCCGTCTTCAGCGGTAAGCACTCGAGAACTGCCCATGTAATCAACATGGTAGAACGTATCACTCAATCCATCGCTGCTCGATACCACCGAATGACCAACGTATGCATATGCTGTTGCAGGCACGTCTGTCTGAACCACGTTTCCTGTTATTGTGCTGTGAACCATGAAGAATGCGCCTACAATCAGCACCACTGCCAAAGCTACATTCCAATGCATGAACGATAAGGCAAGAACCTGTTTATAAAAGATACGCTGTCAGGCCTTCTCCAACGTTATGTCAATCGTGGAAACGCGTATCATCCTACCTTCTTCGTTCTTGAATTCTTCGCTGGAAATCTCTATGTTCTTAACTTTGACCTGATCTTTAAGAAATCGTTTTATAGCCACTTCAGCCACGTCAACAGCTCTTGAGATGAATTTCCCTCGCGCTTTTATTATCACTTCAGAATTGTTCAATGTTGTGAACTGCATAATCACAGAAGTAACATAATTCATGAAAGGCTTCGGCCCTATAAATATGGAGTTGTCCTCCATTGAATTACTCCGCCCGCTTCAGCCTTGTCAGGTAGCCCGCCACGACATTTCGGATTTTCTTAGAGCCAATTTGAGCATGCTTTCCAGCAAGCTCTTTATTCTTGACGAAATCCGTCGTGACTTCTTCCTGATGACGCTGGAACAGGTCCAGCGTTGCTGATTTTACTCGTTGTGTCTTGATCCGTCCCATGAATAAGGGATGAAGTGCCGCTTTAAAAAGATTTGCCACACAAGAACAGTTTTCCTTTATAAACCAGCAATCTCGACAATATTTAAATAAAATCACTGTTCGGAGCTCTGTATGCCACTTATACCACTCTCAGCCAAGAAACTTGCTAGCAAGATACGCTGGAAGATGCGCCTTGGAAAGAGTCTGAACGAGGCATCCGAGTACTACAAAGCAAAAGGACTCCCTGATGCACTTCTCAGGCAGGCAATCCTTCTTGTTGATACTGGAGATGAAAAACAAAGCTTCTGGAACGGGATTGGAAAGATTATCTTCTCCACCAGCATAGTAGTTATTCTTATCCTAGTATTAGGAATTGGAACTATAGCATATTATTCTGAACAGGGAACCCCTGAAAAGGGCATTCTTCTTGTTACTGGTTATGCGATGATAGTAATCGTGCTTACAATTCTTATGCACGCCATCATCAGTTACCTCACCGCTTCCACAATCCATAACAAATTTGTAGACTCGTTCTATGCAATTTCAGTATCTGAACTGGCAATCGATTTGCTGTTGAGTTTCATCATTCTCGGGAATTCAAGCACGGCCACAGGAATAACCATACTCGTAGCTGTCATGATACGCCAGGTCGTGTTCACAGTATTCCTCAAAGGCGGCTCGCAAATAAAGTATTTTGCTCTGGGCATCTTCTTTACCGTGGCATCTTTAATCTTAGGGCATTTTGTAGGAACGTTTGCCCAGACACTAATCTAGCACAATTCAAGAATGAGCCTTGCTGCAAGACTGCTTGTCTGAAGCCCTGCATCATGTTTCACACCCACCACATCAACAAAAGCAAGATTCTTGAGCCGTTTCAGCCGTTGAACGAAATGAATAAGCTCTCGTGCAGAAAGTCCTCCTGGACTTGGATTCAGCACGTCGGGTGCAAAAGCAGGATCCACCACATTCATGTCAACGCTTAAGTAAAGGGCTTTCCATTCCTTGGCTACGCTCATCACGCTATCACTTACTTCCTGCAATGATTCACGCATTATTTCATTCATGCTGAACCATGTAGTTCCATTGAGAGCAGATGCAGTTTTCTCATTCAATGTCCTTATGCCCACATGAATGACATTCTTATTACCTAAGAGTTCCTCGCGCGGCTCTGCTCCAAATACTATTACGCCTGTACTAGAAGGCAGATTTTGCAGTATTGCTGCAGTTAACGTTGTTTTACCTCCCAAGAACATACCTCCATGAATGTCATGAACTACCGCTCCAATTGCGCGTATTGATAGATCTTCGTCACTAGAATCAAGAACAACCTTTTCTTCTCTAAGTTCAGGTTTCCGTCCTGATTCTGTGAATCCCTGGAGTACTAGTTTCACGACTTGCTCGGGAATGGCTTCGTGATATGGAATTGTGTGCAGAATCATGTTTTAGCAATCGCTAGCTGAATAATAAACTCTTTGGTCAGGCGAGCGTGATGTTGTCTCCACCTTTGGGCCCGGGCACGAATATCGGGTCAGGCACTGGTTGGGGTTCTTGTTGGCCTATGGGAAGAGGAGCTGCTTCTTCTGGTACTTCTGTTGTTAGCTCTGGTGTGCCTGTTATCTTTCCTTTTATAGAATGACTTATTGATTTGTCCCTTCCTGTGTACTCTATTGTTATTGCTCCGGTGAACGTTCCTTTGTCCGTTATTGGCACAATGATTGGAACGGTAAGGTCTTCAGAATCAAGTTTGTCATATGTTATTGTTTTCTGAACATCCTTGTAATTCCCCAAACCTTCTACTGTAACGACCATTCCAGTTATTGGCTGTCCTAGATTGTTCTTGAGGCGAAACTGTACTGCGTTGTCGTAGACTGCATAGTCCGAACAATGCACGAGTCCTGTAGTCGTGCACGTCGTTGGAATGTACTTTTCAAAGCTAGTAACACCGTACCAGGCAAGTGCTGAAATGACTGCAATACTGACTACCATCATCCAGCCATACGTAACGAGAAAGTCCGTCATGCTCTGGGCTTTGCGGTTCATTGAAAAGAGCTATGGGCCAACGTATATAAGCTTTTCACTCGACACTGCCTAATATTTCACCAGAAGCTATGTGAGTTAGTGACTCTCCTGACTTCTTGTATACGATTTTTATCGTGCCTCTATACTTGCCAGACATCTGACACGCCACAGGAGAAGCTTTCTTGATTTCCAGCCAGGCGGGTAAACCAGAATACCCAGGGGGTTTGAACCCTACAGAATCTCCATTATCCACAGGTATGTCTTCCGGTACAGGAATTGGGTTGCCTATCTTGATATAGTAGAATGGCGGGCATCCCGCATTTGTCCCACTCTTGTGCTCGATGTCAATTCGCACAATTGCTGCGTCAACTCCAAGATTGTTCTGTAGCTTAAATCCAGGACCTGTGCTTGTTATCAAGTACTCTGTACAACTGAACCCTCCATTAATCACACATTTCTCAGGCAGGAACCTATCAGGAGAGAGCACCCCGAAATAAGCTAAAGCACCAATCGCAGCCAGAACTACCATGATGGCCCAGCCGTATGTCATCAAAAATTCCATAGCTGCCTGGGCTTTGCGTTGCATCGTATTACTCTCACAAACTGGATTTATAAAGGTTTTGAGAGGTCTGTTTTTGTCTGACAAAGCAAGGTATCGCATGCATCTCCATTATATCTCTCGGTATCACTCTGGAATGTCCTATTCCATCCAGTCCCAAATGGACTTGATCCTCCTCTCTTTCGAAGCAATGGTATTGTATAAGAGGAAATTATTGCTAAAAGTTTCCTTCCATGGAAGACCACTCGACATCCTCGCTCGAAAGGATACCCCATACATCGAAAGAACTGGCCCTAAGAACGTGGAAGAATGTGGAATTGAAAAAGAAGAAAAAGAATTCAGAGTTGCTTAACCTTCGACGTTACCGCTAATGTCACCACTTGCTTGGTGAGCTACACTTTCTCCGAGTTTGACGTAGTCAACTGTTATCGTTCCTCTGAACTTACCAGTTAAGAGAGTGCACGTATCCGTTGTAAAGGCGACGCGATTTGTTGCTGCATCTGCAGTCTTACCAATGAATACATAATCACCATTATTGACCACAGTACTTGTAGCGAAAATGATGTTAGCGCCGCATGAAGCTCCTCCTACTGATTCGAAACTTTCAGTCTTCACTTCTATGTTGACATTGGTTACAGTACTATCTACGCCCAAGTTGTTTTGAATTTTTACTATTGGTCCTGTCGCATCGATTCTGTACTCTGTACAGCTGAATCCGCCAGTTATCGTACATTTCGGGGGCAGGAATCTGTCTGGGCTCAGCACACCGAAGTACGCCAGAGCGCCTATTGCTGCTAATACGACCAGTATTGCCCAGCCGTACGTCATAAGAAATTCCATTGCTGCTTGTCCTTTGCGCATTGAGTTCACCTCACGATCACCTCTATTGAATGAGCGTGTTACGACGTTCTGGCACGAAGCACTATATAAATATTACGATTCTTGAGGGCTTTTGTATACTGTTATACATCTGCATTCAGAAGAATCCTGATAGCATTGTTCCAAGAAGTGAAGTAGCGAGGAAATAAAGAGCAATGGTTATTGCAATGTTTATTGGAATATTCTTGATTCCTTCCTTGACAGTTCCCTTCCTGATTGTGCTTATTATTACAGTGGACATGAATGCAGTTATTGAAAGCATGACGACGCAGAATATCTTGAAGTCCTTGATGCTTATTGCATTGGCATTAAAACTGAGAGAGAAAAAGCCACCACCGCCTCCACCTGCTGAATCACCGATAACTCCCATTATGCTCGTTATTATGATGAGAAGCTGTGTCGCCAACCCAAACAGAAAAGGCGCGGCCAATATTGATGCGAAAGTTATGAAGATAACATAAGTCATTACTGATGCGGCCATCTCTTTCTTCATAATCTTCAGTTCCTGAATGTTGACAGATATTTTATTCAAGAGCTCCGCCATCTCGCCTCCCGCAGAAAGTCCTTCTAACAAAAGCGAAATACTTCTTGACAGTATTTTTGAATCGTACTTGTTGGCGAAGTTCTGAAGCGCAGCTCCTAAATCTTCTCCAGCCACGGTGCTCTTGGCAACTTCCTCAATCTCCTTGGCCAGAATTCCAAACCTTGGCCTTACGGCAAACCATAATGCTCTATCAATTGGCATGCCTGCTGATATGTTGGCTGACGTTAATTGCAGAAAATCAGGAAGCACTTCTTCGATTGCCTGCGTTCTTCTGTACATCCTCAGGTCTAGGTAAACGTAGACGGACATCCACATCAACCCCAGTATAAGAACAAATACTGCAGTCCACAATCCAGTCAAAAAAAGAAGTATGTTGCCAGCGCCTGGCTTCAGAACTATTCCAAAAATTACTACCAAGAGAGTCAATGCAGCGGTAATCCCAATTGCAATTCTGAATAGTTTTAACGCGAACCTGTGCTCATCCACGTCTTCATAACCTGCCTTTAACAGGTATCTGCGCATGAGATGTGCTTCCTTCTTTTTCTTTCTCTGTTTTCTAAGACTCCTTATACTAGATTGACTTATGACTTCCTTGTCCTCTTTTGCCTTCTTCTCAAGATTGCTCTTATTTGCTTTCCTGAGAAAATTCATGAGGAACACCCATATAACGAAGAGTGCAACGCTGAATGTCATGATAAGCAAGCCAATAAGGTAAAGCACACCAGCGAAAGTGCCATTACCAATAATCAATGACAGAATAAATATTATCAGACCAAAGACAAAGCTCACGCCCGAAATAACGATGAGTCCGTGCTTGCCTTTGAAAGGAGATTTTCCTTTGAATGAAGACGGCTTCCCTTTCCCAACTTCATTTGCATGGGTCATACGTCCATTGGAGGCCTCGAACTCCTTATCATCGCCAGGAACATGAACTGAACGAATCCAAGCAGCATTGCAATAACCAACAAAATTACCAGACTTATGTTGAGTCCAAGGAATGTCGCAAGAACAACCATTATCGTAGTTCCCAAAGAAGGCACTATTACTGCAATCATCATATAGAACATTGCAAGAGGGTTTAGTTTTCTTCCATATTCGTTCACAGCTATCTGTTGCTCGCGTACTATCTGGTCAAGAACGCTCTTCAAGCTTGCCATTACATTGCTTCCTGTCTTCATACTGTTAAGTATCTGCCATAATATCTTCCTCAATTCTGGAGAAGGGTTCAAAGTTAGAGCCTCATTAATCGCATCTTCCATTGTTGTTCCAAGGTCTATATTGTCCACTATTTCCTGAAAATACCTGCCCAGATTCTCGTAATTCTTGGCCAGGTTCTTGAATGTCTGATACATCGGAACGCCAGACTCCAATTCAATTATGAGAAACCTGCCCGCATACACTATCTCTGTGTTTATCATCTTGTGTATTTTCTCTACCTGCAGGTCGACCTGCCTGAGAAAATAGAAGAACATTATTATTGCAAGGAATGGAAATACAAGCACAGCACCAAACGACTTGGTAAACATGAATATTATGATGGACAAGCCGCCAGAGAGCATCAGGGCAGTAGTCAATGTTTTCTTAACGTAGTACTCGGGAGTTTCTCCTCGACGAACCTGTAGAAGTTTAACGTTGAGCTCTGGAAACCTGCGTGCTATGTTCTTGTAGAGAAGCATTTTATTGCAATGGCGTACCAGTACGCACATTCTTCATCAGGTTCGCCCTGTCAGTGTAATATTCCGCTATTACTCTACCCACACTATCGATGGTGTCTATGTTGTTCTTAATCATGTAATCCAGAATTTTTTCCTTCTCTTTCAGGTCTTTCTGTATGTCCAGAAGAGTAAGTCCTGTGTAAAGCTTCAGTGTTTCGAAGAGCGTCTTGCTTTTTCCAGTCCAGACAAGCTTATCCTTTTCGTTGTCGTACTGCAAAAGAACGTTTGGCGTGCTGTCTTCTGTTATCTCTGCTATCTGGAACGTTCTCCTCTTACCAGTACGCCTGTTTCTGAACTGCACGATAATAAGTGAAATTGCGGGAAGCATGACTTTTGGAACGTCTATTGGTGGATTGGTCAACCTTTCCACTGTCTCTTTAGCGTTATTGGCGTGAAACGTGGCGTAGACTGAGTGGCCTGTGTGTATTGCTTCGAAAAGAGTTTCGGCTTCCCTTCTCCTTCTTACTTCTCCAACCAAAATTCTGTCGGGACGCATACGAAGTGAGTTCACGAGAAGGTCTTCCATGCTTACTTCTCCCTTGCCTTCCGCATTGGGAAGTCTTGTGTTCAAAGGAACCCAATGGAGGAATTTGGGCAGTCGAATTTCTCTTGTGTCTTCTATGCTTAGAATACGTTGGTTTGGTGGAAAGAAGTTTGCTATAACGTTCAGCATACTCGTCTTTCCAGATGCAGTGCCTCCTGCAATTATGGCGCTCATTTCATACTCCATCGCGAGCCATATGAGCGCTGCAGCTTCAGCAGAGATTGTTCCTGCACGTATAAACTTAGGAATCGTCCATGGGTCTCTTGAGAACTTACGGATGGTCATCGTGTTTCCAGCCGTGCTTATTGGCAACAAGGTGGCGTTTACACGATCTCCTTCGTCCAGGTGTGCATCCAATAAGGGTTCGAGGACTGTAATCTGCCTCCCAACTTTCCTTCCTATGACTGATGCATAGTGTTTTGTCTGGTCCTCATCACGCATGAATATGTTTGTCTTTAGCCATCCATGTTTCTTATGATATACCCAAACTGGTTCTGACGCATCATTTATTACTATTTCTTCAAGAGAAACATCCGCCATGAGTAATTCTAGGTTTCCCAGCCCAAGAGACTTCATGACCAAGTAACTACTTAGAAAACTCTTCGTGCTGTCATCGAGGTCCGGAAAGTACCTTTTGATGAGCACTCCTATTGTTTCCTTGAAGCTTTCTTCTATGACAGTGCTTTTCTTCTCGTCCGTAAGGTCAACGATTCCAAGGTTTATTTTCTTAATCAATTCCTGACGTATCTTCTCAAGGATGAATTCAGTGGTTCTACTCACTGATGAAATGCTTACTTCGTATATTGGAACGAACTCCCCCTTCCTTCTTACCACATGTATTGTAATCGGAATGTCCTGCGCATAGAATTCGTACGTATCCAACTCTTTGATAATCTCAGCATTGGCTGTTGTTATCAGTTCCGGTTTTATTGCTTCTGGGGGTCTTTGGGGTTTGAGCAAAGGTTGAGGGGGTTTTGTCGTATCTTCAGATGCTAATTTGGGTGTAGTTGGCAGTTGGGGAGATGCCTCCGGCGTGTCCTTATGCCTACGTAATGAGAATCCTTTCTTCAAACCCACTCACCTCTCGTCAGAATACCCTGTTGAGAGTATTTAAACTTTGTGTCAGATTTCAGTGTTGTAGGAAGGCATGGAGCTTGGTTATCTTGTCCTTGAGCCCATTTTTCTTCTTTTCTACTTCTGAATACGTTTTTTCGAGTTCATTAACCTGTGCTTTTACCGTCGCGCCTTTCTGGATTAGATTAAAGGCTGTAGCCTTGTTCATCAAGTCAATTAGCTCCTTCTTCAATCCTGTGCGCTCGTCTTCAATCTGCTTGAAAAGCGCGTCAAGTTGGGACTTCCTATCGAAGAATTTCTTGAATCTTTCACTTGCCTGGATGTCAACTCCTGCCTGACTGCTGATTTCGTCCTGTTTCTTCTTAATCTTGCTAAGGACATCTTCCTGGATATGTGTTATCTTTTCGGCGTGTTCTTCGCTCAGTTTAATCAGTGGATTCAACGTTTTCTCTCTCTTTGTCCTTAGATCCTCCTCAATCTTTGCACCCAAATCAGCCATTTGTTTGATGTGCTGTTCCGTCCTGTTTGCATATTCCTCTTCGCCTCTCGTTTTATCCTGCAGGTCCTTTAGAATGATTGCAAGCGCTTCCATCCTTTCCTTTACTGCATGCTCTGTATTCTCTATTTGTGCTACTCTCTGCTGGTGGCCCTGAAGAGATTGGACTTCTATGCCAACTCCTTTTATCAACTCAGAGTACTTTTGCTCCTCGTGCTTTATCTGCTCGTGACTTTCTTCTACCAATTTATCGAATTTCTGTTTTTGTTTAAGGATCACGACATCAAGTTTGTCCTTCAGTTCTTCATAATGGGAAAGCTGTTTCATCTTTTCCTTGACATCTTCTATGTTGCTGTCTATTGCGTCTTTAAGCTGTGTGAAGTCTTTGTGAAGTAATTTGAACTCTTCAGTTTCTTTGTCGAGGGTCTGGACTGTGGTCTCTACCTTTCTGACGAAGGCATCCTTCTTGCTTGAGTAGTCCTTTTCTTTCTTCTGGACTTCTTTCTTGGACAGCTTTCGCTCTACCAGATACACCTTGCTCAGACTGTATTCCAGGCTTATCGCACCCTCTTCTTCCAGGAAGTCCGCCCACTCCTGCACGACGACAGTACTGACGCCCAATTGCTTTGCCGCGTCCTCAACAGATATTTTCTTTCTTTCCGCGACAATGTCAACGAGCTTGTCGACGCCTGTCTCTATTTTTTCCATGTGTTTATTTACCCGGAAGCCGTTTATATATCTTCCGTTGAGCTAATGCTAAGAACGTCCCCGAACGTTGTTTTTGTACGGGCAATCGTGCCTTCTGCCACTTCCAGGAGCATATGTGCTGGTTTTTTGGCGGCGTACAATTTCCAAGGTTTTAATGATTCCTTTAGCTCTACCACCATATTATTTTTGTCTAGAAAGATTAGGTCAAGTGCCATTGGTACGAAAAGCATGCTTATCAGTTCCCGTCTTGGCCAGTGAAATGGAAATACGTACGCAGTGCCCTTTGGAAGTTTTCTAAACATGAGACCTCTGGCCTGGCTCGTGTGTTCTTTCAACCAAACCAGATTATGTGCCACTACTATTCCTTTTGTCTTGTTCTTTATCATTATACACAATTCACGAAGTCCAGAGACCCGTTGATTCTATAGTCCAGCGTGTGATTGAAATCCAGTTTCAGCCAGGGCACATAAGGATCTTCTGCAGCGGCGCTGATATTCTGGATATTACATACGAGTGGAAAAGACCTGTTGTCGCTGAAGTAGATGTAATCTATTGTGCTGATTGAGAGCTTATAGCAGCGGCACTCGCTATTCGCGGCTATGTCGATGAGATCAACAATACTTTCAATACCATATGGGCTTGGACTGAAATTTCCATAGAACCTCTGAAGTACACTTGGCGCTCTTGTGTTGTTCCAGTAGAAGGATTCCGATACGAACCGGACGAACTCGGTGGTGTCGTTCTTGTCTGCTGTATCATCAATGTATGGTGTCGCGTTGAATCTTCGTATGGTATTGGGAATAATGCTTCCTATGGTATATAGAGGATCCTTAATATCATCGATTGGCACCTTGGTTTCGTAATCCTTCTTGAATTCCCATGTTGCCAGGTTTCTCATGTCAGTTATATTTATGTCAAGTGTGAAACTTACTACAAGATTCCAGGGGTCCGTCTGTGCAAGCTGCAACTGAGATATGTTTGCGTTAACAAGAATGTCCATTTGACTTGCTTTGGCATTGACCCTTGAAAGATAGTGTTGGAAATCTGAGTCATTCATTATATCCATGTGCGTTCCATTGATTGTGCCATTGTTGAATGCTTCTTTAAATACGCCTTCTGTTTGACTTTTGCTGTCAAAGTAATCCTGCCTCTCCTGGATGTATTCCTCCATTGCAAGAAGGGCCCTGAAACTGGAAATGTACACTGCCC
>JBDRGA010000003.1:0-43785 GCA_043818175.1 Candidatus Woesearchaeota archaeon | reverse complement strand
CGCACGTAAACAGGTAGCCTGCTTTCTCGTTGATTGTTATTTTCTTTTCCGTTTCTGATAAGAATGGTAGTATTCCTGGTGCGGGTTTGAAGTCGTCGTACTCGTCGCCTATGTGTATTCCCGCTCCAAATAACATGCCACCGAAACCTTGTGCTTTCTCAGCGATGTCATCGCTTACAGCGTATACTGCATGCCTTACCTTCAACATTCTTGGAACGGTAATTCCAAAATGCTTGAATAACTTCTCAGGGTTCACGCCAGCACCGCGTTCAATGGCTTCAAAGATTCGTTCAGCCTTTGCTTCATGAGTTGAAGTGATATTCGTTCAATCCTTGCTGCTGTTTGTGCAACTCTTTCCTCTGCTCTTTCCTTTTCCTTTTCTGCGTGCTGGATTCTTGTTTCGAATTCCTTTGTTTCAAGTATTCCAGGATGGCTTTTCAATCTTGCATCAAGTTCCTTTCTTTCCTTGTCAAGCTCGAGAAGTTTGTTTCTTGCTTCGTTGAGTTTTGTTTTTGAGAGCTGCTCTAATGCTTCCTTTGCTTTCTCTCTTTTCTTCTGCTTTGGCTCGTGTTTTTCCAGGTCTAGCTTGGATAGGATGCCTGCAAATTGAAGTTTAGAATCTTCTATTAATGCTTCAACGTGATCGATAAGGTATTTTTTGATGAGTTCTTCATTCAGTGAGTCTTTTGCTTGTTTTCTTAGACTTCGTTCAAGAATGCTTATTGCCTGGAATATGCCGTTGCTCACTTTCTTTTCTTCTTCTTTTATGCTCTTGCTTCTTTCCTGCTGTTTCTCGTAATCCTTGAATCTTGTTCCTTTTGAAAGCGCATCATGCTTCTTCTTTAATTCCTCAAGTTTGGCAGTTACTCTGTTGAGTTCCTCGTCCTGTTCTTTCTTCTCTGCGTTCATAAGCTCAAGTGCCTGTTCTGCTTCATTGTATGCATCAAGGGCTTTTCTTGCGTTGTTTATCTTTTGTGACTGCTCCCCGCTGAGAAGCTCCCGCACCTTTACGGTTGCTCTTTCTATTGTTGCGAGTGTTGTCAGTACATCGTTTGCGTTCGTAGCGTAGAATTCTTTGAGTATGAATATGTTCTTGTGTGTTTCCTTGCTTAGTGCTTCGAAGTCTTCTGTTAATTTAGTTGCAAAATTCTCCATCGCGCTGAACTCTTTTGGCGCGTCAAGCTCTTTCATGAACTGTCTTATTCTTTGGGCATACCTCTGTTTATTTCCAAGGGCGATGCTTTTTTCTCGTGGGGGTATTCCTTCATTAAGGAGTCCTGCACTCTCAAGTCTGTTCAGGGCAAGGTCGAGGAGTGATTTCTGTCTTGCAAGTTCTTCTCTGTACTCCTGCATCTGCTTGCTTAGGTCTCTCTTTGAAACGAGTTCATCGAGGAATTTAGGCATTTCTTCGAGAGTGAGTGTTCTCTGTTCTTCCTTCTTCCTCAGCCAGTTAAGCAACCCCATTACATGGTGTTGGTTCCGGGAGTATTTAAGTGTGACGAGTCGAAAAGCATATAAGCTTCGTTACTGCGTTTAAAGTATGATAAGCGTCTTTGCCATTCTCGTTGCCGCAATTGCGGGCATTATTGTTGGCGCGTTCTGGTACAGCCAGTCCTTGCTTGGGAAGCCATGGCGAATGCTCTCAAGGGTTACTAGAAAGACAATTGAAGAGGCATCAGGATGGCAGTCTTATCTCGTGAGTTTTGTTGCTACGTTTGTCATGAGTTTCGTTCTTGCCGTGTTTATTGACTATGCCAATGTTACAAGCGCGTGGGAAGGACTTCTCGTTGGCTTGTTGGCTTGGGCTGGTTTTGTTGCCGCTACAATGTTGAATCCTGTTCTTTGGGAGAGGCAGCCATTCAAGTTGTACTTGATTAACGCAGGGCATTATCTTGTCTCGTTCTTGGTCATGAGTTTGATTCTTGCTGCGTGGTAATCATTTTATAGGGCAATATGTTCTGATGGTTCATGGTTGCAGGTGACATAGTCCAGGAGAGTATCTCACATTATTTTGATGAAGCAGAGAAGATATTCTTGAGTGATCCTAAAAGAGCAGACCGTTATGTTGATATTGCCAGAAAGCTTGCAATGCGTCACAGAGCCCGTATCCCCAAGAAGTACCAATTAAAGTTCTGCAAGCACTGCTACACGTACTTGAGACCTGGTGTGAACGCTAGAGTGCGAAAGAACGTCAAGACGATTTCTATATATTGCGAGCGTTGTAAGAGGTTTACGCGGTTTGGCTCTACCCGAAAATAACTTAAACACGGCAGTCTGTGGATTTGCATGGGTGGCAATTGCATTTTCTGTGATATTGTAGCGAAAGAGGTGAAGGCAGACATACTTGCTGAAAATGAGTGGTTTGTCGCGTTTCCTGATGCGCATCCTATTTCCGAGGGGCACACTCTCATTGTGCCCAAAAGGCACGCCGAGAGCTTCTTTGATATCGAAGAGGATGACTTGCGTTTTCTAGGTCCATTTGTGAAAGAGGTTGCAACTTTGCTCAAGAACAAATTTCATGCGGATGGTGTGAATGTCGTAAATGCGAATGGGAAGGCTGCGCAGCAATCAGTCTTCCATTTTCACGTGCATGTTGTTCCAAGATTCGAAGACGACGGGCTGGACTTGTGGTTTCATGGGCAGTAAATCTCCCTTGTTCTGATTCTTGAGGTTGGGTTGTCGTCGAGGACGCCATTCTTTTCAATATTGAAATAAATACAAACATCGAAACCCTTATATACCAGTAACTACTACATAGTAGCATCACACTTGCGGGACGGTAGGTCCCGCGTATTATCAAAATGGATATTGAAGAAATGGTCAAGGACGCTCCCAAGATGGAGCACAAACCCTCGGACTACGTTAAGGAGGATACAGAAAATGGTAGATGACGAATGGATGGACATTCATGATGAGCTTGAGGCCCTTAGAGACCCTGTTACAGGCAGAAAAGGCAAAACCACGATGTCATCTCTCAATAAGCGAAAGCTTTCTCAATGGGAAATGGACGAGATTTTCTGTGAAGAGGAAGCATAATGTCAGATGAGTTGAACGGGCCGTATGCCAATCTAGTAAAGTCGCTTGGTTTTTCAGACCCTACTTGCATATATCCTACTGGCCTTGGGTGGCATACGCCCGCAAGAAGCATTATCTATGCAGCAACGGATTCCGACGGACAGGATGTTACAATAAAACTTGAACCTCCTGCTTGGCTCATCCCCTCGGATGGTGAGTTGGACGGGTTGACACCTGCAGACATGCTTAGAAATGAGTTCATGATGCTTCAGCGGGCAAAGCATGTGCCCGTCGTCCCAAGGGCTAGAAGGCTCTATGCTTCACTTTCGGAGCATCCAGAGGACCTAAGAGCATACGGACGAAACCCGAGAAATCAGGCTGCTCCTATTACTGCATTAGCAAAAACATACATGTCAGGAACACATCCTCCAAGTTTTGGTGATTGCCTCGACGAACTTACTCAGGCAGTAACAATGCTTCATGACAATGGAATAGCGAACCTGGATTTGAACCCGCGCAACGTTTTAGTCGATTCTGGTAGAGTAGTCGTTCTCGACCTGGGAATCGCACAGAGTTTCGAAGATTGGGGAGCAGCCTTCCAGGAATTCATTGACCATGACAATTACAAGATACACCAATTCTCTTCAATGGACGAGTAAGCATTAAAAACAACTTGAATGTACTCTCTGCATGAAAGCCATAGCCCAAGGAGCAGAGGCAACACTGTATCTTGATGGTGCTACGGTTGTTAAGCAACGCATTCCAAAATCATACAGGCATCCCCTGCTCGATGAAAAGCTAAGAGCTCAAAGAACGAGAAAGGAAGCCAAGATTCTGAAGTCACTGCCTATTCTCGGGCCTAAATTGCTTGAATCCGACGGAAAGGAAAGAATCGTTATGAGCTTTGTTGACGGGAAACCTCTCCGCGAAATTCTCGATGACAACGTGGCGCTCGCAGAAGAAGTGGGAAAGAACCTTAGAAAAATGCATGATAAGAACATAATTCATGGTGACTTAACAACAAGCAACATGATTCTCTCAGATGGAAAAGTAGCATTCATTGATTTCGGTTTAAGTTTCACGTCAACTAGAACTGAAGACAGGGCGGTTGACATCCACTTATTCAAGGAAGCATTGGAAAGCACGCATTACCGCATTGTTGAAGAAGCAATGAAGCTTTTCTGGAAAGGGTATGGATCAGATAAAGCAGTCAAAGAACGCTTCAAGACAGTTGAATCTAGGGGAAGGAACAAGGAGAAATACTAGTTCTCAGCTCGTCGAAGTTCAGATGTGATTTTCCCCTGGAGTTTTCTGATGTGGTTTATGAATTCTGGTTCATATTTCTTCCAATCGCTATAATTCATCATCAGGCCTCTATAGTTGACCTCGTTCCTTGTCTTTCGCACCGTTTCTAGGAAGTCCCAAGAGAGCTCAGGGTCTTGATGTCGGAAACAAGCATGCGCGTTCGTGCATTGGTGATTCTCCGAGTGAACTCCGTCAAGAGCAACGAGTGCGTCGAGCAGTGTTCGCATTGTTTCATAGTAATCTCTGAATACAACTGTCCAGTATTTGCTTTTATCAGGAATAATCTTGGAGACTTCTGTTATGAATTCGAGATTATGCTCTGCCGCCTTCTGGAGCATTGACACGAGTTCTTCGTCCCTTTGGGTCGAGGAGAGCATCCCATCTTTTATGCACTCCTCGTAGATCTCGGATGGCGTTCGCCTGTTCGAGCGCTTTCTTGGCGAAACTCTCCATTGTTCCTTTGACGAGATACCCGTCCATGACATTGATGAGGAGTCCGCTCTTGATGGTGTCGAGCTCTTTGTCATCTTGGAAAATGTGGATGTCTAATTGTTTATGTGCTTTCGTCTCCGATTCATAGAAATCTTCTGGATTCACCGCGCCCATGACAAATATATCGATATCCGAACGTTTATACCAGTATCCGTTTGAAAAACTTCCGAAGATTACAATAGTCTTCGCGTTTTGTATTTTGAGAAGCTCTTCTATTAGCCCACTCTCATGGAGTTTTCTCAGTCCGTAAATTCTTTTCTGGACTTGATATGTTATGTTTTTTTCTCCAGGACTATATGTTGGGAATTTCCCTTTTCTCTTGGTTCGTCTTATGATTCCTTGTTTCACGTATTTCCTTAGCCACTTGTTTGCTACTGCCCTTGTTACTTTGGCTTCTTTTACGATCTCTTCGAAGTGCCATTCTTTCATCGGACTGTTCTCGAAGATGAGTCTCAGAATGTTTTCTTCCTTGCTAGGGCTCGGCATAAAGTAGTATGACTTAGACATACTAATAAATGTTGTGTATCTCTGGTCGGCGCGTGTTAACTCTCCAATTTTTATGGTCCTGCAAAGTCACCGAATTAATTCTTTTTTCCGAGATAACTCGCGATGAAGTTCTGAAACTAGTGGATTCAGATGGAAAGAAACAAGGAAAAGTATTGATTAGTTTGGTGACGAAGATTAGTGTTCCTTTCATACACGATGCTCACAAATACTTTATATACTAAACAACATCAGGAAACTCATGCAAGAAGACAGGCTTAACAGCATCGAACGGAAGCTGGACTTGATTCTAAGAAATGAAAAACTGATAAAGCATACTGAAGAAGCAGAACTTAAGGAGGAAAAAAAGGAAGAACAAAAGGAGGAAGAAATATTCAAGGAGGAAAAGAAAATAGAGAAGTCACTGCTTGGACGAACATTGGACAAAGTAGATTCTCAGGATATTATTAAAAGCATAATTGGAGCCTTTATTGGCACGGCAGGTCATTTTGCATTTTTTTACGGCAAGGAAATTGCCCAGACAATGTCAATGATGCACGCTACAGTATTATTTCTATTTTCATATCTCATTGGCATAATTTTCATTTACTTTTCTGGTTTTAAGAAGGTGAAGCGTCGTTTTGCGTTGCACGTTCTGCCTGTGAGGGTCACTGTGATATTCTTTGTTTCCATATTGTCAACAGCATTAATACTTATTCTCTTTGCGCAAATAAAAATAGGCGACCCGTTGTCGCTTGTATACAAGATGCTTGCCAATGTGAGCGTTCTGGCGATGTTTGGTGCGGTCACTGCTGATTTCATAAAATCGTAACTGTCCTAAACTGGACTTTATTGAATACTGTGCATTAAGAAGCAGTGCGTATTGGCCTAAGCAGAGGTTTTTTCATAACCCTTAAAACCTCTTGTTGATTCCTTTTTTTATGAAATGGCTGGTTCTTGTCGTGATTTTGGTGCTTTTAGCATTGCCATCTGCTTTGGCTGTGTCGGGCAAGATTCCTCTTCTTACTGTCAGCGACGCAGATACGGATATTGGTGGCATTGCTTCTTTACAATTAGACATACAGCCAGGCACCGGAAGAATCTTCATTGATTCATTTCCTCTAAGTCGTTTGGACACTCAAATCAGCGTTAGGTTTGCCAACCAGATTGCGTGCGACCTGTCCAAAGTGGACTGCTCAAAGTATGATTTCTTCTACACCATACGATCAGACAGCGCCGTTGTTGGAGGGCCAAGCGCGGGCTCAGCAATGGCAGTTCTAACAGTTAGCCTTCTTGAAGGAGTACCGTTGGACACTAAAACAGTAATGACTGGCACTATAAACTCAGGTGCAACCATAGGTCCTGTTGGTGGGATTCCAGGTAAAGTAAAAGCCGCAGAACAAGCTGGCTTCACTCACATTCTCATCCCAGAGTTCTCGGAAGCCAACATGACAAACCTTACGAAGGATGGTATTTCCATAACTAAGGTGAGTACTCTTGAAGATGCTTTGAAGATATTCACCGGGATGGATTTTGGTGTTACTAATGGCACGCTTTCCGTACCTATTGAATATGCAGAAACCATGCGTGTTGTCGCGCTGAAGCTCTGCAACAGAAGTGCTTACCTTCAATCAATTATAACTACAGAGAACGAAACGCTTCAGAATCGTTCTGCTTCTGATTTAAACAGAAGTATTGCTGCCTTTGAGAGAGGCGATAATTACGCTGCCGCGTCTAGTTGTTTTAGTGCTAACCTGGCCCTAAGAACATGGGAGTTGCAGGGAGACACTCAACAACAACTCAATAGAAAGATGGTTCTTGTATCTGAAGCAATACGTGATATTGAAGCAAAGACTTCAACGGTGAAGATAAGTACCCTTTCTGACTTCGAAACGTATGCAATAGTGCAGGACAGAGTTCTTGAGTCGCGACAGGTTCTTGCAAAGATAAATGCTTCCAACGTGAGCGTTCCTGATTTAGCTTATGTGTTTGAAAGGTACCAGTCGGGGGTTGCATGGAGTTCTTTCTTCGGGCTTCCTGGGAAGAGTTTTTCTCTTGATCCAGTTCACACAAGGAGCGCCTGCCTAAAAAGACTAGAGGAGGCTGAAGAACGGTATAATTACCTTGACTTGTATGCACAGGGCACTCTGTCTAATTATAGAACAACTCTTGACAGAGCCTATACAGATTTTCGCAATAAAGAGTTCGCACTTTGTGTATTTGAAGCAAGTAAGGCCAAGGCAGAGATAAATACTGTGCTATCTGGACTTTTCGTAAATGCATCTGATATTAATGCGCTCGTGTCCGTGAAGATTAACCAGGCGGAAAAAGTTCTGCTCAAGGAGCAGGAGAAAGGGCTATTTTCCATAATGGGATATTCGTATTATGAGTATGCCAGGTTCCTCAACCAGACCGACCCTGCTAGCGCTTTGACGTTCGCGGAGTATGCAATAGAGCTTAGCAACCTCGATACATATTTCACTAGGGAAGATGGCGTCCAGCTTAAAGAGATGCAGGACAGCAAGGGATTAAGCCTGTTCTTTGCAGGGTTCTTTGTTGGGGTTTTGATTCTCATGCCTTTTATCATTAGACGTGATTCTGAACAGAAACAAAAGAAGAAGCCCGCCAAGAAGACGAGTTCTAGACGATAATAAGTCCCTAAGGGCCCCCTTTCAGGAGCCCTTTCGGGAAAAGAGGTGAGTTGTACCACTTTAAAATGAAAACTAGTATTTAAGATTTT
This sequence comes from Candidatus Woesearchaeota archaeon, assembly GCA_043818175.1. Taxonomy (GTDB): domain Archaea; phylum Nanobdellota; class Nanobdellia; order Woesearchaeales; family JBDRGA01; genus JBDRGA01. Next base: position 35,750 of record JBDRGA010000003.1, on the reverse strand, counting down.
GGTTTTTGTATCCATTTTGGAGTGAAAACTTTCAGCTTTTAAAGGGAAGGCTCTTTCTACGTTATATGGACATTAGACTGCCCTGGATGCCTAAGGAATACTCTCTTGAGGAGTTCTCTGAGCTTGTTCTCAGAAGAGGAAGAAGGGAGCTACGAGGCATGCCCGAAATAAAATATTTTGATGATGGTACTGACATTGCCAAAGTGGGTTGTTGGATTCTCAAGGACATGAGGAACGTTGCAATCGTTGAATCCATGGAAAAGGCGAATCTTTTTCCGGGATGCCTCGACGACTATGTTTCGAGAAAACTCAAAGGAGTATTGTACGCAGAAAATGATAATTTCCCATTAATATTTCCCTCAACAGTGCTTCATGAGGAAATAGTCATTTTGAACAGGGAGTTGAAATTAGGTGGAAAGCCAACAGAGCATGATTCTTATCTTGATGATTTAGAGCGGAAGACGCCTGGAACAAAGTTTGGATTGCTAAACTCGTTTTCAAAGCTGGAAGATTTGCAGGATTCGGAACGATCTGCATAAGAAGAAAAGACATATCCATTCTTTATGCGCATTCTCGTGCTCCTAATTGTTCTATCTGGCTGTACTGCCATACCTGCGTATAATGGGCAAGCTACACTTTACACATGTCCCGAAGATAACTGCACAGCTGTATTCATGGACTTCGCACAGGAAGATTCAGTATGTGCATTTTATGATTTGGATGAGCCTGTGCTTTCTTTGTCATTCAGTAATTCAGGAACCTCAATCATAGTTGACGAGGATAATCCTTCAGGAAAATGGCCTGTAATACATTGGCCGGGTTTGATGCACCATAAATTTTGTACGAATGGAACTCATGTTCTTACTGGCACTACAAATCCGACTGACAACGGGTTGAATTCCAACAGGAATCTTGTTCTTGTATTTGATGACCCTTATCTTGCAAAAGACTACAAAGATGAATTTGATGCAATAAGTTCCGGAGCAAAGGGAAATACAAAATACCCTGTGATTTTACATAATAATGCAACGCTTCAAGTGTTCTTCTGCCCTCGCGATAATTGCGAAGAAAATGTAATCAAGATTCTTCAATCTGCAAATCATTCAATCAGGTTCACGCAGTTCTCATTCACTTCTAAAGCTATTGGAAATGCACTGATTGAGGAGCATAACTCAGGTATTAACATAACTGGTATCTTTGACCCTCGCATTTCATCTTATTCTCAGTATTCCCGTTTGAAGGATGCAGGGCTGAACGTTTCGATTTATCGAGGTAAGGGAAAACTGCACGCAAAGGTGTTTATTGTGGACGATTCAATCCTGATTACTGGTAGCTTTAATCCAACGGCTTCAGGTGACCACAGAAACAGGGAGAATGTTGTTGTTTTGAGGGAACTGGGAGTTGTTCGTGGTGCAGTTGCTTGGTATGATATGGTTGCAGCGGAGGCAAGTTGATGCATGTAGTGCTTGACACGAATGTTCTCCTTCAAGGCGTGTTCTGGGATGGCCCGAGCCGGGAAATTATAAAGAAGGTTATTCTGGGGGAATTGATTCCAGTTTTCAGTATTGACAGCTTATTTGAGGCAATCGAGGTTTTTCGTCGTTCAGAAATCACGTCCAAAAATGTGTACTCGAGAGAAAAACTCGAGGCGCTTTTTCTCATACTAAAACGTGCAAAATATGTCTTGCCTCAAGAGAAGATTGTGGTCTGCCGTGACCCTTTTGACAACATGATTCTTGAGGCAGCAATGGCTGGAAAGGTCGCTGTGATATTGACCTATGACCTTGACCTTCTTTCTCTGGGTTCTTTTCTGGGAATCTGTGTGCTTCGTCCTGAAGGCATCCTCGGGTAATCTTTCGCAATATCCTTGCGTATTTTCTTGACCAAGGTAGCCACTTCGTCCTTCCGAATGTTTTTCGGGCTCTCTAGCAGGGGTCTGGTCAATTCTTCCCACGCCATCTCATCGCTTTTGGCGAGCAGTAATGCTTTGCCTTGCACCATGAGCATGACTCTGTCTCCCGTTTCCACGTTGAGAGCTTCTCTCAGGCGTTTTGGCAACGCTATCTGGCCTTTGCTGCTTACAGTTGCAATATCGACTTCCATGCAAAAGTAAGAACTTTCTTGTTTTTAAGACTTTCGTATTCCCGGCCGCATGTTTTACGGTGAAAGACCTGCCTGCAGTTGCGGGAGCCCTAAGCATCTAAATGCTCATGCGGCTAGTTGGTTTGCGTTAATTGCTGAGGATACAAAGTGATTCAATCTCGTCCTGCAGCATTTGTGTGTTCAGCTGGGTTGTAAAGTCCGTTGGCCTCCAGAAATTGAAGCATTCTCGTATCATTCGTGTGTCTGTAGATTTCACCTGCTACCCAGCTGTCCGTTTCCATTTCTACATGGCCACTGGCAATGCTTCGTGCTGCATCTTTAAGATGGCTTGCCGCTTGGTTCCTGTGTGTGTTCTGCGGAAACCTAAATCCAGGTAAATGCCTTGCAATGACTGGTTCCATCTTGTAGAGATCAGAGCAAAGGAAACGACCATGTTCTTCCTGGCTCATGGCAGCGACTGCGAACTGTGCTGCCAATTTTGCAGGGTCTGACACCAGTGGATCCTTCATACCCTGAGTTGACAAAACATGCCACGCGTGAAGGAGCACCGAAAATCCGAGTCCGTATGCAGGTCTGCCTCTTTCCAGCTGATACTCCAAAATCTGTCTGTGTGCAGTTACTGCTTCCGGTGGTGTTTGTAGTAGCTGGTTGCTAACACGGGATCTTGACGGACCCTCACCTAGATTGACGCCGCGTTCTTTTAGCATTTCTTCAAGCACATCGACCGGGTCGGGGTGCTCGCTGCCCTTCTTTTTGAGAAGGCGTGCTTCGATTCCGTAAATTCCGTCCCTCTCGTATGCTTCACGTGCTGCCTGCATGAATTCAGGTGATTTAGTGAGTGGTTCCTTTCTTGTTTGTTCCGCATGTTCAAATGCTGGCTCATCACGTTTGTATATTGCCTTTGTAACTTCTTCAAGCAATTTTAATCCGGCAGTGTCGCGGAGACGGGTCATTGCCTTCTTCGTAAAAAAGTACAGCCCTAACCAGTTGCAATTCTTGTCAACTGAATCCTTGATGGTCGTTAAAGTTTCTAAGGCCCTTTGGGCGTATGGTTGCAGTTGTTTTTCGGGCAAATCTAGAATTGGCTCTCCAATGAAGTACGGTACTGAATACGTATTCCACACTGGATTTGATTTGCTATGTGTTGCAAACACTACAAGGAATGGGTCATATGCTGATTCAAGTTGGGTTTCAGAAGCGTGTACCATGTCATCAAAGCAGGCATCCAGGTTGAATGGGAGTGCTAACGCGTCATTAATGCGTCTGCTTATCCTTCGCATGCCAGTTGATTGTGCATCGCCCGATGCACGCATGAGAAGTCGCCTTGTTCTAATGTCTTCTGCCCCTCCTTTACTAAGTGCACTTTCAACAAGTCGTTCTGCTGTCCAGACATGTCCATTATTGATCTTTCGAATTGCTATTTGAACTGCCGTTGTCGGGTTAACAATTGGGGCAACAAGTTTGTCGAAGGTTCGTCCTGCGCGTTTGGTATTGGCATAACTTGCTTCTTCCAATGCAACCATTGCATCAACAGTGAGCTTGCCGGGAGCAAATCTGAAGTCCTTGAACATATCTGAAAAATCGCATAGTCGTAGCCTATCCTGTGCCTGATACACTATGCCCAGACCGACTGCTTGCCTTTCCTCTAAAGACATGCCCGGTTCTATTTTATCTGCCAGGTTCATTAAGTATTTGAAAGGTCTGAACGTGTCAACGTTTGTCACGGCCTCGTGGAACGCGCGTGTAGCAGCGTGTTTATTGCCTCGTCCCATGAAGAAAGCAACCTGCTCATGGGGTACTGCGTGCTCGGTTATTGCTTCGGTTATCGCACTTGCCGTTGGCCACATCGAGTTGAAATCAGTTCCTGTGATTGTGTCTGTTAATGCGGCTGCTCTACATATAACCGCTTCACGGCCTTCTGGTCTGCCGGATCTTATTCGTTCGGCCAGGGATTCTGATGCTTTCTCGTATATTTGTCTTCTATCATCGATGGGAAACATTGAAGTGTCTGCATCATCGAGTGCCGCTACCAAGGCTCCGAGAGCCTTTTCTTCTGAGTCAAGAAGAGTCCCAAACATACCAGCTGTGCTTTCATTCAAGTATATAAAGTTTGTCACCATTCTTTAATGAATATTATTGTCAAGCAAAGTCTTTTATACGGCCTTCGCGCTTTTGACTCATGCTCCACAAGGAACACCACAAGAGCTTTGCAGGTACGTGCCTTAAGGATGCCGTGTTCGGTGCTTCCGATGGTATTGTCACGACGTTTGCCGTGGTTGCAGGTACTGCTTATCTTATATGATGGTTCTTGAGCACGCTTGTGTAAAGTATTAAATAATGGTCCAACCCCCTTAGAACATGTCATTGCACGTCACGAACACTATGACCCGGAAGAAAGAGTTATTTGTTCCTATTTCAGGGAAGAACGTGGGGTTGTATTCCTGCGGCCCTACTGTTTACCATGACGCGCACATTGGGAATCTCAGGACTTTCATGTTCAATGATGTTCTAAAGCGTTCATTGGAGTATCTTGGCTTCAACGTTAAGCATGTAATGAACATTACTGATGTTGGTCACTTGGAATCTGACGCGGATACTGGCGAAGACAAGATGGCCAAGGGCGCCAAGAGGGAAGGACTTTCTGTTTGGGACATAGCAAAGAAGTACGAAGAAAGCATGTGGAAAGATATGGCGGCATTAAACAACAGGAGGCCAGACATTGTATGTAACGCCACTAAGCACATCAAACAAATGCAGGATATGATTAAGAAGATAGAGAAGAACAAGCATACGTACACAGCCGATGGTAACGTGTACTATGATATTTCTACGTTTCCAGATTACACCAAGCTCTCAGGCGCGAAATTGGAAGATGAAAAAGAATCCCGTGTCGAGGAGGATGAGCATAAGAAGAACAAGCATGATTTTGTGTTGTGGTTTACGCGTTCTAAATTCATGAACCAGGAAATGCAATGGGACAGTCCGTGGGGAAGCGGATTCCCAGGATGGCATATCGAATGCTCTGCCATGTCTTCCCATTATCTCGGAGAGCAGTTCGACATCCACACTGGAGGGGAGGATTTAGTTCATATCCACCATACCAATGAGATAGCTCAAGCTGAAGGTGCGTTCAAGAAGCATCCATGGGTGAAGTACTGGATGCACACAGGATTCTTAATAGACAAAGGTGGCAAGATCTCGAAGAGCAAGGGCGAATTTCTCAACCTTAACTCATTAATACGAATGGGATTTTCTCCAATGCATTACAGGTACTTTTGCCTTACAGCACATTACAGACAGCAATTGATGCTTAGCGAAGAAGCTCTCGAGAGTTCGAAGCAGTCTTATGAAAGACTGAAACGCACGATAATCGAACTACGAAAGCAGAAGAATTCCTCTGGTGAGGTTGCTCTATTCCAACAGCAGTTCAAGGAAGCAGTGGAAGATGACATAAACACTCCGAAGGCATTGAGCGTTCTCTGGGATGCTTTAAGGTCAGATCTTGGTTCGAAGGAGAAGCTTGCTCTTGCCTTGGAGTTCGACAAAGTGATTGGCTTTGGATTGAAGGACGTAAAAGAAGAAAATGTCAACGTTCCAGCTGAAGTGAAGAAACTTCTTGATGAACGAGATTCAGCAAGAAAGAAGAAGGAATGGAAACGCTCGGACGAACTTAGAGACAAGATTAAGGAGAAAGGGTTCTTAGTTTTGGATACGCCTGAAGGACAGAAGGTGGAACAGGTTTAAGACGGTACGTTGTTTTTTTAAATGGGAAGGCATTCCTCTTGGTATGGTTATGTTACCAGAATGGCTACCGACAATGTTGCCTGGAAAGCTTTTGGCTGAAGTGAATTCGGCCGGGCCCGTGGACGACATACTTGTGTACGCGATTGGATACGCGTCAATTGCCCGCTTTGTCGGCAGCATATTCAAGGAGTCAAACGTGACAGGATTCGACATTGATTCGGATGTAGTCGCATATCATGAGGGTCGGTGGCACGGATTTGGTTCCGTTCAATACACGGCGAAACCACCTTCGGGCAAGTTTGATGTTGTTTTTGGTCTCGCCGCTCTTGGCGCGCAGCCGGACGTCCGCGCTGCGGAAATGGTGGGCTTCCTGAAACCGGGAGGTATCGTGGGTGTTCTCGATTATGACATGCGTGGTATGGACGAATCTGACTTTCTCCGACGATGGGGGTGGCAAGGCCCCGAGAAACAGGAGTTGCAGGAGCTTGGTCCTCGCAAATCGTGGGAGCTTCACACAGTTACAAGCATTGGAACGGTGAGGGAGATCATGGCAGGCCTTGGTATTGTTGAGCTCGTCGCCGAAGGAGGCTTGGCACAGCGGTGGCCGCCCAACATAAAGAATCCAACAATCCATCTTCTGTATGTTGGGAAGAAGCCATTCTGTGAACCGATGCCTGAATACTGCTAGTCCAGTAGATGGTCTTCCTTCGGCGCGTTCCACCAATAATCAAACCCAATGACAGCATTAAGAATTACGCCAAGAGCAGCCACTGCCGAGAAGCTTGCGATTGTGTATATTGCTTTCACTATCAGTTATCCATAAAGGTCATATTTGAAGGTTGCGCAATGTTTATATCGTGTGGCTTCACACCTTAAGCATGATATCGCCGAAGCTCAAGAAGGGAGATGAAGTACGGATTATTGCTCCGGCGAGGAGCATGACATTGCTCAGCAATGAGACTCGTGAAATTGCCACGGAACGTTTCGCTTCTCTTGGTCTCAAAGTCACTTTTGGTAAGCACGTTGAAGATGAAGTTGTATTCAGCAGCGCCAGCGTTAAATCAAGACTTCAGGATTTGCACGATGCATTCAGAGATCCAAAAGTTAAGGGAATCTTTACAGTCATTGGAGGTTTCAACAGCAATCCAGTCATTGGAGGTTTCAACAGCAATCAATTGCTTTCAGGCATAGACTACGAGCTTATACGAAAGAACCCAAAGGTATTTTGCGGGTATTCAGATATTACTGCTTTGGGGAACGCTTTCTACGCGAAGGCGGGGCTCGTCACATATTATGGACCGCACTTCAGCACTTTTGGCATGCGTCACGGGATTGAGTATACACTCGACTATTTGAGAAAAGCAGTTATGGAGAACGCGTCAATCAACGTTGAACCCTCAAAACAATGGCGCGATGACCCGTGGTATAGAGACCAAGAAGCATGCAATTTCATAACGAATTCAGGTCATCAAGTAATCAGACCAGGTAAAGCAGAAGGAACTGTTGTTGGAGGCAACATGTGCACACTTCAATTATTGTTTGGTACTGCGTACATGCCTCCACTGAAAGACACGATCGTATTTCTAGAGGATGATGATGAACAGCCATCTACAACTGCACAGAACTTTGACAGGGACTTGCAACAGCTAATTCAACTTCCAGGATTTTCAGGTGTTAGAGGAATTGTTATTGGACGGTTCTGTAAAGCAAGCAATCTAGATGACAAGATAATCAAATCAATCGTCACGAGCAAGCCTGAGTTGTCAAGCATTCCAGTTATGTATGGCGCGGATTTCGGGCATACAACACCTTGTTTCACCTTCCCGATAGGTGGCAAGGCACGAATTGATACAGCAAAGAAATCAATAGAGATATTGGAGCACTAGATCATGCTTCCCCAAACTCACATCGAGGTTCTTCGCATCCTAGTTAACAAACTTGCTCGTGTGAAGTTCTGGCTTGTCATAGGAAGTACGAATCTTGCCATGCAGGGCGTTGATGTTGTTCCAAAGGATATTGACATATTGACCGATAAGGAAGGTGCGTACGCAATTGGTGTTGCGCTATCAGAGTACGTTGTTCTTCCAGTGGCGTTCCGTGAGAACGAATTCTTCAAGTCTTATTTTGGACGGTTCATTATTAATGGAATGGACGTGGAGATTATGGGAGACCGAGTAAGCAAGATTCCAGGGGGAGACACGTGGGGAGAAACAAAGGGATACCCTGCGAAAATGTTGTTTGACATTGATGGAGTGAAGGTTCCGGTGCTTTCATTGGAGCAGGAATACAAGGCGTATGTTAAGTTTGGGAGAACTGAAAAAGCAGAGAAAATACATGCCAGAATTAACTCATTGAAGCGCTAATAGTTACTGCAGTTTCAGCCATGCCTCAAACACAGGATAAAGATTCTCGATGATTGTTTCGTTCTTGTAATTCTTCGGGTCTATCCACTTGACATCGTCGTGGTCGTCGCTCAGCTTCAACGTACCGCCTGTAACTTCGCATTCGAAGAATATTCGCACTATCTGCCATTGCTCCCCCTTCACTTCAGGCCACGACTCATTCACGAAGATTGGTTTGTTGATTTTAATATCCAGACCTGTTTCTTCCTCGACCTCGCGTCTGAGCGCTTCGTCGTGGTGTTCTCCTGGTTGCAGCCTTCCACCTGGATTGTCATATTTTCCAACCTTTGTTCCAACATCATACTTTGCGGATTCTCGTATAACAAGCACTTTGCCGTCTTTCACTATGAATGCTTTTGTTGCAAGAAAGAATCTTGGTGTCATTTTGTTATCGTAATCTTGACTCCATTCCCCATATCTTCACTACCTTTCCCGAATGTTATCTTCTTCGCTTTGGCTACGCCCTTTAGGTCTTCCTCAATTTCCTTGAATCCTTTCTCTAATTCCTTGGGAACTTCAATAACAAGTTCAGAAAGCTCTGTTTTCAATGAAAGCTGGTTCTCGTTCTTGTACTGTCTCACTCTTGAGATGATCGGTAAGGCAGCATCAACTACTTTCTCAGCTTCCTCATCCTTCCATTTAGGATTCAAAGAAGGCCATTCGCTCAAGTGTATGCTTTCTTCCTTGGAATGCTGTTTGAAGTGCAATTGCCATATCTCTTCGGTTACGTGTGGCATTATAGGTGCAAATAATTTCAAGATGTCAAGCAATGCAACATGAAGTGTGTACTTTGCGCCTGAAGCATCTCTCTTTTCATCATACAATCTGTCCTTTACCAATTCAAGATATTCATCACAGAACGTATTCCAGAAGAAGTTCTCTGTTTCTGATTTGCATCGAGAGTAATCGTATTTCTCGAACGCTGCTGTTGAGCGCTCAATTACGCCAGTAAGTTTAGAGAGCAGCCACTTATCAACCACTGACAATTTTGCTTCCGTTGGTTTGTATTCTGCGAGGTGCATCAACACGAATCTTGAAGCGTTCCATAGTTTTGTTACTGTTTTCTTTCCAGTTAGAACATCTTTTTCCTGCCAGGGCAAATCCTCCCCTAGCTTTGAGCCTGCTGCCCAGAATCTTAGAGCATCTGCACCATTCTGTTTCAACACATCTTGTGGTGCAACGGCATTGCCCTTGCTCTTGCTCATCTTCTTTCCTTTCGGGTCAAGAACAAAGCCGGATATGGCAATGTCCTTCCAAGGGATTGTGCCTTCCTGGTAGAGTGATTTTACAATAGTATAAAACGCCCATGTACGTATAATATCATGGGCCTGTGGCCTTAACGACATTGGAAGGCCGTCTGTATCAAGCTCCTCAAGAACGATTTGCGGTGACAATGAACTTATGAACCAAGTGTCAAACACATCCTCTTCGGGTATTAAGTCCGCTTTAGATTTTGCAGATGGGTCAACAGGAAGTTCATTCTCTGAAGCAAGCACTGGCTTTCCTTCTTTGTCATACCACACAGGGAAGGGAACTCCATAAAATCTTTGCCTTGAGATGCACCAGTCATAATTCAGGTTCTGAACCCAGTGCTCGTACCTTGTACGCATGTACTCAGGGTACCACTTAATGCGTCTTCCTGCTTCCAGCAATTCTTCTTTCTTGTCCAGTATTCTGACGAACCATTGGAATGTCTTAAGAAATTCTATTTCAGTGCTACATTGCTCATGCACATTAACAGCGTGTGTTATATCAGATTCGCGTATCAGGAATCCTTTCTCTTTTAGGTCTGCTCTGATTTCTTTTCTTGCATCCTTGATTGAAAGCCCGGAGTATTTTGCTCCAAGTTCATTCAATTTGCCATCTTTTGTGAACACTACACGTAGTGGAAGTTTGTACTTTTGCCATTTTTCCACATCTTCTTTATCTCCAAACGTGCAAACCATCATCAAACCAGTTCCTTTTTCCAAATCAACTGATTCATCAAACAGAATTGGTACTTCGTAGTTAAACAAAGGTACTTCTGCGAACTTTCCCTTAAGAGAAGAATATCGTTTATCAGAAGGGTGCGCGAACAGAGCAACGCATGCAGGAATCATCTCAGGTCTTGTTGTGGCAATAACTAAGTCCTTTCCAGCACACTTGAACACAACATCGTTGAAGTGTGAGGTCATGTCAATGTTCTCAAATTCTGCTTGTGCAATTGCCGTCTGGCATGTAGTACACCATGCAACAGGACTCTCTTCTCTATAAACAAGCCCTTTCTCATATAGATTAATGAAGCTCTTCTGCGCCATCTTCTGGCAGTGCTCATTTATGGTGCTATATGTTAATGAGAAATCACAGCTCATGCCTAGCTTTACCCAGTCCTTGATGAATTCAGGTTTCAGTTCCTGGACTGTTTCAAGTGCCAGTTTTCTGTATTCCATTCTTGAAAAGTCCTTGCTCCTGACCTTCTTGGTCTTTTCTACAAGCTTGTCGGTTGGAAGTCCATTGTCGTCAGTACCAAAAGGATATAGTACATTAAGACCACACATCCTTTTGTACCTGGCTATGAAATCTTCCTGTGAGTACGAGAAGGAATGACCTAGATGCATTCTTCCTGACACGGTGGGTGGAGGAGTGTCAATGCTGTAACCTTTCTTATGGTCGTTTGGCTTGAATTTGAATATTCCTTTGTCTGCCCAGTGCTGTTGTATTCTTGGCTCGGCTTCCTCGAAATTATAGTTCTTGGGCAGCTCCATTGTGAAGTGGAAGAAATAGCTGATTTATAAACTGAATGGCTCAGTACGGTATGGTTGTTAATCCGTCGATGTGCTTGAAGTCCTTCGCGTTTCTTGTGAGTATGTGTGTAATTCCATTGGTGAGAAGAATGGCCGCAATTGTGCAATCCATCTTTTGAATGGTCTTCCCTTTTTTATTTAATTGCCAAAATACGCTCGATGCTTTTCCGCATCCTTCTCTGGTGAGGTCAAGAATTCTTATTTCTGAAAGCAGAAGTTCATAGAATTCTCGTTCTTTGTTGTGAACTGAATTGGCAGGATTCAGGCCAAATTGAATTTCTGAGTAGTTTATGATGGTTGTGACTGTTTGTTCATTGCTTCTTTCAAGAAACACTTTTATCCCTTTGTCTCCTTTGAAAAGGTCTATGATTGCACAGGTGTCAAGACCTATCATGACTCATCCTCTTGTTGAAGTCTTCTCTGAATGACTTCATTGCCTCTTCATCTATCGTTGTGTGCTTGAGTTTTCCCCAGAATCTCAATATATTTCCTCTGTCCTTCTTGAAACTCAATATGACGTCTGAAAAGCTCATTTCGTCGCTTTTCAAGCCCTTGAGAAAGTCGTAAGCTTCCTTCTTGATGCTGATGTTCTTGCTGGTCATGGGTACCCACACTGAGTACTCATATTTATTTGTTTCTGTTTTCATTTCTTTTTGTCTTTCATATGCCAATAAATGTATTTCTATATCTGTAACGAAATATTTGCGGAAAACGAAGAAACAGGAGGTCAGTTCACGTGGCACGTGCCTTCCATCCAGCTCCGTATTGTTTCTGCCAGGTCTGATATATTCAGAACTCCGCGGAACCAGTCCTGTATCGTTGCGTCTAGCTCTGCTTGATTTATGTTTCCATCCAGGTTTGTATCGTAAGGCCCACAAGGAGGAATGACCACACATGTTCCGTCCGGTGCACAGGTGTCTAGACCAGGACAGCCACAAGCGCTACAATTATCCACAAGTAATCCATCCTGGCAGAACAATGGTTGGGTTTGTGAGCAGTAGCCGTATTGTGTCTGGTCTTGGCATACGTCTTTATTGTCCGTGAACTCAATAGTTGATGGTGGGCCTTGAACAAAATTGAATGTTGTATAGTTGAAGAACGAGTTGTTGTATATCTTGGCGTGCTTTGGTCCTAGGACGTTTTTTTCGCAATCACTGTAACGAGCAAAGTCGATTACGACAGGATAGTAAAAGTTATTTAGCGTGTTGTTTTCAATCAGTTGTATTGTGTCACCTGAATATATTATGTGCAGGTACGCGCCTCCCACTTCTTCGGTGCATCCCCACTCAATTCCGTTCTTGGCAGGGTTGTTCCAAGAAGTCCAACCATGCGTTCCTATTCCTATACCAATCCCTTTCTCAACTGTGTTGTATGTGAATGAGCTCCACAAGGGATACTCTGTGTACGTGAATTCTCCCAATCCCTCGAATTTGTTGTTTCGTATGGTATAGTTTCCATATGTCCCTAACGAGTCTGGTGTTGATGTTAGAATCCCATGAACAACATTCCTGAACGTGTTTCCCTCAATATTTGCTTTCCTTATTCCTTCTAGGGATATTGCGGCTCCAGGCAAGCCAGAATCTCCTGCGAGAGGCACTCTGCCTGTGATTTGATCTTTTATGGTTTTGAACCCTGGAGGTACGTAATTGCCGATATTTTCGAACACGTTGTTATACACTCTAAAATTGTGATGTACTGCGCCATCAAAAACAATTCCGTTTCCATAAGGGGGGGCATAACCAAAATAGTTATCTTGTACTACGAGCAGATTTCCCCAGCCCACTGGCTTAATGAACGCTTTTGTCGAGTAGAATACAAACATCCAGAATGCGTTATTTTCAAGCAGTCCTCTTGCATTGCATTCGTCATAGTATGCCCGATTGATGCTGTCGGAAACTTCTTCCTGAAACGCGAGATTTGTGAACGTGCTGTTCTGAATCGTGACATTATAGTAACTGCTCACTGCGATTCCTACTGCATAAATTTCTGAATAATTTTCGTTGCTAAACAAAACGTGGCTTGCAGCAAAGCCTGCTGCATGTATTGTTTTCCTGATTGTATTGTGGTGGAAGTAGAATCCGCTGCTTAGAGTATTGGGTGGCATTTCAGCAACACTCATTCCGTCAGGTACCCATTCTATAGTGTTGTACGCAATTTCCTCATTGTGGGTTCCTGGAAAGAATTTTATGCCCGCAATTTGGCGGTTCATCCTGGCCGCGTATCCAAAGTAGTTCCCTATGACTTTGTTACCATCCGAGTCATTCATGAATCCGAGGCCATGATTCTTCATACCGATGAACGAGTTGTTCTCAATTAAGTTGTTGTCTGCATAGAGCCAAATTGCGGTGAAGTTCTCAATTGTGTTGTTCCTGAATTCAGTGACTGTCGACTCTAAGACTATTCCATCCTCATCATAAAAGGGCAAGACTTTGAGTGTAAGGTCATAAATTCTAGGGAAATCTCCTTGGAGCCAGAAGAATCTCCCATATTCTTTGTATTCTGAGAAAGATCCTTCATTGTAGAGGTACGTACTTAACAATTCAGGGTCTTTCGCTCCAACCATTGACAAATGAGAGTTTGCAATTGAGAAATCAACGTTGTCTCGTATGAGAATGTTGAAGTACGCTCCCGTGTTTGCGGTTGTTATTGTACTGTTCTGAATGTTCAGTATTGATCCTGCAGTTCCGATTATTGAATAAGTTGTAGTACTAGGGTTAGTGAATAAGATTGTCGTGTTGAATATTTCCAATGTTGAAGTAACTGTAATATTTCCAGCCATTGAGATGGTCATGTCCTGACATGTCGTTGGAGAGGAAACAACCCAGTTTCCAGAAGCAGGGGGAACACAAGGCCCCAAAGGTGCACTCTCAACAGAACTAACGTTTAGAAGTAATATGGTTGCTAGCATGCCAAAAAGCAACGTACTACTTGTTTTGGTCTTTTGCTCTGTCATTTGGCACCTGTTCCTCTATAATCTTGCCTTTACTTTAATATCCTTTTGGTGCTATTTAAGGCAAATGGCATGTGCCGTCTAGCCAGCTTCTAAGATTCAAGATTAAGTCGTTCATTCCTACTTGGCCATGGTACCAGTCTTGCATTGCGGGGGATAGTTCTGTTTGATTGATGATTCCGTCAGAATTGATATCGTAAGTGCCGCATTGAACCGGCACAATTATTGATTCAGGTTCCAACCAGATTTCGAGTATTGGTGCATATGAATATCCGTTATGGGGCCATTCAACATCATGAGCTTCAGCAAATCTCCAGTACCTTCCAAGCTGTTCTTCAAGTAAGAAACCATAGTTTGGTTCTCCTAATGTAATCCAGTCCATCGCTTTCTCAGTAACGTTCCAATAACTCCAAGTGTATAAATTAACAGTCTGTTCTTGATACGCTGGATTTCGGTCTGTATTTCCCTCTATACCTGGATTTTCCCAGGATTCTGGGCTAGAGCATCCATTATGGTCCAGATCTGTTGTGCAATTCCATGTAACTTCTGCATGATTCCATGGTTTGAGTATTTCATACAGTCTGATTGTAGTTGAGGTCTGTGCAAAATCTCGTTCGCTGTACAAGTGCAGTGTCGCGTTTTGAATTTTTCTACCTTGTTCAATTTCAGACAAGTTAAACCATAGCAGGTCTTTTGCTCCAACGCTTCCGTGCCTAATCATTTGCTTCCAGGGATTCGTGTTTAATAGGTCTCCTATTCTAATCTCAGGGTCAACTGTCCCATAATAACCTGAGAAGCCCTGCTGCAGCCAGATATGGTCTCCCATCCATGCTGTGCAGTACAGTCCTTCAGTGAGTATAGTGCCTTGGCAATTGCATCCTTCTAGGGGTGCGACTAAATCTCCGCAGTCCAAACATGCAAGATCCACTCCTGAGCAGTCCTGGTCTATGTTATCGCTGCAGTATTCCTGCGCGAATGGATGAATGCTTGCGTCAGCGTCGTTGCAGTCAGTTCCTCCACATGTATTGATGTAATAGCCGTCGCCATCAATATCAGTACAGGAAGGTGTGTTAGGTGTTATGGTTACTGTTTTCTTACTGTCGACTGTAATCAGGACAATCTTATCATAACTTGTGGAGTTAACAGTAACATAATGAGTGGTTTGACTATGCACGCCAGTGTAATCGTGAATAAATTGTCGTAATGGTGTGGCTATTTTACCTCCAGAATTCGTTGTTCCAGAATAAACAGTATTCAAGTTAGTATCTTGGATGCGTATCGTGGCGCCGGACATCGGTTGGTTGCTTCCATCAAGCACTTCTATAGTGATAGTGTACTGCACGTTGTAATCTGATACTTTCTGCCAGTCAACCAGGAAATCAAATGCTGAATCTGAAATGTCCATTCCCCCCATTAGCTCATTATCAAGAAATGTGTGATTCCTGTTGTTGTAACTTTCATCCTTACTATCAAGTAATATGACTGATGTAAACCAGTTCCCTTCGTCCATCTTCTCAAATGTGTTATTGGCAAACAAAGTATCTATAGAGTCCTTGATATAAGTCAGTCCGCTTTGAGTGTGAAATGTGTTGTTGTAAACTAACAAGGGTCCTTTTCTATTGGACAACGCTGAAAAGCCGTACGCGCCCCGGTCGGGAGAACTGCTATATGCGTAAACGTCATTGTTGAAAATCCGTATGTTTGACACGTTCTTTGATATTCTAATTGCCATGCCGTCTGCATATCGTTCAGGATATGAATGAGTTATGAGTGTGTTGTTGAATATGTTTGCAGAATCCACAGTGTACCCCTCTATCTGCACAGCACTGCCAGCATTCTCAATATTGCCTCCAACGACAAGTTCGTGGTATTCTGAGTTGGCACTTTCTCTTGTGTCAATATAGTTATTGTAGACGGAAGTGTTGAATTCAGTTACGTGCACTCCCCTCCCGCTGTCAAGTATTATTGTATTGTTTCTGACTATCGCGTTTGACACGTAAGGAAGTATTGCAAATGGATTGGAGTATCTGGCGGAATAACTAATGTCATTGTTCTCAATAATCACGTTATTGCCACTACAGGGACCGCACTTATCAACCCTTATGCCTGCCTGAGGGCTCCCGATAATTTTGTTCCCACTAATCCTTAAATCACTGTCAATGGAATACATGTAAATTGCCAATCCGTCAAACTGGTTCCTGTTGATTATTATTCGACCTGCATTGTAGATTGTGTTGTCAAGTACTCTGTTGCCTTGCCCTCCTTGTATGAATATGCCTTTGGCGTTCGTTCCTTGAGTTCTCAGAGTCAAGTTCTGCACTACTATGTTGTTTCCAGGATTCTGCATGTAAATGGGATATTGCATGTGGCTGTATGCTCCTTGAACGACTTCTCCATTCTTCACTTCCAGGTTGGTTGCGCCATTGTTGCCGCTACAATCAGTAACGTCAGGATAGATACCATTAGCATTAGGATAGGCGCATTGCATTATGCCGTGATCAAAAGCAGGTAGAATTCTTACTTCATCAAAGAAGAAGTCGTAATCGTGAGTAACAAGACCAGAACCATTTACTCTAAGCATTATTCTTGTAGTTAAAGGCACCGCTGTCTTAATCCTGCAAACGTTAAACGCGCCGCCAGGTCCTTTTTTTGACCAGGCTATTGTACATGCAGGATAATTCGTTAATGTTATGTATGCGGATGCGTTGGTCATGTCATCAAATACTTTTATTTGACCAGATAATACGTAAGTTCTACCTGCTGGAATTGTTATTTCATCTGATAGGACGTACTCTGTGTTGTGTGGCGCTGTGAACTGCAAAGAATGAGTTCCAAAGCCCACTTCTCCCTGCCAGTCTCTTCCTGTTATTATTTCGGTGCTTGGTGCATTAGATATGTCCCAGCCAGTGAGTCCATCCCAGATGTCTAGGTCATCTTCGAAACCCGCGTTTGTTACTGGCACTTCAGGCCCCATGCCATAAGTTACTGTATGTCCGTTCAGATCCAGAGTTATGTCATTTTTTGTTATTATTAGGCAACTACCGTTTGAATAAATATCATTCTGCAGAACGTATGTTTCCCCTGGCTGGTTCAGAACTCCGCAAGTATAGACATCAGGTATTGCCTGGACTGGGCTAAGGAGAATCGCACAGAAAAATACACTCAGGCAAACTGCTAATTTCATATACTGGTTCTATGGGTATTTCGTATTTAAAGGTATGGCTGGTTGTGTTGTATTAGCTCATTAGTTTCATAACGTCCAAGATGCTTCCAGTCCTTTCCTTTCCTGTTCCCATGTCCTTGAGCTTGAACTTTTTCGCCTTGATTTCGTCTTCTCCTATGATGAGGCAGTACTTTATACCCATTGAATTCGCGTAGTTGAGGTTCTTCGTTATTCCCCTGTTTTTTAAGTCTATATCAACGTTAATTCCTTTGACTCTGAGTTCCTTTGTTATCTTCATACTTTCTTTTAAGGTTCCAATCGGCACAACGTAAACCTGTACAGGCGTCTTGTTTGCACCTTTTCTCTTCTGCTGCATCTCAGTAAGGATGACATCTAATCCAATTGAAAAACCCACTGCAGGGTATTCCTGCTTCGCGCCAAGCAATTGTGCAATTAACTTGTTGTACCTTCCTCCGCCACCGCAGCTTCTCTCAACCTCTGCACTTTTCATGTACGCTTCAAAGACAGTGCCTGTGTAGTAAGAGAATCCTCTCGCAAGTGCTGGCTCGAACTTTATTCGTTCATCTGTTACAAAGCTGAAGAATTCTTTTAGTTCCTTGATTCCCTCAGTTTCTCCCAGAAGTTTCTCGAAGAACGCAAGCTTCTCATTGTTGTTACCTTTCACGTTTGCAACTTGCAAAAGTGATTCAATCTGTTCCTCTTTCAATCCTGAACTTCTTAATTCATCTTCAACGCCTTTCGCGCCTATCTTATCTATCTTGTCCAGAACAAGGATGCTTTTCCCCCATTGTTTCTCAGGCACTTTTGATTTTGCCAGCAATTCATCAAGCAGTTTCCTATTGTTGACGATGATGTACGTCTGCATGCCGAGTGCATCATAAGCAGCAAGTGCCATCTCAACAACTTCATAATCTGCGGCCATGCTCTTGCTTCCTACGACATCAGCGTCAAACTGTGTGAATTCCCTGAACCTTCCAAGCTTTATGGGACCGTCCCTGTACACCTGTCCTACTTGATAGCGCTTGAAGGGCATCTTCATCGTGGGATTCATGGCGATGAACCTGGCAAATGGAACTGTAAGGTCATACCTTAATGCTAAATCTCTCTTGCCCTGGTCTTGGAAGGTAAACCATTCATTCAAGCTTTCAGAATCGCCTGCTGCCTTTGCTCCTAGAACTTCTGCTCTCTCAAACGTGGGTGTTTCTAATGGTGCGTACCCATAATTCTCGTAAACGCGCTTTATCTTTGAGATTAGTTCGTTTTTGAGGAGCATGTCCTCAGGTCCTAAGTCTCTTACCCCTTTAGGAAGTTCTAGTTTCATACGGCACCTCTCTTAGAGAAAATGAAAGGGCGGCTACCGAGAATTGAACTCGGTCTCCAAGCTCCACAGGCTTGTGTGCGAACCGGTACACCATAGCCGCCATTACAAATATAGAAGTAACTACCTTGGACATCAATGAAGACAATCAGCTCTGGTAGTCATGATAGAAAGAGGTGCTTTAAGGTTTATAAAGGTTCTGGCGCCGGTCTGAAGTACCCTCTTTTTGCTCCGACTGAACCCACAATTGCGTGGATTGTTGCGCAGATGAGAGGGTCGCGGGTCAAGATGAAGACCCCAACTATGAATAAACCAAACAATATCAATGCAGGTATCACAATTTTGTTGTTGCGGAATCCTCTGATGTGGCTTACTCCGAAGGGGATTGCTATGACTGGAATCACAACGAATGGAGAGAATTCTTGTAGAAGGAATAATGCAGCAAGGGCCATGAAGAACTCCTGAAGAAATGAGCTTCCAGTGTATAATACGCCAAGCCACCCAATTTGCCATGCCGCGAACAACATTGCTGCGATAAGAAGTCCCAAACTCCACACTGATCCGAAAGGAATGCTTATTCCATTCTGGTCAGCCAACACCATGCTAACTATTATGGAAACGCCAAGGATTATGTGGATTGCCGCAAACTTTTGGTTCTTCGCGAAGGTCGTGATTGCGATAGTCCCCGCAACTAAAGGCGCTACGTACACGATGCTGAAGAGGATTAGTGGGTTCACGTTTTCGCCTCCAGTCTGGGGTCAAAAACATGTCCGACTTGATTCGCCAAGTAAACCAGGTCGTGGGGGAATAAATACTGTCTTGCTCTGAATGCCTGTATTTCATCAACAGGATGGCGTCCCCTGTCAGGATATGGTTCAAGACCTTGGTCTTTTAGTCTCTGAACTGTTGCATCAATAGAATCCATTGCGTACGTCTGGCCTCCTTGCCTGTGAAGTGCTGCGTAGATTTGAAGGATTGTGGGGGTCGTGCATTCCACTAGTTCATCTGGGAACCCCGCCCATTCGCGTTCGTCCGTTGAGAATCGTATTCCTGGAGTTACTATATGATTGTCTGTGAGTGGGTCATAAGTCACGTGCACTGGCTGGACGTTGAGTGGTCTTCCAACTTGTCGCGATAAGAATTCCAAGTGCCGTTGACCGAACAGACCTGGCTCGTTTGCGCAGCGTTTTGGAGTCAGGTAGCCATCCACGCAACCGGTGCGGGAGTAACTTCCTTGCGGGAAGATGACAAGGTCATCTTCGCCCTTGAGGACAGTGCGGTAAACGAATGGGGCATTTTGTCTGTCCTCTGTGAGTGTGTCTGGTCGTGTGACTGATGTAGCGCCGTGGTAGCGTGCAAATCTGAGTGCCCACGTGTGTTTTTTCTGGTTAGATTTTGGTTCGACAAGCTTATCTTTGGTGGTTAGGTACGTGTCATCTCTTATGAAGAAATGGTAAGTCCCATCACGATGTCTTCGGAGCGCGGCGTGAACTGGAAACGAATCAAACTCATCAATGTGATTGACGAGGAATATTGTCTGTTCGGGTTCGAGCCTCTCAGGATGCATTGTCACGATATGGCTGAGGTTGTATTTGGCTGGAATCCTAGGGACGTGCCCGGGGAAGATTCCCATCAAGGCATACAAAACTCGTTGTCGCGCGTGAATCATGCAATGCAGGAGACCTTAACGCATTCATAATATTTTGGAAATCTTCCGGGAATTCCAAGCGAAACTATTTATACGATAATGACTTACAGTTCTCATGAAAAAGGTGCTATTCAAGAGATCAGTTTTTACAACGGTAAAGGAGCCCGACGACAACTTCAAGCAGGAATTATTTGATGCGTTAGACGAGGAGCGTGAGTAGGTGAGTTTGCCTTCCGTGAAAGGGTCATTCTCGTTTAATATAGAATTCTTGGAATCCGAGCCTTCTTTTATAACAACTTCAGCACAGGCTGGTGATTTAGTTGAGGAGATAGTTCTTCTGCAATTGGAATCGTACGTGCGAGAACGTCGAAAGAAGTATCAGAGCAATTTCGAAGGTTCAGCCCTTCGTCTTTAGTTTCTTCTTCTCAATCATCTTCCTCAGCTTCGGCCAAAGGTCTTCTTCGGCAATATAGCCAATGCAGTTTGGCGTGCCACAAAAGCAGGGGTGTTCTTCCCAGTCATCCAAGTCATACCCATAGTTGTACGTTAGCTCTTCGCCTTGTTTGATGTCTTTTGTTGCGAGAATCCATATTCTTCCTTCGATGATATCTGCTTCGCAGTTTGGAGAGCAGGAATGGTTGATGTACTTTGCCCTGTTGTAATCTGGCGAACCGTCAATATCATGGGTTTCGTCAAGCGTGAAGATGTACACCCTTCCGTTTGCGTCGGGGTCCTTCATTGCTTCATCAAATATTCGTTCAGACCTGATTTCTGATTCTTCCTTTGTTATCCTGTCTCCAACGTACTCTATGACTCTTTGCCCTTTCTTTATGTCCTGGTCTGCATAAACCCCCGTGGCGTGTATTCTTGACTTCTCAACTATGACTTTTGGGAGTATTGGATCCATAAGTTCAGCGGCGACTCCGAGAGCTTTATAAAGTTAACCTTGCCCCTTTCAGTAATGGCCTCATAGCCTAGCCTGGAGACGGAAGTCAGGCACATAGGGCGCTAGCCTTCTAAGCTGGAGATCCGGGGTTCGAATCCCCGTGGGGCCACCTTGTTACATCTATCTCATTTACTTCATTCGCATCAATGCTTTGCAGCATTCCATAATCCTTCAAAGAAATTGGCGAACGACTCTGCTATTGCCTGCGAGGTAATCTGTACGCAGATTACGTCTTCATCATACGAAAATATGAATGTTGTTTCATCTATGACCATGATTGCAGAGGGAGTAAATGTGATGAACTCGCGGACTTCCGTGAATTTAAGCTGTTTGAAGAATTGCCAGTATTCTGTATTTTCGTCCGAGAATAGCACGCGTGCCTGTTTTTTTAATTGTGTTCTTTTCTGATGCCAAGCTCTCCAGAAGTTATTGTATTCTGCTTTCTTTGACGACCTGACGCCCATTATTATGATTTTGTTTCCCTTGATGAGGTGCTCATAAATCAATGGTTTGATTCCACGAATTCCTTTTGTATACGCAACTGCTTCCTCCTTGTGGTCTATTGTTCTTATCTTCTGCAGGTCTGGAAGAATGGTTTTGAGTTCTTCTTCTTTTTCATGGAGTGCATGCTCTTTTTCCTTGAGATAAGTCAGGAGAGTTTCAGGGTCGTTTGCTGAGAAGTGTGCCACACCGTTTTCTGAGTGGGTTTTTACTAGTCCTTTCTCTACAAGTTTGCTTAACGTTTCGTATATCTTGCCGCTTGAAATTCCTGATTCTTTCAGGATTGCTCCGCTCTTTGACGCGCCTATTTTGAGCAACGCGAGGTAAACTGCCGTTTCGTTCTGTGTTAGGCCACATGCTTTCAGGAGTTCCTGGTGTGAAATCGCGTTTGATGTTGTCATAATACTTCCCACGTGGTGGGAGGTTAAGTATATATACTTTGTTCACTATTGTAACAACTACATAGTAAAAACAAAGAGGTGTTCAAAATGAAACTGAAGGACAAACTCAGAATGGGTGTGATGGTGCTCGCAATTCCGGCTGCTTTGATGGGAGGATTCCGTGCGGGGACTGTACGGCAAGCTGCTCAGGAACAAGCAAGGCATTCGGATGATAGTATTACAATGACGGTCAAAGCAACAGAGGAAATAGGTACGATGGGCAGTGTAGACCTCGAAGCAAGAATAGGCGGCCAAGTCATTCGTCTGAACAATGTTGAAACATATGTAATTCAGGATTCCAACTATTCGTTGAGGATAGGTTCGTCCACTGAAGGATACACTATATTGAGCACACGCGGAGCTGATGACAATAATCCATCCAAGAAGCGATGGGTTGAAGATAGAGCCAAGGAATTCGCGAACGAACATTCGCAGTGGGGTGGAACTGTCCATTTAGATGATGGCTACTACGGCGACGCGGGCTGCGCAGGAGGACGAATAGGACCTGCAACAACTCGGATAACTTACAGTCCTAAGTGATTTTCTTCTTTTTTTGGATTATTTTGAGATTCATGTACCTTAAGAGTCAACTGAGTTTCTCCACCACAATGTTTATATCATATTCTGACTTGTGTTATTTCGATGACCTCGTCTTCGTTCCCTTCGGATAAGAGCTAAAGTTCGCGGAGAAGCTTGCGCGTGATGCTGGCGTGATAATTCTGAAGAACTTCAAGAATCGTGGTTCCGTTACTTGGAAGTCTGACAATACGCCAGTTACTGAAACCGACACGGCAATCAATAAGATAGTTATCGAGCGAATCAAGAAAGCATATCCTCATCACGCAATTCTCGCAGAGGAAGAAAGCCTTTCAAAGCATGGAGCAAAGTATACTTGGGTGTGCGACCCGTTGGATGGTACCATTCCTTTTACTGTAGGCATGCCAATAAGCACGTTCCTGTTGGCATTGGTTTGTGATGGTGTGCCTGTTCTTGGTGTTGTTTACGATCCGTTCTTGGACCAGATGTTTACCGCAATAAAAGGAAATGGCGCGTTCATGAACGGGCAAAGAATCAACGTAAATTCGCAGAGTGCGTTGAAAAATGGAGTCATGGAAATCCAAACTGTGGGGCATGAGATTCGTGATATGATTCCTGCCTGGGAAAAGGCAAAGAAGATGCACGTGAAAATACTGAGGATATCTTCCTTTGCCTACGCATGCATGCGCGTTGCAAGAGGGGATTCGATTGGCGGAATATTCTGTCTTAATACTGCTCACGACATCGCAGCTTTGAAAGTCATTGTTGAAGAAGCAGGTGGTAAAGTTACAGACCTTGATGGCAATGAACAGAGGTACGACTGTCCAATTAATGGTGCGGTTGTATCAAATGGTATTCTTCACGGGAAGATTCTGGGGCTTGTGCGTGGCGAATAGTTGTTGAAGTGATTCTGTCTACTAGTCTACTAGGCCTCTCGGGAACAGGTTGAACAGTATTTGTTCCTTTATTATTAGGTAGTCTTGCTTTTCTATCACGCGGGAATATTGTTTTCTCAGGTCTCTTGAGAGCTTGTCAATGCCTTCTGATGTCTTGAATGCGCACACGAAGATTATGTTGAAGCTGGTCATGTCAAGGAACGCATACGTGATGTTTGGGTTGGTTCTGATATTCTGCTGGATTTGGTTCATCTTCTCGCTTGAAATGTCTTTCAGCCTTATCGTGTAAAGATATTCCTGATACCCTAGTTTACGTAGAGAGATCTCCGAGAAGAATTTGATGATGATTCCTTTGTTCACGAGGTTCTTGATTCTATACCGTACTACGTCGATGGTAAGTCCTAGTTGTTGCGCTATCTGAAGATAGGGAGTAGAAGAGTCCAAGTTGAGCACTTGCAGGATTTGCTTGTCTGTATTGTCGATTTCGTGGATTCCCCTGGTTCTCGGAGCCTGTGCCTGTTCTTCCATGTCCAAGTCTTGGTAGAACTCAGAAATGAGATGTTCCACGCGAAGGTTCTCTCTGAATACAAACATCTGATACGTGTTCAATGAGGTGCTGAATTTTGTCGTGATATCTTTGATTATCGCAGACAGAGAATCAAAGTCGGACACTATCAGCTCCACAAACAAGTCCCAGTGGCCTGATAATGATATGACCCAATCTGCCATTGGATGATTCCTGAAGTATTCGATTATTTCTTTGTGCTCGTAAATATCTTCATTGAATCTGAGCAATAGTGCTACTGTAGTAAGGCCTAATGCTCCGATGTTAACCACTGCTGCGAATTTTGTAATTACGCCTTCTTTTTGCAGGCGTTCTATCCTGTATTTTACTGCGTTCTTGCTTAGCTTCACGAGCCTTGAGAGTTCCGTGTGGCTCATCCTAGAGTTCTTTGACAGGTAATACAGGATTTTCCTGTCTTTGACGTCAAACGAGTGCATTGTGGTCATACGTGGGATATAATATATAAATGTTTACACTGATTCGCAAAAATATTAAAGAAACATTGATATTCTTCAGAATCAAGTAAGTTACTATTGAATAGTAATGAAAAAGGTGCCAAAATGAGAACCATGCAAAAGATTGCCACGATTGGAGCGCTTGTAGGCGCACTGTACAGCGTGCCCACATACGCGCAAAGCACTACACACGATGCTGCCTTTAATCATATTGTCGCAACACAGGAAGCTTCGTACGATTCATTGGCCAGAAGCACAGAAGCGAAGGTTGACTCGCTCCTTGAGAGCGCACTCTCTGACCACAGGTTGACTGTTAAAGAGCAAAGAAGAATTTATGCTCCGCTCAAGGAAATGCGACCCGAGCAGATGAAGCACATAAAGGCAGAATATGACACGCTCAGGATAGACCTGAAACAGAATCTGGAGCTTCGGGACTTTTGTACGCCAGAGCTTCAAACGTACATGCAGGGCAATGGTATCGATGTGAATGTCGATAGTCACACCAATTCGACTGAGGTTAATGGTGTGTCCGCTATAGCAGCTATGTCTATGTTGTTACTGGGAGGCATATCCAGAGGAATTTATGTTCTGGTGAACGCGAGAAAAAGAGGTGAATGAAAATGCAAGAAACTAACAAACAAAATCACGGAAAGGAAGTTGTCAAGGAGATATTCCTTCAAGGGGCGGACAGATTCTATGAAAAGATGAAGACGTACAAAAATGCGACAGGTGCAGAAGTTCAAGGCGCTGCAGCTGACGAACGTTTGTCTGAGATGCTTGAAGTTCAGAATGTATTCCAAATGTATCTCGCTCTTGCAAGGCAAGGCACTGCCAGATTGGAGATACCGAATGAAAGGTACGACGCAAGAACAATGTTCGATTACGATATGGACATAGGTCGACTGCAAGAACAGGGTGCTAAAAGAACTGGGAGGCGCACTTCACTTGAAACTGACATCTCTGATTCTTTGACGCAGGTATCTGGTAAACTCAGGGAAGCAATGACTGTTGAGCCCAGCACACCCTTTGATCCTCAGCAGGTAAGGGATCTGAAAGTGTGTCTCGAGGCAGCCGACAGTCTTGTAAGACCTGTTGAGGTTAGCGCAGGCGCAGATGCTGCAAGAACAATGTATGACAGTGCCCGTAAAACATACAGCACATCCATGTTTGATTTAGCCGAGAAGGGAATAGCTTTCTTGAGGTCAGATACCGCCGCAGTGCGCCCAGAATTCGCGGATGGTTTGGAAGTAGCAGGCGTCGGGTACATAGGACATTCAGCAGGAAGACAGTTTCGCCAAATGCTTGACGACGCAGGCTACAATTGCAACGCTAGCGATCTCATTGGTTATTGCGTCAGAGAAGCAATGGCATAACAGTAGATTTTTTGTTTATTTCTTTTTGTTTAGGACATTACTGTAACTTTCTGAGATATTATTTTCTAGCATCGCAACACTTTTTAATCAATCCTGTGTTCCATCAAAATGCGCAGAGTCGTGGTTGCCACTTGCTTGACTGCACTATTGAGTGCCGGCTGTTCTTCTGAGAATAGGCACACAGTTGTTCCTGAGTATTTGAGCAACCCGCCTAAAGTTCAGAGCGACCCACCTGAAGTTCAGTTTGACCGTTCCAAGCCAGCCCCTGACTGCGTCCACCCCGTCTTTCCTTATCGAAAGCCCCAGTGCGACACAAAGCTCCCTTCGGGAAAGTGCAGTCACGCGTACATTGGTCTTGTT
The DNA here is from genome assembly GCA_043818175.1 of Candidatus Woesearchaeota archaeon. Classification (GTDB taxonomy): domain Archaea; phylum Nanobdellota; class Nanobdellia; order Woesearchaeales; family JBDRGA01; genus JBDRGA01. The sequence continues at coordinate 9,545 of JBDRGA010000003.1, read as the reverse complement.
TGAACTTCACCTTTCTTATTCCAAGTTAATAAGAACTATGCCCACAATGAGAAGAACTATCCCGATAATTTTCCACTTGTTCATCTTCTCACCAAGCATTTTGTTTGAGAACAATGTAACCCATATGTAGCTCATGCTGACAAGGGGGTACACATAACTCAATTCTGCATACTTCAGAACGCCTAAGAATATTATTACGGCAAAGCCATATAGAGTCACGCCTGAGAGGAATTGTTTGTTGTTCAAAATCCCTTTGAACGTTAGCTTGAATGCTTTTGCTCCTTTCTTTAATGCTACCTGGCCAAAGGCACCTAGCAGTGAGCTCACAATCATTATTAGAATGATTAGTGGGTTAAACACGTGGTGCACCTCTTGTTGTTGCCAGCACTCCAAGTGTTATGAGGGTTATGCCTGCCCAGCTCATCCACGGCATTGATTCATGGAGTACCTGCCAGCTCAATAATGCAACCCAGATGAACGTTAATGCAACCCACGGATAAACATGGCTTAAATCTCCTTGTTTTAAAGTGTACATGAAAAGCAATAGACTTGCCAGGTAGCTTACTGCTCCAAGAATAAGGAACCAGTTGAATATTGTTCCTGGTAGAGTCCATGCAAACTTCTCCATTGCGAACTTGAACAATAACTGTCCAAGCGCATTGAAGAGTGTGCTTATGATTACGAGCACGTAAGCTGACTTTTGCATGGGGCCATTTATTCTGAGGCGTTTAAATAAACTCCGGAAGAATTTCAGTTTCTTTTGAGGCAATCATTTGAAGTGCTGCCTGATTCTGGCAGTATGCAAAGAAAGGACGTCTCTACTGCATATGAAGTGACACTTGCTGCAACATCATTCATTGGTGTGGGTGCTGCGTTGGTCTACTATTCATCCCAGGTGTTGTCTCTGGACGTCAGACTTCTTCCGTTTGTGCTTAGTATTTATATAGTTGGAGTGTTGTGGCTAGTTGCCATAGTGCTAAGGAGGATACGATGAAATTCAGGAAATGGCTAAAAGAGTACTGGGGACTTGCAGTCGGCATTCTTATCATAATACTCCTCCTTTTCTTGCTGGCAATTCTCTCATATGCTCGTTGATTTTTCTGACTTTGCGCCTTTACTAATCTTTATAAACGTTCCAAGATTCTCACGAGCACGCGTGGGTAGCCAAGCGGTAAGGCAACCGCCTGCAGAGCGGTCATTCGGGAGTTCGAATCTCCCCCCGCGCTCATGATCTTCTCATTGCTTCGGGATCAACTCCAAGTGACAATGCGAGAACGTGAATGGCTGGGGTTATTTCTCTGTGAGTATATGCGCCTCCTTCAGATGCCCAGATAATAGCTTTCCTTTCCAGTGCCTCTCTTTCGGGCCATGTAACTGTATATGAAATTGTTTCAAGAACAGATACAATATCGCCCGCGTTAACGCGCGAAGGATTGAAAGGTATTCTTACCATTTTCGCTTGGTCGTCAAAGCCGAGTGCTTGTCGCGCATCTTCTTCGCGTCCAACGTATGCCTGCTTGGTTTCGGGAACCGCAAATACTCCAAAGCTTGTGGGGTTCTGTCTTAGGTACGCTGCGAGGCCTGTTGAGTTCATATTTTGTTCTTGTTTTCCTCAGTATATATTGATTTGTGGGGTCAGTAATATAAATGATGGTTGTTTTCTCAAGGCATGAAACTACTAATCAAGCCAGCGCGATTCATCGATGCAGATGGAAGAAGAGTCAAGGTGTCTGACTTTGAGAAGCATCTTGTTGATGAGAACAAGGACTTTCATACCAAGTATGGGATTGTAGCTTCTTCAAGTATGAAGAAAGGTGGTGTTGTTTCTGTAGGTAAAGAGTCATTCAATGTTCTTGACACCTCGTTCATCGACCTCTACAAGAACATGAAACGAGACGCGCAGATTATGATGCTTAAGGACCTTGGCGCGATTCTTGCATTGACTGGAATAACGAAAGATTCAGTTGTTGCGGAGGCTGGTTGTGGTTCAGGAGCTGCAACATGCTTCTTCGCGGAGCACGCGAAGCAGGTATTTTCTTTCGATATTGAAAATAAAAACCTTGACGTCGCTAAAGACAACGTCAAGTATCTTGGCTTGAAGAACGTCACTTTCAAAGAGCTTGACGTGTATGCGACTTCTCCTAAACTCGAGGCAGACCTTTTCATCCTCGATGTTCCTGACCCTTCGAAGGCAGTTAAGAATGCGCTCTCTGCAGTTAAGGCAGGTGGTTTCTTGGTTGTTTACGCACCACATATTCATCAATTGCAGAACGTTGTTGTTGAGTTGCCTGAAACTGTGCTAAAGGAAGGCATCCTGCAGGTAGAGCACAAGCAATGGTTGGTTGATGAAAAGAGATCAAGGCCGGAGACTAGGGATGTCGCGCATACTGGGTTCTTGCTTATTGCGAGGAAGTTGGCTTAGTGGACACAAATTAGATAAATTCAGCGTCTTCTGTAAATTTATGGACAGGTTACCATCAGATGATTTAGAGAAGCAGAAGTTTCTTGAGAAAGTTGCAATCAGCTTCAAGGAAAGCCAGCACTACAGTGAAGAAGAAGTTAATAACATGATAAAATTGGTCACTAAGGATGACTACGTTCTTGTCAGAAGGGAGCTAGTCAACTTCGGGTATCTGGGAAGAGACCCCTACAAAGGAGATTACTGGTTAATCAAGAACAAACTGACCGATGAAGAATTACAAAGAATAGCGAAGAACAATACGAAAATCAAAGATATGTGAGGTGGTTAGAACTAATGTTGCTATTACTTGCTTATTGTTAGAAAGCTTCACGAATAATAATACTGTTCGCTTTTATTTCAGCTTCTTCTTTTTGCCTGCTCCAGGCAGATAATTATCATTGGAAACAATGCTCTTTCCAAGGTTCTTCTCTAAATCAACTCTCGCTCTTCTTGCGACGTTCCCACCTTTGTTTGCGGATGTCTTGCATTCCTCAAAACCCCGCGAATCTTCTTCTTTTGTAATCGCTGTTGTGGATGCTTCTCCTAGCATCGTGAATATTAATTCCAGGTCAGTCATGTGGTCTCGTAAGTTCTCGTTCTTTCTCTTCAGTCGTTTGAATTCTTTGTATTCCCCAACTGTCTTGCCGAAAGTCGCCTTCGAGATTTCGTTTGTGAGGATAGCAAATTCCTTTTCCGTGTTTACTTCTCTGTTCTTCCATTCATCCGTTAGCTCTTGCCGTATGGCAATTCCCCTAAGTCTCTTGTCGATCCATCCTTTCGGGTATCCTTTGAGTTCATAATATTCTTTAATCCTGTCTTGACCTATCTCAGGATTTTCAATCTCTTCTATCCGCTCATACCCTACTTGTGCTAACCATTGTTTGAAGGGTTCGGCTCGTGGGGAAGGTATAGATTGTATCAGCCTAAAACAATCTCGTGTATTAGCTACATCAGTAAGTCGCAGTTTGCCATCCTGAGCAAGCATCTTCAAAGCGTGACAATTTGTCACGGTTTCATTTCCTTCCTCTTTAAGACGCTGTTTTAGTTTTCTCCAGTATGCTGCAGGATCTACACTTTCTGTCAGAACGCTAACAATGTCTATTATTGAGAAATACCATTCATGATTATACCATGCTCGTTTGATTTTCTTATCTTGAAACACTACAAGCTTGTTTTCATCTTCCATTGTGATATCAAGAACATTATATTGTTTATATACTTTCAGACTGCTTGTCCAGTGCCCGGTTTCGGAAGATTTTCAGGTATGCAAAAGATACTATTGCGAGCAACACAAGTTTTGCTGTGGCCACCCCCGCAATCACCTTCCCGAAGTCAAGGAAGAACTCGTGCGGGTACAATTGTATTAATGGGCTGCTGTATGGGAATGTCCAGTTGCCTTGTGGGAAAAGCATTTTGTGGAAGAAGTCGAATGCCTGCGTGAAGTCAAACAGCCAGAAGACCATCATGATTGCAAGCACTCCAACTAAGATTCCTGCGCTCCAGAATATACTCTTTGCCAGCATTTGTTTCATTTCTTTTCTCTCGTTCTTCCATAGCACTTTGAGAATGAAAAGGAAGCCAAGAACTGCAGCCCAGTAAAGCATCCCCAGAAAATCCAGGATGCTTCTTACGTCCTGCATATGGCTCACTTCATTATTATTAAGGAATTCGAGCTTCTGGTCTTTCTTTCCAACTAGAAATGTCATTACTTGACTGTTCCAATCATCTGCGTTCTCTCCTAATCTATCATAAGTGCTGTGCTTGCTGAAGAGATTCTGGTAGACTGGCTTGTACTGAATCATTTCGATTACGGAGCCACAGAGGACTATTGCTATCGTGCAGAGTGTCAGTACTAGAATTTCCCAACGCATAATCTGCTACAGTAACGAAACGTATATAATTGTATCTCAGCTTTGCATACAATGTCAGAAGCAATCTCGTTCAAGAACAATAAGGGTCAGGTGCTCAAGGGCTTTGTTCATGTTCCAAGAAAGAAAGCAGATATTGGTGTTCTCATTCTTCATGGCTTCCCAGGATGCATGTGTAGTGGGAGAAAAAGACTTGCGGGTGCCCTAACTGCAAAAGGATTATACGCGATGCGTTTTGACTTCTCAGGTTCGCATCAATCGCAGGGAAAATTTGAAGATAAGCTGATGAGCCAGGAAGTCAAGGAAGTAAAGTATGCTATTGATTATTTCATGAAGAACTATCCCATTAAGAAACTCGTACTGCACGGCCACAGCACTGGCGCAATTGATGCTGCGTTATATGCTCACAAGGACAAGAGGATATGGAAGCTTGTGTTGGCTGGCGTAGTGAGTCATTTGAATGAAGCGGTTAGGTACGACTTCACTGATGAGCAGATGCGCGATTTCTGGTTGAAGGGTCATATAGTATATCGTAGGAAGAACAAGTGGTATAATATGAAGCGTTTGAAGAAAGCATTCTACGATGAGTTCTTCACACTCAGTATTCCGAAAGCGATGAAGCGCTATAATAGACCCTTGCTGATAATTCATGGAACTGAAGATATGATTCCAGTTAAGAAAGATCCAATAGAGCTACACAAGCTTTCCAACAAACCAAAGAAGCTTGTTCTCATCAAGGGAGCAGACCATGGTTTCAAGAAAAGAGAGCATTTCAGGAAGTACGTCGGTGAAATTGTGAGGTTTGTACGATAGATTTATAGTTTGAATGCTCAGGAAAGGAATATGCGCCATCTGCTAGTCGTATTGGCAGTCATCCTATTCATTTTTATCTCTGCAATTATGGTATTGAATTCTATTGATAATTCAGAACGAAGCTCGAATCAGGACTACTGCAGCAACTTCACAGCTGATAACTGTCCTGGGGACAAGTGTCATGTTGGTCCATCATGTTCAATCTGTATGGATATTGGGTGTCAGCCGAATGGATTATGGAAATAGAAAGAAGCGCCCAAGTCACTAACGCGTATAATACAACTTCCCAGTACCCTTCTGCTGTTTGTCCATCTGCGAGTCCAGCTTGTTGACCCTTGGCCTGTGGTTCTCTTCGTCTCTTCTGAACGTTATTCCAATGCCTTTCAGGAAGTGGTTCATGCCCTCTTCCATTAGATAAGGCCCATGCTCCTCGCCTTTAACAGATGGCTCGCCCTCGAAGACAATCAATTTCTCAGAAAGATAATCAATAAACAGTACGTCGTGGTCTACTATCAAAGCTGCTTTTCCCGTTTCCTGCAAGTGCTGTCCGATTATCTTCGAAACCTCGAGTCTTTGTTCAACGTCCAAGTAAGCAGATGGTTCGTCCATAAGAAGTAATTCAGCGTCTTCAGACAAACATTTCGCAATCATCACTCGTTGTAGTTCCCCGCCTGACAACTGGTCTAACTGCTTCTCGATCAAAGGCATTATGTCAAGAGGCTTAATTATTTGCACGTTGTATTGCATTATCGCGTTTTTCAGGAAAACGGCAACGAGTTCAGAAGTTGGTGTAAGGTACTGTGGTTTGTAAGCAATCTTAACTGGTAATTTATCACTATCCAACTCCCCTGCCAGATACTTCACGAATGTTGTCTTTCCTGTGGCGTTCTCTCCCACAATTCCTATGACATCTCGTTTGTCGATGCTTCCTGAGTTGATGCTTAACGCAAACTTGCCCAGTGTTTCCTTGTGAGCTTCCCATGTTGTCAGTTGTTCTCTCTTCTGTACCTTTTCATGAATTTTCTCAAAGAATGTTATCGCGTGGTTTCTGAAACGCATGTTCTCTTCTCTAAGGAATCCTTCAAGGTACGCGTTGATGCCTGCCTTCGAGGATTTTGGTAAAGTAACTACGCCATAAACTCCAGGAGTGCCGTACATCGGCTGCACTAAATCGGTCATCGCGTCAAGTATTATGAGGTCGTGCTCAATGACCAGAACTGCCGTATTTTCGTCGGCCAGTCCCCTGATATACTTGCTAATCTTTAGTCTCTGCATCACGTCCAGATAGGATGTTGGTTCGTCAAAAATAAGCACGTTGGCTTTCTTCATCACGGTTGCTGCAATCGCAACTCTTTGCAGCTCGCCCCCTGAAATCTTGGCAATGTCGTTGTCCAGGAACTTTGACAGTTCCAGGTCATTTATTATGCTATCAAAAATTCCTCGTTCATCTGCTTTCTTCAGTAAGTCTCGTACACTTCCTTTGTACTGTCTCGAAATTACCTCAACTTGCTGGGGCTTGTAGCTGACTTTCATCTCTCCTTTGGCGAGCTTCTCGAAGTATGTTTGTGCTTCCGTACCCTTGAAGTACTCTATGATTTCTTTCTGTGTTGCTTCTTTGTCTGCAATCCCCATGTTCGGCTTAATCAAACCGGCGAGAATCTGAACGGCCGTGCTCTTTCCTATTCCGTTCCTTCCAATGATTCCAACAACATTCCCGAACGTAGGAATGGGTAAATTATAAAGCGAGAATCCGTTCTTTCCAAAACGGTGCAATGGCTCCTTGTCAAGTTGTTCGGGCAGACGAACCATCTTCAACGCGTGGAAAGGGCATTTATTTACGGCAATCTGGTCAACATCTGAAACGAGCTCTTCATTAACTGCAATCTTGCCATCAACATCCTTGTAGAAAGCCTCTTTTCCAGCGCGGTTGCTGGGAGAAACTCTGGCACAAAGATACCACCCGCAGCCCTCAGGATTGCACTTCGCTTTTTCAACAACGACGATGCGTTTGGACATGTAAATAGGGTAACGTTATTCTTTATAAAATCAAGGGTGTGTTTTATTATTAAGTTATATTCTCCGGATAAATTCCGGTCAGCAAGAGATAAATTTATATGCTACTGAGGAGTCACTACATTATGAAATTAGAAGTTAAGGTGGTTGTTGCGGTACTCATTATCTCTCTGTTAGCTCAGACATCTCTCGCACTTACTTGTGTTATGGGTGATGTTGTTGAATTATCTAAGTCGAATGACCTTCTTGAAATCAGAGAGCCTGTTGGTGATGTCAGAGAAACAATAACTGAATTCGATTTGGATATGCTAAGAAGAGGCAACCTCCAAAATCAACTGGGAGATTTTGAATACTACCAATTCATTAGACTTGATACAAATCCAAACACTTTGCTTTCTCCTTACACTACATATGGAAGGTCAAACGAGCCGGGAAGAGATGTTGCTGATTACTTATTTTTTCCTGAAGGACAACAAGTAGAGAACGAGTCTTTTTACCAGTATGAAATATCATTCAATCCATCATTTAAGACATACTTGACTGAAAGCTCGACTTCTGGAGAGTTGGAAATTGAAGGACTAAAGGGAGAACAAGTATACTGGTTCAGTAGTGGTTCAACTGCAAGCACGATTTCGTCCGCAACAACCGTGAATCATGATGGTACTTGGGGCGTTAAGATTGATCTTGTTTTGGGCATGCTCACAGATACACTCAGAGAAGGAGAAACAAAGAAATATGAAATTAATGGAAAACAATACAACGTTACTGCCGTAAGTATCCCGCATGGTAACGTAACTAACGAAACAGCCCAATTTACACTAAATGGAGAGCTTACTCCTGTTATGGTTGAAGGTGGTTACTACACTTTGCTAGATGGAAGTGGTATCGCAGTAGGAAAAATATTGACTAATGCGCGTGATGGTATTGCTGAATACTACTTGCTTGCACATCAAATTTCTATTTATGATGATTCTGTATCAACCCCAGACACTTACAATGCTGGTGTGTATTATGATGGTCAGCTAATTGTTGATGGAAAGGTAAGCATTAATGCTGGGTTGATTGGAGCTTCTGGAAGCACGCCTAGTGTTGGTGATCAGTTGGAAATGTCGAAAATTAAATACCGCCCTCTTGCAAATTCAGGTATAGAAGGTGGCGTCTATGTTCCAAAGGGAGGGAACCTCACTTCGCATCTTTCTCAACCTGAAGGACTATTAAACCCTTACTTTAACTGGTTCTATGAAGGTATTGTATCTGATTATACGAACATATCCGTCACGCCCAATTCCCAATCAAGCCAATATAGCGTGTCATTAACAAACATGCAAGGGCACCAATACAACATACCATTATACTCGGCATATTCGGGAAAAATCTTTCCGGGAGATGGCCTTAATACACTAGTTTGGCAGGAGCCTGTTGACGCACAAGCTATCCTGTTGGACAGTTCAAATGGAGAAGATAGTGCTTCGTTGATTGGCTCCAAGCTTAACATTGCACCTGGCTCTGTTTTCCTTGTTTCTGATATGCGTGAAGCATACGACAGGAATGCCTTAAGCCATTTCATACAATTCAATAATATTAACAGTGAAAATAACAAGATAACATTCGTGGATCTAGCTTCTGGATCATTTGATGTAAATGTCACTCAAGTATATGGTGCTTGGGGTGTTCTGGGCTCTTTTTCAATGATTGTTGACGGAAACGACTACATTGGAATTATAGGCAACCAGTCATTAGGATTCAGGATTGCAGTAGACCTTAATGGAGACGGAGACATTGGTGATTACGCTGCAGGAATTACTGATGCTGGAATGGTTGGTGCTGAAAAAGATGAAGCGCGGTTTACTGTTTTGGGTGGTGGTGTCCTTGACCTAGGAGAAGATGGAAATGGTTCTGCTTTTTACGGCGATGCAGCACTGCGCCTGGAGACTGTTTCATCTGTCTTTGACGAGGATGATGGTTTTGAGGCAGTTCTTTTCAACATATCCTCCGCAACTGGCTCATTAGAGTTACTAAAGGAGAAAGTCAATTATGTGAGGCAGAATAGGTTGGTATACCCTTGGCAAGTAGAGCAACGTGATGATGTCTCGTTGGTTTTGCATAATAACCCAGTGTTTAGCTCGTTGATGACTGACTATGGAGTCAGGGTTGAACATTCGTCAGTTCAGCAAGGCTCTCTCTTTATACAATATCCTTCGTCGCAAGTTGGCTCGCAAGTATTTCTTGTAGGCATGACTGGTCTTTGCTCTGGATACTGTTTAGATGCTGATGGTGATGGATTTGCCCCTGTTGGTTACAACCAATGTCCTTCGTATCCTTCGCTTGATTGCAATGACAACAACGCATACGTAAAGCCTGGTGCAAAAGAATCATGCAATGGAATTGAT
>JBDRGA010000002.1:0-12305 GCA_043818175.1 Candidatus Woesearchaeota archaeon | reverse complement strand
AGTCCTGGGAAATTTTTCAGAAGCGTCGGCAGCGTCAGCGCCGACGCAATACAACGCTACATCCAAGAAAGCAACAGAAACGTAAGACTACAAAGCATGGTCACAGGATACTCCGGGCTTTAGCCCGGAGAGATTCATTTCCTATTTTTTTCTTGTAAATATACACCATTTGATTATGATGTTCTTGCGCATATATAAAACTTACCCTTTATTTTATCTAATTCTAATTTAAAGGGTAATGTGGTTATTTTTGCCTGATGAGGCGCCTACTGCAATCATTAATAAACACAGCTCCGAGCTAAGTTTATAAGAAAGAATTAGCCTCGCCAGTGCAGCCCAATAATCTCAATGCACAAATCTTCGATCGAAATGATTCAAAACTGGAGCTATCGAATAAGCAACACGCCGGGCAATTCCTTAAACGCAGTATCGCCAGTAACGAATGGCACGCCCAATCTTCTTGCAACTGCATAACCAAGACCATCGATGTAGCTGAACGTCTTATTCTGAAGTTTAAGGTCTGCCGCACTTTTAGCATCACGGGGCTCCTCATGCACTACTCTGCTCCAGAACGCTTCAAGCTTCTTATCCGCGTTCATGTCTCCAAGATGCTTGCGCAAGATGTACGAGGCTTCTGCAAGATTGAAAACTGCAGTAAAAACAGTAGAAGAAATGAATTTCTTGTGCGTTGGAGCGCCTATAAGGATCTGGATGATTGCGTGCGTATCAAGGAAATAAGCGTCGCTCACTTTTGATTTCTCCATCGCTCATACCTGTCTGGCTCTTCTTTCCTTGCTTTTCGTATTTCTTTCATCGTGGACCATCCTTTTGGAGCGTTCACACTCCCGAAAGCACGAGCCAATTGGTTATCTTCTTTCTTTTGGAGCATGAACTCTACTTCATCGTTTTCTTGCAATCTGAGATCTTTAACTGCATCCATAGGAATCACCACGCCAAGAGACCTTCCCCATCTGCGAATCTTTGCATTGAATGACTTCATGGTTATTCCAATATAACCAATGCTTATATTTGTTTCGATTCATGAACAAGTTAAACATCTGGCGTTCAAATGTCTTAGGTTGGAATTGTTGGAAATCTTTCGAATGATTTCAGAGTAATGCGCTTGATATGTTGCTCATTGTTAATTCTCGTGGAAAAGCATTTAAAACATAATCTTTCAGTACTAACATGCGTGCCGCATTGATTGTTCTGTTGTTGATTCTGCCTTTTTCTTATGCAGCAAATGACACTACAGAACAGGTTGCGTCTGCCGGAGCAAACATACCTCTTGAGCGTGTAACTCTGAATGTTTACGACGCTGCAACACAGGAACCAATACCTCCTGCACACATAATAGTGGAGTATGGAAAGACCAGAATACTACGATACGTTCTTGATTCAACAATAACATCAGACATTCCATCAGGAGTGGATGTTGTTGTTAAGGTGGACATTCCCGATACTCCAGGAAAGGACTATTATGCCAATGTAAGAACTGAAGAAAGTACCAATGTGCCTTTGTTGCCTGTTGGAAGCGTGCATGGAACTGTAGCGCGCGAGGGGATGGTTTTCTCTGGTGCGGACATTAAAGCAGATTGTTCAGGCATATATGGCGAGAAAGAAACGAAAACAGACAGCTACGGCACGTTCCAATTGGACTGGTTGCCTCCTGGTGAATGTACTGTTCACGCCCAAGAAGATGGAACAGTTGGAAGGGAGAAAGTCACAATTGAAACTGGAAAGCTATCTGAAACGTCAATCGAACTAGACGAAGCAGTGAAGAAACAACGTTCAAGCTGGCTGCCAATATTGCTCGTGTTTCTCGTTATTGCTGCCATAATAATGTGGTTTGCAAGGCCCAAGAAACGAGAGCCCAAACAAGAGAAGAAGAAGGAAAACACGAGGTTTTCCGACGTCGTTGAAACGTTGAACGAGCGTGACAGGGAAATAGCACACTACCTGAAAGACAACGGAACTGTCTCACAATCAAAGCTCGTGCACGAACTCAGCATTCCAAAAACAAGTATTGCAAGAATACTTGCGCACTTGGAAGCAAAGAACGTTCTCGAGATACAAAAAGCAGGAAAAGCGAAGCGAATCAAGCTTACGGACTGGATTCTGGGCAAAAACTGAATTGGACTCAATTTTGGCCTTCTTTTACTCCGTGTGGCATTTTGGCCCTTTTTCCAGGCATACAGGACCTCCAAGCGTTTAAGTAAAGGACAAACTATAACGTACCATTCCCGAAACGGAGGAAACACAAAAATGAAAGCTACAAACATCATAATCTCTCTTATCATAGCACTCGCACTATTTTCCACAAGTGCATTAGCATCAGATCCATCTCCAAGCATGCCCGAACGCGCCAACGCGTATATTTCAATGAAGATAAGTCCTGCAAGCCAGGAGGCAATTGCGGGAACATCAGCAAAATACATACTGACTGTTGAAGACATGCGCTCCTGTAATCTGGTTGCAAGAGAAGCGGGTGTGACCCTGGGCAATCCTGAGGCGCCAAGAGTTGATGTGTATGAAGACTTTGAATGTCCATACTGTGCTGCCGCGATGGGTGTTAAAAACGAGCAATACACTCTCCTTGTAAGTCAGGATAGTACATGGCAGCCAGCTCTCACAGGCTTGATAAGCCTTGCAGAACAGAACAAGATATACCTTGTGCATCACGACTTCCCTATTGAGTCAATTCATCCAAATGCATTCAGCGCAGCAGTAGCAGCCAGATGCGCAGCAGAACAAGGAAAGTTCTGGGAGTACGCAGAACAGCTTTACGCTCACAATACAGCACTAAGCACGAGCATTTACAACACACTTGCCAGCAACATGGGACTAGATACGACAGCATTCAAATCATGCATTCTAACTGGCGAACAAACGTATGGAAACATAATAAGGGCAGAAACTCCTCAACATGGAGGAAATTCAGGTGTTACAGGCACTCCAGCATTCTTTGTCGAAGGAAAACTGATAAGCGGAGCACAGAGCTTCAGTGTCTTCCTTGATGAGCTTGGAACCCTGCAGGATTATGGACAGTCCGACTGCTCATCTAATGTCATTAGGTACACGTTATCTGCACAAAGAATGCAGACTGAGATAGGCGACTACGATATAAGTGTCCCCGACTCATTCACTTTACATCCTGGCCAGACAAAGCAGATACCTGCTCAGGTAGTCTTGTCCAACAATGTTATTCCATACAGAATAAACTTCGGGGTTGACGCAACTGGAACGAGTCCTGAAGGGTATTCCATATACAACAGTGTACAGGCAAGCCTGAACGTGGTAGATTCTAACCCAATATATCCACCTTCGGTTCCTGGTCAAAATAGCATAACAATTAAGCTATTCAGAGGGTGGAATCTAGTAAGCGTTCCTGGCGTACTTGACAGGTTCGAACAAGTTGATTCAAGTCAGAAGATGCTAGGATTTATCGGCCAGGGACTTGTCTATCAGACATTACAACAGGCAAGAAACTCTTACGGAACAGGTTTCGGCAAGTTGTTTGCGGATCACGCGTTCTGGGTTTACAGCTTCGAGCCCCAGAAGATAAGAGCTTATTACACCAAGGCACCCAATGCAGTACAGATTAACGCAGGATGGAGCCTTGTTCCAGTACGAGAAACGTACGTGGGAAGAACAATAGCAAGCATTACTCAGACATGTTCACTGCAGTCAGCCTACCTCTGGGACGGCGCAAGCCAGCAATGGAGAAAGATGGGAACAGATTATCTTGTTAGTTCAGCAGACCTTGGACAGGGCTGGCTGTTCAGAACGGGAAGAGCATGCACACTTGGAGAAGTTTCCGTCCCTGTACCATCAGCAGAGCAGAAGCTTTGCGAGCAAACAGGAGGAAAGTGGGTCAAGCCAAGTATCAGTTGTCCGGTTGGTGGTAATTGTCCCGAGCCCCCATTTGAATGCAGTTGCCCATATGGCGAGACCTGGGACAAATTCGAAGGATGTGCAGACCAGAAACCAACTCCACAATACCTATGCCAGCAGTCAGGAGGCTCGTGGAATACATTCGGTAACTCGTGTGCTGATAAGTGTGATGTAATCGACCCTGCAGCAGGAGCTATGTATTGTGCTCAGGTAACGACCAGTTCATGTGACTGTGGAAGCAACATGTGCTGGAACGGAAATAGTTGTGTTAAAGGAACGTCATATCAGGACCAGACCCATACTGGTGGAGTCCATGATATAATGTCAGAAGGAGAAACAAGAACTTACACCCTGGAGGGGGTTGACTATGAAGTCACAGTGGTTTTTGTAACGGCAAACACCGCCAAATTCTCGGTGAACTCAGAGCTCACAGACGAATTGACAGAGGGTCAGACTGAGCTCATGACTTACGGACTTCAATTAAAATTGGTCAACATTAACGGAAACAAGGCCGAGTTCGAGATGAAGAAGCAGAGTACATCGCAGACATACGTGGAAGACACATTGAGAGAGGGTGAGACGAAGACGTATACTTTGGTGTATGAAGAGTTTGAAATCACTGCAGTGTTCATAAGCGACACCCAATCAGTGAAGTTCAATGTGAACGGACGGCTCACCCCTGAGTTCTACAAAGGCCAGACCGCCGGCGCAGGGGGCGTTTGGATAACGATTAAGGATGTCCTCACTAACGACCGAGATGGTACAGTAGAATTCAAAGCAGTTCCGGGTGGTCCAATGTCTGGGGATTTCAAGGATGGCTTTGCAGCAATAGACACGCTTAACGAGGGCGAAACCAAGATATACACGATAGGCGGGAACGATTATGAGATGACAAACCTGTTCATACCCGAAAACCAGCCATACACTGTAAAGCTGTCAGTCAATGGACAGATTTTTGATAGTATGCTGAGCGGGGGCGAAATTAACACGCCAGACGGAAAGTTAAAGATTGATATAAAAGGAATAACGCATGACAAAGTGGCAATCGTTATCAAGCAGAAATGAGGTAACAAGAATGAAAACAACAATATTACTCTTGGTTGGCGCAATGTTCCTTATAGCGGCATGTACAGGCCCTGGTTGGGAACCAACACACGGAACGGCATGCACTGCAGACGCGATGGTTTGTCCAGATGGAAGCTCTGTTGGAAGGGTAGCTCCTTCATGTGAGTTCGCACCTTGCCCTGCCGTTGACAATGTAACTGTAACAATCAAGCCAGGCAATGACGACCCTCTTGAGCCGTTCACGGAAGATTCAAACGTTCAGCCACCAGGCATGCCTATTTGATTCGCAACGCTTAAGAATAAGAGCCAAGTCGCGCCAAGCCGTGGCAAACGGAGCAAGATTCAGTGACTACATGAGTCCAGGGGACGTGCTTGAGGCAATTTGTACGCCCGACGTAGAAAGACATTACGGTGGGATCAGACTTGTTGCTACAGCAGCAGCAGTTGGCTACGCCCTCTTAGGCACGCCATTCCTCGAAGACCAGGTAGGCACTCTTGCTTCCTTGGGAATTATCACCCTATCAGCAAGAGGCCTAGGCAAGGAAAGAAAAAGAACGACAACATACTGGGACGGGTCCAGGGTAACAAGAACTCCTTTTTTCACTGATCTAGCGATTGGGTTGGCAGGAGAGATATTCCCTGCAAGTACTCTTGAAGAGCTAAGAATGAACCAGGGCGCCTATGGCGTGTTGAATCCAGTTGTTCTTAATCCGGTGCATGCGCAGGCCGCAACTACTGGTTTGGTTGTTGAAAATGCGGAAGCATACTTGGATGGTGTGCAATGTTTCTTGAATATTAGGGTGCCAGATAGGACAACCCAGGACGCATTGCGGGAACTTCGAAGTCTTCCCATGTGTGCAGTGGTGTACTTGGACAGAGTGCGCGTGCATCCAAAGGAAGGGGATGGGAATACTTACAAGGAAGTTCTGGAAATATGTCATGTCTCCGAAGCCCTTCTTCGGCAGTAACTTTATTAATAATCCAGTCGAAATAGGCACATGCTCGAAGAGATCTTCAAGATAGACGCAATAAAGCGAGGAAAAGGAAATCTGTTCGTTCTCGCGTTCATATTCTCAGAATTGGGTATAATAAGCAGCTTCATAATTTTCCCCCAGAACGTGGGTTTGATGAGCATAAGCTTCACGAGCATTTTGCTCATGCCATATCTATACCAGATTCTTAACAGACCAGAGCCCGTTGAAAAAGGAAGGAGCTTCTTTGGTCAGGCGTTCAAGAACCATAAAGGAACCATAACTGCGTTTTTCTGGCTCTTTATGGGCATATTGCTTAGTTATGCAACATTCGCATTAGTTCTGCCCCATCTCAGTGTAGTGCGGTTGTTTGACTCACAATTAGCTTTCATTGGTGTTGGGGGGAAGGCCACAGCAACCACATTCAGCTTTGCAAGCATACTGGCAAACAATGTCAAAGTGCTTTTCGCTGCATTAATACTGAGTTTGGTGTATGGTGCTGGTGCGATGATTTTTCTTACGTGGAACGCGTCAGTATGGGGTGCCATTTTTGGATACTTTGCAAAACAGAGCGCCATGATTGTAGGACAGAACCCAATCATATACTTCTTTGGGCTCTTCCTTAAAGTATTTCCTCACACGATAACAGAAGCAGGGTCTTATTTCTTTGCTGTTATTGCCGGCGCGGTAATAAGCAAGGCAATCATACGAGAAGAATTCGGGTCAGATACGTTCAATTACATCCTTAAAGAGGGAAGCTTCTTCTTCACGATAAGTATCGTGCTAATATTCATTGCTGCTTACTTGGAAGTGTTCGTGTTTCCGTTGTTTTGATGCTACTTCTCGGTAGTGTTTTTACGAAATGTTTAAATACGCTCGAAGTATTCCCAGAACATGGCTATTGAATGGGAATTTCATCCAAAGTATGGTAAGCGTGAGCCACTGGGCGATTTTGCGGACATTGTAATCATGAGAGACGGGGTGCCATACGTTGGGCAGGTTGTCTCAAGGGACCATGCCGAGGCGAAGTTACAAAGGGATGGATATTTCTTTGATCACGATGGAATGATGGTGCCTGATCTTAGCGCGCCGACCATTACAAGGGCGCTGGAAAAGCTAGTTGACGATGGGCTATTTGAAGACATATTTCAACCGGAAGACTAAAAACTACTTCATAGGGATTCCTAGTAGCCCAAGCACCTTCCGCTGGTTGTGCTTGTTTGCCACGCCCACGATTGAAATTTCATTTGGTCCGGTTTGACGCCACAAAACTCTAGCGCCGCCGTGAACCTGTCCAACCGTTTCTCTGACGGCCGCATTTCCTTGGTCTTTCAAAACCTTTGTGCCCACTCCTGGATTCAGGTTACCTGCACCTAATTTTCTTGTCAGATCCTCAATTGATCTGGCGACATCTTGTGATTCCATCGTTTTTCTTGCCTGCTTGAAAAGTGTTCCATGTTCAGGAATCGCGTCCATAACTGTATTTACTGCGCCACGCAAACCGTGTGCTGGGATGAATGGAAGCGCCAATCCCGCCATCGATATGCTCGCACTTCTCCAGTCACTGGATGCAACATCCACACTAACACTTGCCAGATCTCCAGCTGTATCAGTCGCAACCCAAACTATGGTTTCTGCAGTGCCTTCAGCAAGTTCCCCCATTGCTCCATGAATTGTCGTCTGTCCGTGGCTTGCTGCCAATGCATCATTCATCCAAGGTCTTAACCAACCTTCCTTAAGTCCAACATCAGTAAGTTGAACGACATCCGCATCTGGGTTCGATGACATAAACGAAGCGAACTCTTCATTATTCGGGTGCATTGCACCATTCCAGGCATCAGACACAGTATCCCTCGCATTTAGAATAAACTCCCTGATTGGAAGAAGACTAGGAAACGTGCCAGTGGGATCGCTTAACAGGATTGGATTGTTAAGTGCATATGTGTATGTGCTAGATGACGTATCAACAATTGGGTCAACTTGCATGAATCTTCCAACTACCGGATCATAAGATCTGGCACCGAAATGTTGCAATCCTGAGATGTCTTCTTCATTTCCACTGAAACCGTAGCGTGAGTCTAAAGGGGGATCAATCGTTTCTCCAAAAACTCCAAAAGCGCTACTGTGAGACAATCCTCTTTCGTCAGTTACTAGTCGTGTGCTACCCAAATAATCTCTGTGCACAAAGGCATCATTACTTGCTGCAATTCCACCTGCTCCGAAGATGTAGGTATTCTCACTTATTGGTAGAATGGCAACGTGTCCTGTAATGTGCGGTCTAGCGGCAAGGAACACCATCGTTGCAAGAATGATGGAAAGTGCAAGCCATCGATATTGCTTTATGCCTTGCTTATCTTTGCCGTTGCCTGAGGTTTCACCTGCCATTCATATCTTTGCTATCTTGTCTTTGGGCTTGCCGCTTGTGGTGATGGGAGCAGGGGGTGCAGTTACAGGCGAAGGTACGGTGCAGTCAAGGTTGATTATGTCAAAGGTTTCGTCCAGTATCGGATTACCATTGGCATAAACATAGGTTACGGTGTTTTTGGGGTCTTTCTTTACAACCCTGTTGCCATCAGCATCATAAACGTACTTCGAACAGGTTCCATCACCATAATCAATCATAACAAGCTGGTTGTCATAGTTGTAGTAGTACTTCTGCGTCTTTTCAACGCCATATGCCTTGAACAAGGGAGTCCATGGCTTTCCATCGTACCAGGAAGCAAGTGGTGCTGTGGTTCCAGAGACTATGTACGAGTTTCTCAATTCAATGTAATTCTTCACTGGCGTACTTTGCTCTGAATCTGGAGTACATGTTCTTGTGCCTGTGTATCCAACGACAACACCGTTCCACTCATAGTGCACACCATTTACTCCCGAATCGAAAACAACCCTGACGAGCGAGCCAAGCGTTGAATCAACGTTGAAGATGAACTGTGCATGGTCAATGCTTCCATCAACTTCCCTGGAATTGTCAATCGCGCAGAACTCCTTTTCAGTACGGCCAACCCTTGTTATCGTATTTCCATTTGAGTCATACGTGAACCTGGTCATCCTGTTTCCAGGCTCAACGTAAGAAACAAGGCGATTGCTGACAGAATCATAGGTATACAAGACAGTCGTAAGAGGATTTTCGTTGTTCTCGAAAAGCCGGTTTCCTAACTTGTCGTACTGATATGTAGTGTCCTCATAGAACCGTCCTGGTTCTCCTGGGTTTCTGATATTCAATATACTTGTGAGGCGGTACTGCCTGTCATACAAGAACGAAGCATCCTTATTGTCAGGGTCAGGAGTCGTTATGCTGATGACATTTCCAACCTCATCATACATCAGGTTTTCTCTGAAAACTCCCGCAAGAGGCAGGTCTTGCTGCTCCGTAAACATAGTAGTATCCGTTTGTGCTATCCTGCTTCTGAGATCATACGAGTATGACGTTATTACTCCGTTGTTATACAGTGCAAATGCCAAACGTCCCTCGCTGTCATATTCATACTCAACCGTTTCACCGTTAACCGCAAGATTGTCGCACCAGAGGTTGCCTTGAGTGTTCGTGTTGGCACAGATAATGCGCAGGTAAACTGCATTGTTCGCTGCTTCAACAGTGAATCTTGGTATAACGACTTTACTCCACTCATTTTGAGCGTATGCATCACGACTGTTGCCACACGGCCAGACCTCATTATGGTTAGTGTCCGCGCAGCGTATGAATATTCCTGCTCCAGAAGGCTCAGTGGTCTTTGCAAACGCACTAACTGTAATTGGTTGTCCTGGTTTCAAAGGTATGTCTGTGTAAACATTGCTGCTAGCTCCTAGTTTCACGGACTCTATCCCTGAGTATTTCTCGGTACCGTCTAAGCGCACGTTTGCTCCTTGGGAAGCCCATCCATTGGGAAGATAGTCGCCTGCCCCTGCGTTGTCGTAATCGTCCAAAGGCGTGTAATCCTTGTCCGAGTTCACTTCAAATCCTGGATTTGGTGCAAGACCCAATCGTTCAAGGCGACCCGCCATATCATAGACATAGCTCACAACATCTCCATTGTTGTAAAGCATCGTCATGAGATTGTTTCCATCATCATACCAGAATCGGGTGTCATACTCTCGTGCTGGAGAGTTAAGTTTTTGCCACGTTCTGATCAAGTTGCCTCTGGCATCGTAGAACATGCATTTAAGTCCTGAAGCATCCATTGAAGCAGTCTGTCTTCCAACGCTGAACTCCTGTCCCTCTTCAGGACAATCAGAGGGATACTCATCATAGAAATTCTGGATATCACGCATCATTCCAACAACGGGGCCTCGCACATCGCAGGCATAATCAACGCCTGTAAGGCGGTCCAAGGCATCGTAAGAATAACACGTGCGCTGGCCATTACGGTTTCTTTCCGTAATTTGTCCTGCCAAATTGTATGTCATAGTAGCGGTGCCAGCATCAGGATGACTCACGTAAAGTGGGCGTCCTAGTGTGTCATACTGTGTAATCGTGTTCTGCAGTCTGGCATTCACAACTTTTGTGACTCTGCCCAAGATATCGTACTCGTAAGTTGTGTTTGCTTCATCAGGAGTTCCTTCAGCAGTTATGGACCTTATCATGTTTCCTAGTGCATCAAATTCCTGTAAGGATCGCGTTCCCTTTTCATCCGTTGTAACCTCACTTCGTATTTTATTTGTGGGTGTGGCTGGGATGTATTGTTTTCTTATTATGAGATCTGTTTCTTCGGTGCCTGATGGCTTAATTGATTCTATTCTAGATGACGGCTCCTTCAAGTAATTGTATGTTGTAACGGGCAAGGAAGGCACTTCAGATGATGCAAGAGGCATCAATCCAGAATGAGAAGATTCCGCGTTGAGGAATGTTCTTGATTCCTTTTCCTTTTGGCCAAGAGCGTTGTACCATGTGCGCATTCTCAATGTTTCTGTTGGCTTAATGAATGTGGCCGTGTCGAATGATTTTCCAGCACCATCAGCAAACGCCTGACTCACAGATACTAATTCCTTCTGCCTGTCAATAACCTTATATGTCTTGACTGAGTTCGGATTGCTCTCGCTGACAGGACTGCCAGAATCCAAGGCATAATTGTATTCGTACTTGATGCTCTGCCTATTTTCCTGGACTGTGTCCCCTGGAAGGAAAACGGATACGAGTCTGTTGAACTTGTCATACCAATATGTGGTGCGCTGTCCGTTTGAATCTTCAACACTACTCACCGTGCCTGCAGGATTGTAGAACGACTTAGTGTATTGTAGATTTCCATCCCGAATGCACGTCATTCTGGAATGATAGAAATCATCTGCGTCGTTGCTGCAAGGATTGGAATTGTCTCCATAGAAAGCAAGAGTGGTTCTTCCAAGCTCATCAGTAGAACTAATCACGTTTCCATAGGCATCGAACTGGCTACTTGTCGTTGGGAAGGAGTCAATACCTCTTTCAACTACTCCATTTCTGTTAGAGTCAATCCAGGATTCAGATGCATAAGCACGAACCTGTCCGTTCTGCATGTTGTAGAGTGTGCGAGAATACTGTATTGCTTTGTCAATGCCGGTTGTAAGAATGCCGTCTTGGTTTGTGTCCTCATATGCAATGACTTCATATGGCGCAGAAAGCATATTTCTGTCTCTCATATTAAATGAAGGGTCAGGACTTGATGTAGTACCATCATAAACATCGAAAGCATAAGTAGTCTCTGTGAATACTCCTTTGAATCCTAAAGGCGTTTCGGCCCATGAATAAACAAGAGATGGTTTTCCATTATCATAGTTGTATTGCAAGTATTCTGTGCTGCTGCTCAAACCATCCTGCACGTTTGTTGTTGAAGAAGTTCGCACCCAGCCATATGGAATGCGCGTCTCTCCAACCCACCTGCACCCAATCTGGTCAATGCAATCATTTTCCGAGAGTTGAGCGCATTCAACAGGAGTTCCTTTGCATATTGGCGGGCCGTTCCATGTACATATCTGTTGATTTTCGTAACCAACGCATCTTGTCGCTCCGAACATGTTTGCACAGGTTTTTAGATTACACTGCACCCTGTCTGTTGTTCTTGGGCATTCGACTGCCACCCACGAGTACTCATCTCGGAGCTGTAACTGGGACTCTATTTCGCAAGAATAGTCGGTTTTCGAGCAACCGCCGAAGCAATAGTCCGTTCCGTACCATATGATGGTTTCGCCAACATACTTAGGAGGAGTCAAACGTGACGCACAAGTTGTTGGGAGACCAATACATGCAGAACTATTACTGTATCCTCCGTTGATATCGCTGCTCTTGTCATAAACGTTGCTGGCTGAAGAAACAATGATGCCTGCGTCGTTCATGCTTTCTACGTTCGTAACCTGACCTCTAATATAGTCATAAATTGCATGAGGTCTTCCGTCAGATACATC
>JBDRGA010000001.1:0-35989 GCA_043818175.1 Candidatus Woesearchaeota archaeon | reverse complement strand
CAGAAGACGCATCGTCTGGAATTTTGGGGTGGGGTACAGCACGCCCGTTCAGAAGCTTGAGAAAATCCTGAAAATCGTTGATGATCTTTTCAAGAAAAACAAGATGGCAACATTGGATAGAGTCCACTTCAAGGAGTTCGGCGACTTTTCATTGAATTTCGAAGTAGTTTACTTCGTCGAGAGCAAGGAGTACAAGCAGTACATGGACACACAGCAGGCCGTGAACTTCGAACTTGCCAGACGATTCCAGAAGGAGAAAATTGCGTTCGCGTTCCCCACCCAGACAATTCACGTTAAGAAATGAAAAACAATTGGAAAGTAGTTACTAGTCTTCATCATCTTTGTCTAAGTCATCGTTATCATCATCAAAATCGTCATCATCATACTTCATTTCCCACGCCATTTTGTCTACCTCCCATGAATGAACGCTCATATTGGGTTGTTGCAGTGCGGACAAATAACACTTAGACCGACGGTCTTCTTGACCTTCTTGATTGGTTTTCCGCAGTGCGGACATTTTGTTGCGTTCATATTGCCTCTAAATGGTTCCAGGCCGCCCCTCTTTCGAGGAGCGGCTAGACCATAAAATTTACTTCTTCTTCTTTGCTGTTTTCTTCTTCTTCACCATTTTAGGTACCTCGTTTCGCCTGCGTGCACGCCGGCGATGATAGATGGCATTCCTTGGAAAAAAGGATATAAAGATGTGGTTTAATATTTCAACCGTAGAAAACGCACAGGTTGCATTTACTTGCGTTTCTTGAGGAAGAACTCATCCAACGGGTGCTCTTTCTTGTCCAGAATCTCATAAAGCAAGCCAACCGGTGAATTTGTTATTACTTTGTCCACGCCAAAGGTATAAACATCTTTGATTTCTATTTCTCTTCCGAACTTTGTCTGAAGTTTTCCTATATGTTTATCTCTCTGCTCAATGTCCCTGAATCCCATTATTAGAGCATGTGTGATGTTGCTCTCGCTGATTCTGTATGCAGTTATTACATAAGGAATCTGTTTGATTCTTGCTGATATTTCTTCATCAGTATACTGGTCCCATACTTCGGGCGTGAGTTTAATTACAAGTAGGGCCATCGCCTGTATTCCCAGCTTCTTCAAATCAAGAACTGGTTGATAACCTTGAATGATTCCTGTCTCTTCAAGCTTCCTTCTTATCTTGAATACTGCTTGCGGGGAAATCTTCATCTTCTTCGCGATTTCTGTGTCGGGAAGCTTAGCTCTAAGAATGATTTCCTTGAGAACCTGCTGGTCATTCCTCGTCAGCTTGGGAAAATCGGGGTTTATAGATTGCACTTTGCCTTCCTTGTAAGCACTAGATTTAAAAGGTATCGCTTCTGGTGTGTTGACAAGATACTGTTCTCGGATGTTTGAATGTCAGCTAAAAAAACGAACATCACTGCCTTGCGCGACACACTTGGCGTTTCAGAATGGCGTTCCTGTAATGCGTTGTTCGAGAATGAGCCCCCCTCTCTTTGGCACAAATATTCGCGAATCACGTTGTTCATAAATCCTGAAGTTCTCTTGCGAGGGCAACCGTGATTCCGTCATGTATCTGTAAGCATCTCCGTTCACTCCATGATGCAATTCGAGCTTTTCCACACCAGTCCAGGGCAGAATCCATACGTCTCTATGCGTCACGAGTTGTTCTATTCTTGCATAGTCGGCTGCACGCAATTCGTGAAGTCTTTCTACGTCGGTCTGTAGTCCGTACCTGATGAATGCCCAGTAAAGTGACTTTCCATGATGACGTTTTCTGAAGAGTTCGCGCTGATAGTCGTGTATTGTCCATTTTCCAGACCATCGGTTCCATGCGCTCTTGACTTCCACACCAATCTGCTCATCGAGAATATCAATATCAATTCCGCCGCTGAAAGGAACTCCAAGTACATCTGCAAGCCATCGCACATGTGCATTTCCTATTGTGGTGTTTTTTGCCCGCTTGTTCATCCTGAAGGGCGGGAACGCGCTTGGTCATAAAAACCTGATGCACGGGAGCGAGTTCACCGACATCTTTAAAAGGCATGAAATGGTTCCCAAAGCGGCAGGATAGCAATTCGGCTGTCGGTGAGCCCATCAACATCTCAGTCCTTCAATGGACAGATATTGTGGTTCGCTGAGGAACGTCCGCCCACCACAGAACGGCTGCTCCTTTACTGGAGACTTGGAAACAGGTGGCAACCGCGCAGAAACGAGACCCCCTTGGGCAGATGGGGATGATCATGCGAAGGTTTTCGCGAGGAAACTCAGATAACCATGTGACGACGCTCAAGGTCCTCGAAAATCAGAGATTTTCGGGACACGCACACGTTCCGTGTGCGTTGAATGGATGAAACGGCGAGTCCCGGCTGGTGCAAGTCCTTTGTGACGCATAGACGAATGCCGAACCCAGCATGCTGGAACAGAAGGCGGCGTATTGCCGTCCTGCCATTTTCTTATCTTCCACCAAAAGTTTATATAGTGTTCCCGACGGTGGTAAGTCGGGTACTATGAGGGGAAGATTACGCCCTTTAGTGTGGGCATTGGCGTTTTTGACTGTAGCGTTTGCAGGCATTGCGCTCTCATCCGGATTCCTCGAAGATTCTTATTCTGTTAACGAACAAATAACAATAAATGTATCTGGTATGAATGCAACGCGGCTCACCGTCCAGAGTCCCACCAAAATATTAAACGCAGCAGTGCCCGTTACAGGAATTCTTTATTTCACGCCAAGAGAGCCAGGAGAATTCCTTGCGAGCCTCTATCAAGGCGACATATTTCTGACAAAGGATTCCTTCATCGCATATTCATCGGCCGGGTCTCCCCTTCTAGTACCCGAAGGTGACGTTCCGGCCGATTCTTTTCAAGCTTCAAAGAAGGAATATAAGCTAGGAGAACAAGTGGTGCTTGTCTCTACCGCTATTTTTGACCAAATCAAGATTTCAGGTCCAAAGAATTATCTTTCAACAAAAACAGCAACAAAAACAGCATTCACGCCACTTAATCCTGGGACGTACGTCGCAACAGCATACTTTAAGGGCAAGGAAGTGGGAAGTGCTTCGTTCACCATAATTGGTTCAGACACACAAAGTATAAGTCCTGCAATTATCGATAACCCTGATAAGAACGCCAGCAGTTTATCATCTACAGAAATAGTTGCACTCAGGATAAAAAACTCGAAGAATAAGACACTTGAAATCTCCGACCTGATCGCCAAAAGCACCATACTAAACCAAAGAGAAATTACGATTAACAATTCAAAGATTAAGAGAATCATTTTTGAAAATATTAACGTGCACGCCAATCAAGGCACAGACATTGGTATTGATTATGGCTCTAACGACAAGATACTACTAAAGAACAAAAGGGTACTAAGTGTTTATGGCATAGACACTGGAAACCTGAATTTCTCAAGCGCTGACGTAACTGTTCTCGCTACAGGAAAAGAACTTTACAAGTGCAAAGACTGGAATTTCACTGAACAAAAATGCCTTGGAGACTGGAAATATGTTATGGATTTAATCCCAGGTAGGGAATATCATATCACACTTTCTCCAGGGGATCCTGGTTATGCGGAAACAGGAGTAGCGTCAATAAACACCAGGAAACCATTGTATCACAGAGGAGAAGTTGCTGATGTCATAATGGTTGTTTTGGATTCTTCGGGTTACTTGGTTGATGATGCTTTGGTCGACCTTACGGTTACCGACCCGGAAGGAACTGTTTATTCATACTCTACTACTCATAACGATATTGTCGAAACAAGTAAAGGCGTGTACGAGGCAAACTTCGGCAACACAGGTTTGTCGGGAAACTATTCCTTGTTTGTATCTGCTGCAGGAGCCAACGTCAATTCCACAATGTACTCCTATTTTTCTGTGCAGGATTATTACGACTTTGAGATTATGAGGGAGACGCCTGTTACAATTGACCCTTGGAAAGGTCCATTTGAATCCAGAATAACAATAGATTCCTATAATTTTACTGGATTGTTTGACTTTACTGAAGTTCTTCCTTTGAATTTCATAGTTAACTCTGCTCCAGGCGCCAGCGTAACTGTAGTTAATGGCTCAACACACGTTACATGGAATAACCTGGAAAACAACTCAGTGGTTACCTACACCGCCCAAGCACCATTGGTAACGCCAGATTTGTATTCTTTGGGTCCGAGCTTTGTTTCTTATGACAGAAAGTCATTTATGGAAGCAAGGCCTTGGTACTTGGCTGTTGACCCATCAAACAATTATGTTCCTACCAGTACAACAAGTGAGGGGTGGAATTTTGGTACTGGAACCACGCATCTCGAGATAGACGAAGGTGCTGTGCCTAATACTGCAGATTATGTTTCCGAACTAGTGAATAACGGAGGCTTTAGTGAATTCGGATTTAATCCCGTAACAGAAACTGGCATTACCAGCATGACTTTGTATGTTTACACTGCAACTGGATCCAATGCAGCGTATACTTTCTACTTGCAACAAAGTGGAACGACCCGCTGCAGTTTGCCAATCGCTCCAGGCACTGCTCAAGGATGGCGGAGCTGTACGTGGGCTGCTCCTTCCGGCAGTTATGCTACGATGACTTTGGAGCTTGGTCCTGCAACGAAGTCCGGAGGGGGAGCGAACACTCAAGCTTATGTGTATAGTTCGTATCTTAGAGTAAATTATAATGGTGTTCCTCAGGTAACGTTGAGTGCTCCTAATAATAAATTGTTGCAAACAAACAGCGTGAAATTTAATTTCAGCGTGACTGATGATACAACCCCAATAAGCAGTTGTACATTGTGGACAAATTTTTTCGGGGCTTGGGCTGCAAATAATAGCGTGAGCAGCGTGGCCAATAACACGCTGACAAGCATTACAGTGAATGGAATTAATGATGGTAGTTATGTTTGGAACGTGAGATGCGTTGACAGTTTGGGCGCATCTGATTTTGGAGACAGCAATTATTCTGTCAAGATTAACGCAGTACCTCCAGCAATACAGAACCTTGCATTCAATACAAGCATCATCAACCAGTCAGACACTATCAGATTTAATGCAAGCATCATTGATTCTTTTGGGATTGACTATTCATACATTACCTTAAGGTTTCCAAGCGGCTCCAAGACCAATTATTCCCTGGCGTCAAGCGGTAACGAACACTATGTCGTTTTAACAGATACAACCCAACTGGGAACTTATAACATAACATATATTTGGGCGAATGATTCTCTTGGCCAGGCAAACTGGAATTCCGCACCAGGCAAAAGCTTCCAGGTTACTGCAAGTCCGCCTGCACTATTTGATATTCTTACTCCGGCACACAATACCGAATCAAACAACCTCAGACCCACATTTACTTGGGAACAGACTTCTGACCCTGATTTTGACAATTACACGCTTCAAGTAGACAACAATCCTGGTTTTGGATCGCCCGACTGGCTCAACTACACATTCCTAGTGTCTCAAACTAGTGCAGGGGTAAGCTCGCCTCTCACAGCAAACACCATATTGTACTGGAGAGTCATCGCATATGATAGTTTCGGAAACAGTCGCATCAGCACTAATAATTTTACGTACATCACTGATACTTTAGCTCCTAGTATAGCACTCCACAATCCTCAAAACGGCATTTACAAGACATCTAGCCCTGTACTATTCAACTATACCCCTGCAGAGTCCAATACTTTGAGTACTTGTAAGCTTTATGGCAATTTCAGCGGGGTATGGGCCAACGTTGACAATGATACAAGTCCTGACAAAAATGTCCCAAACAATTTTATCCGAGCCCTTGGCGAGGGAACGTATTCTTGGAATGTTTGGTGTAACGACAGCGCTTCAAATCATAATTTTGCTGCCAGCAATTATACTTTCAAATTGGATCTGCTTCCTCCTTCCGTGAACCTCATGACTCCAGGAAATAATACGCTTGAGAACACCACGAACAACGTGGTTTTTACGGCCAACGCCACAGACACTATGAGTAGCATTTCATCATGCTCATTGATAATCAATAATGTGGTTGAGCAGACAAGGGGAAGCATTGTCAAGAACGTTCCTTTCAATTTTACTGAACTCGTGCTCAACGGCGACTATAACTGGAGTGTGAACTGTACTGATGCTCGCGGCTTTGTGGGCGCCAGCCCTGTACATAATCTTAGTGTGTTGGTTATTGACTCAGACCCTCCTATTATCACACCAAACTACCCAGGCCAGGGTGATTTCACGAGCATTTCAGACATCACATTCAATTACACTCCTGAAGATGCCTCAGGAATAGAGAACTGTTCGCTGTACTTTGATGGTACGTACAATCAGACCAATGATACAGTCCAGAATTTTTTTCCGAATTATTTCTCACTGTCCGGCCTTACTGAAGGAGTGCATAATTGGAGTGTTCAGTGTTATGACACTCATATGGACCACAATCTAGGATTCAGTGCTGTGAATGCCTTCACGATAGATCTTACGAATCCCATTGTTGGCCTGACAAGCCCTAACAATGATAACCTGACTTCCTCGTCTGTAACGTTCAATTACACTGTTAACGATACTAATTTGGATTCGTGTACTCTGTACGGCAATTTCTCAGGGTCTTGGAGTCCTGATTTGGTCAATTCCAGTCCAGCTAACGGTCAGAGCAACCTCTTCGTCAGGACCGTGAATGACGGCAGTTATATTTGGAATGTACTATGTGACGACAGTTCAGGCAGAACTGACTTCAACGACCAGAATTATTCGTTCATAGTTGATACCACTCCTCCTGCTTATTCCAATATCGTAATTGATCCTGCCAGCCCGGCAGTTTTCTCGCCTTCTCAGAAGTACACGTTCAACATTACTTGGACTGATATTTATGGTGTGGATACTGTAATAATAGAGAGCAATTTCTCAGGATCCATAACCAACAACAGCGTTACGACAATCGGTAACATATACTCATTCAATACAACAGGTCTGGGAGCAGGAACTTATGCTTACAAGTGGTATGCTAACGACACCCACGGGTTATGGAACAACACACCACAATACACTTATACCGTAACCAAAGCTGCAAGCAGTATTGACCTGCTCCTCAACAGCAACGACGGAAATATCTCAGTAGTGGAGGATTCGCTTGTCAATATGACTGCAGTGCTTAACACCCCCAGCACGGGCAACGTAAAACTTTATTATCAAGGTGGATTGACAAAACAAGGAGCCTCGCCTTTAACCAACCTTACAGTTTTCACAACCCCTGGTACGTACAATATTACTGCAGTTTATTCCAGCACTGCCAACTATTCAGCCAGCAGTGATACTCATTTTGTTAAGGTCAATGACACGCGCGCTCCACACTTATATCTTATAACTCCTGCACCCGATACAACTGTGGGTTCATTGTCGGTCTCATTTTGGTATAATGTAAGCGACGTGAGCAACATAAAAAATTGTAGTATATTCATTGATGAAATTTACAATTACACAGATGACACAATAACAAAAAATACTCCTCAAAGCTTCACTGTGGAATTCGTTGATGGTACTTACAATTGGAGTGTTTTGTGTTACGATATTTTCGGCAACTTCAATCAGAGCGAGACAAGAAATTTCAGCGTGCAGGAAACTACAGGTGTCAAAGTAAACATCACAACAGACAAACAGAGTTACGAGCAGGGCGAGCCTGCTAGGATAACGTCAATTACTAAAGATGAGTTCGGCAATAATCTCAATTCAAATGTTACGTTGGACATCATCACAGGCAACTCGAGCAATCCGTGGTATAATACCAGCTGGAATCTGCGAAAGCCTATTTTCATTAATGAGACGAAAGGTCAAAAGCAAACTAATGAAGTTGTAAGGGTAAATGTCAGTGGCCTAAACGGCAATATTCAGGACTGCACAAACGAATTGAGGATAATTCATTCACCTGATCTTTCGGAAATTCCCTTCAAAGTCTTGCAGGGCGATGATGTAAACTGGTGTTACGTAACGTTCATGGCCAACATTACTGCAAATGCAGTTAACGAGAATTATTATGATGCTTATTATAATAATAGTGCCGCTCCAAGTACTAATTATGATGTTGACACGACCGCACAAATACTGTACAACGCTAAAATAGCAGCCAACGATGAAGGCAGTCCAGTCAATGCAGCAAATATCGTGGGAAAGAATGATGCAACAAGTGCCACTATAAGCTTGAGCGGCGGTGGAGGTAGTGCAGAGTCAGCC
Source organism: Candidatus Woesearchaeota archaeon (assembly GCA_043818175.1). Classification (GTDB taxonomy): domain Archaea; phylum Nanobdellota; class Nanobdellia; order Woesearchaeales; family JBDRGA01; genus JBDRGA01. The sequence goes on along the minus strand of JBDRGA010000001.1, from coordinate 27,806 downwards.
CACGGCAGGGATTTAATTAATGTCACCCCTTCAAGTACAATTCTTGACGTGCTAGTGCGGTACAGGTATGCTGTAACTAGCATGGTCGGCAATTGGTACTTGAGATACAGCGTTAATGGAGGTGGGGCGTACTTTGACTCGTATACAGGGATTTCAACAGCAGTCAAAACTACGAGCGCCTGGAGCAATATAACCAGCGCCTACGCGCCACTGACTTGGACAGCATTGAATAACACACGCCTTCAGGGAAGAGTAGACAAGCCAGGAGGTGGTGGCACAAGTACGATGGAGTTGTATTGGGTTGAGATGAACGTTACGTATGACCGCGATCCCATTACTACTGAAATAAACATAGGACAGGAACAAAAACACATTTTCAGAACGGCTAATGCTACAGGCACTGACGCGATATGGATCTACTATCACGACACCATAAACATGAGCTTTGAGAATTACAGCGCGATAGGCAGAGCAGTATTTGAAGGTCTCAATGCCGGGGCGAACAGCAGCCAGTTCGAGATAAGACCAGACACTACTGCGCCAAACGTGACTCTGATTGATCCTCAGGACATGACTGACAGAGATGTTGGCTTGCAGACTTATTCTTACTATGTATTTGATTATCGTCCGATTAGCTGCACGCTCTTCCTGGGGCCAGGTTCTCTAATTGAGAATGAAACAGACACTTCCCCCACCAATAACGCCACCAACACTTTCATTAATATTCCAATGAACATAGGCAATTGGACATGGAATGTAAACTGCACTGACTCAGCAGGCAATACTGCATTCGCACTTAATAATAGAACAATACTCGTCGGTGCTCCTCATCCTGTATGCTCTGATTCAGAAGGAAATGGCACGTGGGCACTTATATCCTGGGATGCGATAAGTGGAGCGGACTCTTACAACATAAGGATAACTGACAATTTAAGTGCTGGTTTCCCTTCTACACCTAACATAACAGGAATAACTGACGCGTTCTATAATGACACTAATGCTTCCCAGTCAGCAACAAGGTTTTACGAGATTTCCACAGTTAAGAACGGCAATGAAGCAATACGACCACAATCAATAGTCAAAATCACAGATGGACTTTTAGATGGACTCAACTTTATATCTATTCCGGTTAATCTGAGTACACTACTATTGGAAAATGGCACTAACAACGGTTATAGTTTCCCTGTAAGCCCTTCGTGCATTGTGTCATTGTGGACTTATAATGGCAGTAGTTTCTTCAGAAGCGATTGGGTGGGAAACAAGTTTGTTCCTGGTGGTGGAAGCGAGTCATTCACTTCACTTGACCATTTAAGAGGATATTGGCTTGAAACCAACAATAACTGTTCAATCACGTATTGCGGCAGAACTCCTATGGAAAACTTCACCAAGAGCGTTAGTGCTGGAGTATTCGCAGCAGGATGGCACAGCTACAGAAACAAAACGCTTGAGACCGATTATGGGGCGCCTGTATTTGCCACCACACCCAATAGCAGCATTACTGCCTTAACCAGATACGATGCAGGATCCGGTAATTTTGAAGTCACAGTACATTATGTTGTTGGTGGTCTTGACTGGGGTTGGTGGCCCTCATTTAATAATCCAATTTTCACGAGTGTTGATGTTGGAAAGGGATATTATACAGACGTACAAAACAATATGGTATGGACACACGAACCATGAAACTGAATGACAAAGATAGATTGAGAATCGTCGTTCTTGTTGTACTGTTCAGTATCTTGAGTATTCAGTTTGTGAGTAGTGCTCCCATTCCTTTGGGTATTGACGGAAATGTCTTCATGCTTGATGGCCTCACTGAAGTAAGCGCAGGGACTAACGTGCTGATTCAGAATCTTGACACAGGATGGAGTTTTGGTGGTAGTACTGGAAGAGGAAGCCCCGGAAGATATTCTTTCGTGCTTGAGGGTTCTTTGGGAGACACGATTAGGGTTACTGCATTCACCGCATACTCGAATGCGAGCCGAGACCTTGCTCTCGAAGGCATTTTGCATGATGTATACTTGCTTCTTAACTTTACCCTAGAAAACTCACCTCCAAACATTATTTCCACACCACTCGCGACTGGAATTGATGGTACATTATGGACATACCAGCTTCTTGCAACAGACTTGAACAATGACCACCTAGAATACGCACTTCTTGAAGGACCTTCTGGTATGTCCATAAACAGTTCAGGGTTCGTGTCCTGGAACGCTATCAAGGGTAGTCATGCTGTAAGTCTTGGAGTGAGTGATGGTAAGGAATTAACATCTCAAAACTTCACACTTGTCATCTATGAAAGAAACAGTCCTCCTGTGCGCCTTGGCGGACTCCCCACAATGCTAAAAGCGGGGAATGTCTTTAAATATATTCTTGACTCTTACGACTCTGATAATGATTCAGTATCGTTTGTCCTTCTTGACTCGTCAATCCCTTTGACTTTAACAAATAATGTATTGCGGGTTCCAATCCCATCAGATTTCTCTGGAAACACTTCAGTAATTTTGTTAATGACTGACGGATTCAATAATGAAACAATAGTTTGGAATTTTGTTGTTCTAAATAACACAGGCAGCATCGACGATTTGGAGGTGCTGAATCCAATAGTTGGGAGGGTTCAGGAAAATAGCATCCAGACGTTCTATGTTGCGGGCACTGAGAATCACGCTCTTGAGGCATCCGCAAGTTCCGGGGAAATCATTGTGAAGAACAATGCCGTTTTCTGGAAAGCTGAAACCCCTGGCTTGATAAGAATCGAACTGAAAGAGCCAAATAAATCATTTGATTATGTGTTCTGGGTTTTCGTCAACTCCGTCAATGACGCTCCAAGAATACTTTCAACCCCTCCTGCAAGAATAACTGCTGGCGAAATATATTACTATCTTGTCAACGCCATTGATGAGGAAGGAAACAATCTGACCTATTTCCTCGAGACTGGACCAAAGAACATGAAGATGCAGGCAAATGGACAAGTTGTGTGGCGAACAGGCGTGCGTGATGTGGGCAAGTACGATATTGCCATACGTGTATCAGATGGCTTGTTGTCCACGAAACAGAAATATGTCCTTGAGGTCGCTACAGACTTGGGGCACATAATCCAGGTTTCTACACCTGACAACGCGCAAAGCGGGTTCCTTAGCTCCAGCGGTGTTTCTGTACAATTCTCACCAGGTTCAACAGTGCCATTGCCAGCCGCCAAGCCCGTTACAACATACTTCAAGCTCGATGGAACAGCTGGCTATGTCAACTTCTGGGTTTCAAAGAAGTGGTTAAAGCGATGGAACATAGGAAAAGAAAGCATCGCATTAAAACATTTGGAGAATGGATGGGTTGACATACCTGCACTTCCTTATGAAGAAACCGAAGAGAACGTGTATTACTCCTCGTTTGTTCCTTCTTTTTCCTTCTTCGCCATAGGAATAAAGGAAGACGAGTCCTTCTCACTGCCTGAGCCAAGAGTGGAGCAGGTTAAAGAGTCATATCTTTTCATGAAGAAGCTGGACGGCGTTTTTGAACAGCCAGAATGGTTCATCGTGACTGATTCCGCAAGTAGAATTCAGGAGCGTATATTGAGTGGTGGGCCTGAAAACAACATGCTTGTCGCAATGCTACCATTCAAAGACACTAATAAAGTAACTGTAGCTTCCGCAGATAACCCTGAAACCATTATAATGACAGGCGGCACTAGCAAGGAAGTAGCACAGACGAAAACAGGATTGTTACTGCTAAAATCTTTAATCATCTTGTTTGGCACAAGCATACTCGTAGTAATCGCAGTCAAACGAATGGAAAGGGTAAGAAAGTGAAAACGAAAACAGCAGGAAAACGTCATTTTATTCTGGGAATTATGCTTTTACTTCTTGTCTTGTTTGTAGTTCCTTCCTTCTCATCTGCAGATCCTCCAGTACCCCGCACGGTGGCTGGTCGTGTCACTTACCCTGATGGCACGGGAGTGCCTAACGGCATACTTGTAAGGCTGAACCATTCTAATACTATAACTACAACATATACAAACGCACCGGCACTGCCACAGCTTAAGGGAAGCTACTCTGCTACGATAACAGCCAGCATTAATGATATGGTCTACGCGACGGCTCTCAATGCTACACATTATGGTGTTGGCAACACAACAATAGTGTCGGGGACTACGTATATAAACATGATATTAAACAAAACGAGACCGGCAGAAACCAATATTACCATTACCAGCCAGCAACCATTAAATTTGAACCTGAGCGCTCCAAGAAACCTGACTTTTGATATCAGAATAGTAGATGCCATCACTGGACAAAATTGCAATACCACGATAACAATACAAAACACGAATATAGCAAGAACCACACCCATCACAAAAACACAAGGCACATTAAACACTACAACCACGCCAAAATCTGAATTTTACACAATATTGCCTTATGACCAAGGAACCACTAATGCTACAATAACTAGCATATGCCAAAACAATGGAATAAAATTATACGATGAAAACTGGAAAACCGTTACAATAAACGTAATCGACGATGTCCCTCCCCAGGTGACACCAATTAGCCCAGGGGGTGTCTCCACAAACAGAACCTCACAATCGATAAATTTCACATTTCAAGTGAACGACACTGCAGTCATAACTTCGTGCGAACTCGTAGTTAATGATACTATTCAAGATACAATATTCAGCGTGCAAAAGCTTGTTGAAAATGACATACAAGCAACGCTCAACAATGGATTGCAGAACTGGTATGTTAATTGTACAGATTCCAACGGAAACGAAGGAATGAGTGAGGTTCGTTCGATTAACATATCATATTATCCTCCTTCAGTCGGTGCTGTCTCATCGTATTCTCCAGTTATCTTATCAGCAGGCGCCAATACTAGTGTGTCATGCAACGCTACTGTTTACGATTATGATGGTGGGGATACAATTGTCTCTTCAAATGCTTCATTGTTCCACCAGACTGCATTACAAAGTGATCCAGACAACAAAAGCACGCATTATTCCAACTCATCATGTTTGGTTACAGGGGTTTCTGGCCTTTATGCCAATGTTTCATGCGGATTCAGTCTTGCTTATTACGCAAACAATGGAACATGGACCTGCAATATGACTGTTGTTGATGATGTAGGACTACAGAACTTCAATCAGACCAGTTTGAGCGTCGACCCACTGTTTGCATTTGACGTTTCAGAACAGGTGCTTGATTATGGCAACATTACTGTTGATGCAACCAGCAGCGAGCAGTCCTTGATGTTCACCAACAGGGGCAACCAACAACTGGGGCTTTATGCTTATGGTTACGGAGGCAATGACCCTGTTACTGGAGAAAATTATTCGTTCTTCTGTCCGAGCATCAACATCACCATCGCTAATCAAAGATATGCTTTAAGCTCAGGAGTTGCCTTTAATTCGATGATTCCTTTAAACAGTTCATTAAAGGACACTACCATCGTGCTTCCTAAGCAGAACTCTGATTCTGAAGTGTCTGATTCGTTGTTCTGGAAGCTTTACTTGGCTCCTTCACAGCAGATTGTGATTACGGGCCAGTGCAATGGTACTATCGTGTTCGAGGCGTTTGCCTCATAACTAAGAATTTCTTTAAGGCTCTATTACTTTAGCTTGCTTGTCTTCCTGCGCATAAATCTGTAAATGAGGCTTTCAGATGCTTTGCCAACTATGTAAGTTGCGCTCATGATTTGACCGTGAGGTCCTTCGCAGTTAACAGCGTATTCAGCTAGTCTAGAATCGGATTGTTTTGCTGTAATTGAGTACCTCACAGATTCCCCGGGGGTGAAAACAGCTCTTCTTTGATCATGGATTAGTCCAACATTTATTGCCATGTATATTGGTGTTTTACGCTTCGTATAGTCTGGATTGTCTCTGCTCTCCAGGATTTCTCGCTCAAGGTCCGTACTCGGATATTCCATCTTCATGAGTAATACTTTGCTTCCCAATACCAGTGCATGAATTCCATGTTCAATTGGAGGACTGTGTAATATTCTGGCGATTCTTTTGTGCATTATGGGGTCTGTACTCACGTCTAATTCTTCACAGTCAGTTCCATTCGTGGCCATATGTTGTGGACCAATCCATGCAGTGCTTTGTTTTCCGTTTTGTAGGTTATCACCTGCTGGTCCTATTGCGTGTAGTTCAGCAAACTTTTCACCGGATTGCATTGTTGCTTCGTACCGCACAGTATCATTGAGTAGTAGAGGAGGTCCAAACCTGAAATCAAGCATCGTGAGGTCTTCTCTTCGTTCTACTTGCCTTATCGATTTTAGGACTGAAAGCATTGCAGGTGCTATTGCACGGGGCGCTTTTTGGGGGTCGTGAATCCACTGTGTATCATATCCTCTATCTGTAACGTTGGCAATACTCTTTGGAGTAATCCGCTCCAACCTTTCCTTTGCGACAATCACGTCATTGCATAGTAGTAACTTATTTATAAAGCTTCCGCCCCACAACCTTTAAAAGCCAAGTACTCTTCCTTCTGGCATGGCCAAGGACAACAAGATAAGCATGCCTTCTAGCATGGCTGGAATTACCAGATATTTTGATGATTACAAGTCAAAGATTGAGTTCAAGCCAATGCACATTCTGATTCTTATTGTCGCTGTGATGGTGATAGAGATTCTATTGCACGCAGGATTGTTTGGCTAGCTTAAATAGTCTGATAATCTTGGTCCTTCTGCCGCTATTCTGATTCTTGCCATGTGCATTGGCTTGGCTTCCAAGGGGAATTTGCGGCCGTTCGAGGGAACTGAATATATCGGGCCAGCCCGTACGTCAATGTACACCATAACTTCTCCGAGCGGACCGGCATACTTCCTTATTGTGCCGTAAAAATACCTCTCGTTGTTTGGTGAGAACGTGTGGTTCAGAATGCCCAAGACATGGGATATACTCGTCCTTGGAATTCTGACACGTCTGCCATCCTCAATCACCGCACCCACGCTAATTACGTGTTCTCCTAGATTAGTGACTGTCTCAACGGTTTCCCTGAATGTTGGGCTTTGTTTCTCACTTGCAAAAAGTCTGCCCTGGACAAAATTTCCTAGTCGTTCAACGAAACGCGGGGTGGTCACCACTGTAGAATGGGGAGTTGCACTGTGTTATTTAAATTCTGCCATCTGAAAAAGCAGCAAAGCATATATAAACGTCCCGTCTATTCCTTTGTTATGATGCCTGGTGTTAATCCTAGACAGATGAAGCAGATGATGAAGAAGATGGGCATACAGCAGGAAGACCTGGAGGCTGAAGAAGTAATAATAAGGCTTCAAGACAGGGATATTGTCTTTACGAGCCCTTCTGTAGCAAAAGTTAACATGATGGGACAGGACACATGGCAGATTACTGGTAATTACGAAGAGCATTCAAGGGAAACGGTTCCTGAGATAAGTGATGAAGATGTAGAGACCGTTAAAGAGGCAACGGGAGCTTCTGAAACGGAGATAAGGACCGCCTTGGAACGCAACGAAGGGGACCTAGCAAAGACAATAATGGAATTAAAGCAGGACAACGCTTAAAAGCGGAGTCAATCGAGCTACTGTATGGAGACTTTCCAGACGCAATGGCAGGAAGCGAAGAAGAAGCTTAAGCTTGCTGACCATATGCTTACCATGACATATCCTTTGGTCAATGATCCTAAGCTTTTGCTCAATATCGCACAGAACCTTGCTGACAGCATGGAATTCACAATCAGCGCATTATTGGAGTATGAACGTCTTTTCAAACGTGTTCCTCCATTCAAGGATGAATTCAATTCGAAAATGGTTCTTTTCAGAACCAGAGTAATGCCTTTTTACAAGATTGATGTGAAGTACGCCAATGCTGCCAGTGAGATTCGAGATGTGCTAAAAAAACACAAAGCATCTCCAATGGAGTTCATAAGGAGAGACAAGGTGGTTATTGCAGATGAGCAATACCAACTAAGGCTCATAAGTCCTGCTGAAATCAAGAAATTCATGCAGGTGGCCAAGGACTTCCTCGAAGTCGTCCGGCCGGTCGTGGCTAAGAATGAATGAAATGCTCCATAATGCAAAAGAAGAATTGAAGAGGGCTGACCATCTTGTTTTTGTCAGTTTGAAATATACCCGGACGGTTGATGTTGTTATCAACGCGTTGAATCGACTCATTGAAGCGTACGATTTTCTTTGCATGGCTTTACTGGAAAAAGCAAAGGAGAAGAACCTAATAATGGAGATTCCTGAAACGCCTGTTGAGAGGGCGCATGCTGTGAAGGAAATGTACCCCGATGACAAGGTACTGGATAATATCGAGCTATATCTTCTCATAAGAAAGATTGTCAAGAGCAACGTACAGAAGGAAAACGAGTACAGAAGACACGTCGCTTTGATAACGTATATAGCAGGCAGGCAGGAAATAGTGAATATTGATATTATCACAGAATACTTTGCTTACGTGCAAGAGTTCGCTGAACACGTTGAAAAACTGTTAGGAGAAGAATGAGAATTATCGGAGTGCTTTCGGGAAAGGGCGGGGTGGGAAAGACCACAACTGCTGTAAACTTGGGGGTGGGTCTCGCGAAATATGCAGACACTCTAGTTATTGATGCCAACATAAGCACGCCAACTTTAGGAATACATCTTGGCAATCCCACGCCTCGAAGAACTATTCATCATGCCCTTTCTGGAAAGATGCCCATTGCCAATGCAATATACAAGCACGCTTCTGGTTTGAAGTTGATTCCGGGCAGTTTGTCAATTGAAGATTTGGAACTTATTGATACGTTTCGATTGCTTGCTATCTTGAAGGATCTTCGCGGTCACAGCGACATCATTATTCTTGATGCGGCTCCAGGACTTGGCGCTGAAGCTCTTACAGTACTGGAGTCATGCGACGAGGTTCTCATCGTAACTAATGCGGATTTGCCTTCTGTTGCTGGCGCTTTGAAGACGTTAAAAGCTGCAAAAAGAATTGGAAAGACAGTACTTGGTGCGGTTGTTACGAAGAGCACCCGTAGAGATGAATTGAAGATTCATGAAATAGAGAAGATGCTAGCCACACCAATCCTTGCTGTGATTAAACATGACAAGAACATCATAAAAGCATTAAAGGAGAAGCAGCCCGTTCTTCACCATAAACCTAAGTGTCGTGCCTCAAAGGAGTATGCGAAGCTTGCGAAGCTTCTGATTGGGCAGAAATAGCAATGCCCTTAAAAAGGCGCAGAGAGTTCTACGGATTATGAAATTCATCGCGATAACGGAACCGGGTCTCGAAGACATTGCAGTTCTTGACGTGAAGGAACGCTGTTCCGTTGTTGCAAAGAAGGGCGTTGAATTTGTTTCTTTTGAATCGGAATGGGAAGAAGCGTTAAGGTTATGCTATAGAGGACAGAGCATTCGAAGAGTTCTTCTGTTCTTACATGAATGGACCGTATCTGACGAGATTCTTCCCAAGACAACAAAGCCAATACTGGATTCATTGAAACCGTTCATCAAAGGGTTGTCGTTCAAGGTAGAAGTGGATAGGGAAGGAGAGCATTTGTTCCAGAGTGCTGACGTTGCGGAAGAGATTGGTGCGTTGATTCATGATGAATTGAAAGCAAAAGTAAGCTTGGAATCCCCTGAGTTATTAGTGCATTGTTTTGTTTGTGACAAGAAAGCAATTCTGGGCATTGATATTGTTGGATTCGAAATGAGCAAGCGTTCCTACAAGGTCTTCAATCATCCTAACACACTGCGGGGTACTATTGCATACGGTGCACTTAGAATTGCAGGCATGACAAAGAAGACAACAGTTCTCGACCCTCATTGCCGTTCTGGAGAAATTCCTATTGAAGCAGCATTGTTTGCGTACGATTTCCCAGTTTGGTACTATGATAAGGAGAAGTTTAGTTTTAGTCGTCTTTCATTCGTTCCCAAGAAAGACGTCGAGGCAGTATTCAACGAAAAGGACAAGCCAGGAACTGCTGTGATTTATGCGTTTGACCCTTTGTTTGCTGCTGTTACCGCTACGAAAAAAAACTCAAAGATTGCAGGCATTACAAAACATTTAATCTGTTCGAAGTACGACATTGAATGGCTCGACACAAAGCTGGACAAGAACAGCATTGACCTCTTGATTACGAGACCTGTTGAAGCCACGAAGAGAACTCCAGCAAAAGATGCAGAGAAGTTCATGAAGGAACTTAAGTATCAAATTGATTTTATTGTTAAACCAAAGGGTGCTGTGTTTCTGATTAAACATCAGAAGCCTTCAAAACCAGTTGCGAGTATTCACCAGGGTCAGGAATGCCTATTTCTAGAAAGCTTTGACGCGTCCGCCACGTCTTCCAAATAATTAAGTCCATCTGTTATGGGGAAATGGTCCAGTATCTTGTCAACGTGCCCCGGATTTGCAAGAATTCGCATTACGGCTTGTAGTGAATCTCCCTTTCTTGCGCGTTCTACGAGTCCTTGGTATGTGTTGCTAGCAGCAGGATTGTTTTCGATGAAATGTTCTGCTAGGTCTCCGAATAGTTCTAGTGTATGTTCAGTTTCTCCTAGTCTTGCGGTTTGGCGCATTAATCCTTTTCTTGCTTGAGTTTGAGAGTACGCACTATCCGAGAAGAGAATGCGCATATACACATTGTTAAGAAACCTTTCAACACCAGGGCCTCGCCCAGACAACAATGCAGTTGTTTCTGTTCTGTATGCTTGTGCAACTTGAAATTGTTCTTCTGGAATAAATCTTCCATCTCCAAACTCACGCAATACTTCTCCAATTGCAACATGGTCTCCTGCGTTGAATGCCATATCAATTGCATTAAGAATTGTCTCAGAAATTTCATCATCATTTCCAGAAAGTATTCTAGATTTTTCTCTTGCAACTGTTAGATACTCAACCATAGCTTCAGAGTACCTACCCCATTTGCAATAAAGGTCGGCACGAAGATCTGCAGTTACGTGCGGGTATGTAAGCCCATCAACATTCTGAGTTACTATTCTTTCAAGATTTTTCAGAGTGTTCTTCCTTTCCTCGCCATTGAACGGAAGCATTACAAGATGATCGCGAACTGCATCACTTGTGAGATATGCACTGAAAGCATCAGGATTCTCAATTGGGCGTAGAGTAGCAACGGAAAGCCATAAATCTACTTCGATTGGTCTTGTTGACATGAAAGCTAAAGCAGTTGCTGCCTGTAAATATGCGTATCCTGGTTCTGTGGGAAATGAGTATATGGTGGTTAAGTCTCGTTCAGGTTCAGGCAGTTCATAGCCCATTCTCTTCAGTATTCCTTTTGCACTAGTGTCTCTGCTCGCTATACTAATTAGCAAATCCTGGAACAAGTGATCGTGACCCGCTTCTCCCAATGACCTAAGAATTTCTCCAGTACCAAATCTTGTAGGTTGGTTTCTGCTTGCAGATGCTGCCAAATCATATGCCTCTTTCAGATTACCATCAAGTCTGTGAATCGCTGCCAGCGCACCTTCTAGTTCTGATTTATCCTGAGGAGTTTCAGCCAGGAATATTGCACCCTCCATTTTCGAAACAGGAGGTACATCATCGCCAGAAAATCCCTGCAGCTGCTCGCCCACTGCCATGATTGTAATTTGTGCAGAATTTGCGGCAGTATCATTGTAGAAAACGTAAGTATGTTCCGTTCGTTCGCTTGGCCTGGTAGCCATTTTCAAGCGAGCCAGTCAGTACTTTATAAGCATTGTTGTATGCAACTACTCGTAAGTAAGAAGAAAGAAAAAATTTAAGCGTCTATTAACCCACCTTCAGTAACCATGAATATGGCCTCTGCATCTGGCAGATTTGGGCTATCGACGAGTTTTGCTACTCTTGTGCCCTTCTTTCCCCTTCTAAGGTAGATTCTGAAGGTGCTGTTATGCCCTACAACATTGCCTCCTATAGCTTCTGTTGGGTCGCCGAAGAACGTGTCTGGTCTGGCCATGACTTGATTTGTTACGTAAACAGCAAGATTATGTTTATCTGCCAGCCTTGCAAGAACGTGCATGTGCTTGTTTAGCTTCTGCTGTCTTTCAGCTAAAGTGCCCCTCCCCACAAATTCTGCTCTGAAATGTGCGGTTAAGGAATCAACAACGACAAGACGCACCTTATCGCCTGCCTTAATCAAATCCTCAACTTTCTCTGCGAGAAGCGTCTGATGGTCTGAATTGAAAGCTCTAGCAACCTTTATGTTCTTTAGGACGCTCTCAGGTTTCTCAATTCCTGCACCTGTAGCAAATTGTATGATTCTCTCAGGTCTGAACGTGTTTTCTGTGTCGATGTAAACTGCGACTGCCTTCGGGTCTGATTTTATGAGGTTAACGCATAAAGCATGGCCTACTTGTGTTTTCCCACTTCCATATTGACCATAGCACTCGACAATGGCACCCGTTTCAAATCCTCCACCAAGAATATTGTCAAAGTTACTGCTTCCTGTACTGAATTTTGAAACGTTCGCTCTTTTCTTGAGCAAGTCCATTCCTGTTTGGAATCCCATGTCTAAATTAGCCCTTGCTGCCTGAATCATTTTCCTTGCAGCAGTTTCAGTTACTCCTGACGCCTCAACCACTTCTCCGGGGGAAGAAACTGCTATGCTAAGAATATCATCGTAGCCTGCAAGCGCTAACTTCTCTGCTGTCGCTGCTCCTACACCAGGTAGGTCTTGTACTCCTGTTGTTTTTTCTGCCATTATTATGCCTCCAGTACTAGTTGTTCGAATACTTTGCTCAAGACGAGCTGTGCTTTGGGAATATCGGTAACCCGCAGGGAAGAACTATTCTGCCAATTGCCCTGCTTGTCTTTGTAAGTGCGTTCGAGAGTTACTGTTTTGTACTCTCCCTTGGCACCTAGATTGCTCCATACCTTTGCGCTTACGGCGCCTGCTTTGAATGTTTTTTCCGGTCCTGCCATCTTTCCTCCTTCCTCCCGTCAAGGTCTCTCGCCCCAACGAGACGCTTTCGCGTTTCGGTTCTTGTTTCAATGAGGAGGTACGCAACCTCCTCATGTGCCGAAAGCTTGCTTTCGTGCGCACTTTGCCTTTCGACAAAGGGAGGTTGTATACAACAAAAAGAGCTAAGACACTGTTCTTTAAAAGCGCTGTGGCAGAATGTCCAGTGATTCTTTCGGCTTCCCCCTAATGCGAGTCTGAATTTCTAGTTCCTTGGCCTTTGGACAAGGAGCTGCATGAGCGAATACATGAGATAAACAATCACGAACGGAGCAAATATGTATACAATATACTGAGTTATTACTTTAGCCAGAGGAATGCATCCACAATGGCAAACAACGTCCTTGAATAGCAATAACTTGAAGTAGTCCGTGCACGCAGGAATCTCAGCATCAACGCAGTCACAGTACACTCGAGAACTAGCTAAGTTAACAAAGAAAAGATAAATCAGAGTCCCGGCAGCAGAAACGGTGAGTTTCTTCCAATTTGGCCTTAAGTAAGCGAGCACAACTCTTTTGTAATAAACGTTTCTTATAAGTGTTTTGCAAATGTTGTTATTGAAGAAATAAGAACTATCATCTCCATCCGCGGTCTGCGATGTCCCTTGCCATCTGCCACGACGGGGGTTCTTTATAACTCGTCCTAGGATCCTGACCTCTTTCTTCGCGATATATGTTCTCGAACATGACACCAAAACCTATATCTGATGAAAAATCTCCATCTTTCAAATGTCGTCCTGACTCTGACAGGGAAGGTTCATTGTCAACCAGGTTGTTCTGGTTCGCCCATGTGTGTCCTAATTCGTGTGCAAGCACACCAGCCCCCTGTAACTTATAACCACCCTCAACTTCCTTCCCATCTGAGGAATCATCAAGCCAAACTTCATTGAGACCACTTTCAGTTGCACGTACAACATATTTTCCACAATCACCGGACTTACAGGCCACACTCAATGCCTTAAGCGCCGTTCCTCCATCAGTCGTAAGCTCCACCGACTCGAACGTGCTGCCCTTATACCCTTCATCGATTCTCATCACGTTTAATGTGTGCAAAGACGAAAAACCTATTTGAACATCTGATCCAGATTCCACTTCTCTAAACATGGCGTACGTCCGAGGATACTGTCCGTCATAATTATCTGGCAGTTTGATGTATTCTCTTCCTCCTCGGTTCTCGACTGTTACTGGTGTACCTATTGCCTGTTCGAACACGTTTTTTACCTTTACAGTTTGGTCTTCTCCTCTTGCAACAAGGAAACTTCGACCATAAGGATCAAAATACTTTACTGGATTATTGTTCGAGTATGAATACGGCGAAATTGTTGAATCCACGACGGGATCAATCTGAACAAATCGTCCTGTTGTTGTATCGTATGCACGTGCTTTAGAAAGCAAAAGTCCTGTTTGCTCAGAAGGATAATATCCGGCGAACGTTTTTTCTTGATTGGTTCCTGATTGCTCAATTGTTTTTCCAAATGGGTCGGTTCTGCGCACACCTGAGAGCTGTCCTGTGCTTGATACCTGAAACTGCGATGAATACGTTTTGTCTGCATGAAGCGAGACGCCATTTGTCAAGTCGTAAACCTGTTCTTCTCCCTTGTACTCATATGTTCTAATTGTTCCATCGGGAACAACTACATTTCCTGTGATGTGCTGAGCATAGAACGCTCCCATAACGAGAAGGCACGCAAAGAATGCCAATCCCCAAAACTCATACCTCAGACCCATACAACATCTTACGAACATGTGAGTATATATGTCTTTTTGGTGTTAACACTTATTGAACGCAAAACAAAATTGCCCTGTGCTTGAACGCGATTCATTTCCAAAGTTCAATATGCTTTGCACGGATGTTTTTATGATCATTTAGATATAGCGTATGCAGAAGAGAAATTATTATATCCTTCCACTATCTTATGAACTCAGGGGAATTATCATGACAACTGAAGTTAATGGCGAAAGGCCTAGAATGCGTGCGTTTGAAAATTACAGCGAAGCTGACCGAGAAAGAGCTCTCAAAAGAGATCATATTGCAGCAACGAGACGCGCATGCCAACCATTGGACGAGATAATAAAGAAAGATACGCCTCTCCTTCTAGTCAGGCAGAACGCGGAAAGCGTGGGCCGTGGTGGTCCTCTGTCAGACTACGTGTTTGTTCGCACCACTCTCTATCTGGGCGTGCCAACACAGGATGGCATTGTGGTTGATGACAGCCGGTTTGTATCTGTCCCGTTCGAAACACACGTACAAAATGAGGCATACGAATCCAACAAACCGTGGGAACTGGTACATTCTGCCCTACGCCTGCCAGCATTTGAAGCATCTAACTTTGGCGAGTATAATCCTCTAACCGAATTCCGGAATCCTGAGGGCGTATCTAGCCAACGACACTGGTTAAGTTGTTATACTGGCAGAGAAATGGAAGATTTCTTCACAAGCACAGTCGCAATGCGATTAATCACACTCCCTCCTGAGTCCCGCGAAAGAGCACAGAAAGGAAAGCTAAAGTTCGACACGACTCTTGTTACTGGGCTGGCAATGCTCAACCTTCCAGTTCCAAAAAGATTCATGCAAGCATGGATGGACACCTACAAAGAAGACAGGGAAAAGGTCTTCATGTCGATTGCGAGATTGCACACCTTATATGAGTGGAGTGATGCTGCTGGAAAGGCAGACATCGAATTCAGGATGCAGATATCACTCGAAACAGCAGCAAAACTCTATATGCACATGGAACTTCCACTCGACGAGCCTTTTCTGAATACGCGAGTCAACGTACCAGACATATTGAATGCCATGTTTGGTGTATACATGCCAAGCGAGAAATGAGATGGTCAAGGCAATCATCATCCCCGGCAACGGTGTTACTGACATCTCAGAGAACTGGTTTCCTTACGTCGCGAAGGCACTTAGGAAACTCGGTGTTGATATTATTGCAGAGAACATGCCAGACCCAGACCTGGCAAGAGCAGAGTACTGGCTTCCTTTCATTGAAAAGAAACTTGGAACAGAAAAAGACATCATCCTTATTGGTCATTCCTCAGGCGCTGTTGCAATACTGAGATACCTTGAAACGCACAAGGCAAAGCTCGCCATCATAGTTGCTGCGTGTCATACAGATTTAGGGTCTGAGCACGAGAGAAAAAGCGGTTATTACGAAAAGCCATGGCAATGAGACAATATAAAGAAGAATACAGAGAAGATTGTTCAGTTTGCATCAACAGATGACCCGTACATCCCAATAGCAGAAGCGAAGTTCATACACGAGAAACTGCAGACAGAATATCACGAATACAACGATGAAGGACACTTTGGCGCTGACAAGAATAAGACTGTGTTTCCTGAGGTTGTTGAGGCAGTGAAGAGAACGCTCCCCAGATAGTTCTAACCTGGATTGCATCTGGAAGAACCACTGGACATCTCACCTCAACGCATAAAAAGAACATTGCCTTCGCTTTTTTCATGAAGCAGGAAGACAGGCTCGTTGTGTTCCAGGATCGGAAGATAAGAAGGATTTGGCACCAAGGAGACTGGTATTTCTCAGTTGTTGACGTTATTGAAGTTCTGACAGACAGCCCAACCCCTAGGCAGTACTGGGGAAAGGTCAAAGAGAGGGAGTTCAAGGAGCTTGAGTTGTCCCCAATTTGGGTACAACTGAAATTAGAGTCTTCAGATGGCAAATCTTATGGCACTGACTGTGCGAACACGAAGTCGATGTTCCGCATTATTCAGTCAGTGCCCTCAAAGAAGGCAGAGCCATTCAAGCAATGGCTGGCACAAGTAGGATACGAAAGAATTGAGGAAATCGAGAACCCTGAACTGGGACAGAATAGGATTAAAGAATATTATGAATTAAATGGTTACCCCAAGGATTGGATTGACAAGCGAATTAGAGGTATTGCAATAAGGCAGGAGCTGACTTCTGAATGGAAGAACCGCGAAGTTAATACGGAAAAGGAATTTGCAATCCTAACTAACGAGATATCTAAGGCGACTTTCGGGAAAACTGTTGGTGAGTACAAAGAGTTCAAACAACTCAAGAAGAAAAACCAGAACCTTCGAGACCACATGACTGACTGGGAACTCATCCTGACGATGATTGGTGAGAAAGCTACGACAGACATCACGAAAGATGTTGATTCGCAGGGATTTGACGAATGTAGGGACTCAGCCCAGAAAGGAGGAGGAATTGCTGGAAGAACGAGAAAGGATATTGAACACACTCTTAGTAATCCTATCGTGACGAAGGAGAACTTCATTGCAAAAAAGAAGAAGAGAGAATTGGGATAATATCTTGCTGAATCTTTACCGTTGTTTGGTAAATCTGACAAATATCATCTATACAACTTCGTGATTTCCGAGTCGAGTGCTTGCGCGTTGAACTTTGCTTCCATCGCGCGCCTTCCGTGGTGCTTGTTGCGTTTATACATTCCCAATATTGCACCAGTAACTGCACCAAACAGACCTACTAAACCCAATACTGTCAATTTCTGGCCGAATCTTTCGTCGGGTTCCTGCATCAATAGCTGCCAGCCCGCGTAAGGCACGGCTGTAGAAATAGCACCGGCAGCTGCATAAGCAGCAACAATCCCGCGAGACGCTACAAGATATGGCTTTCCAAGTATTCTGTCCAGTTGCCCTGCATGCTTCAAGGCATCACGCCTATTTGCTGCGGTTGCTCTGGGTCCTATAAGCTGATAAGCAACATCATTTACCTGTCTTTCAAGTGATATAACATTGTTGTCTAAGCGACGTGCCAGTGAGGGATTTGATTTTGCTTCTGTCTCAAGCACATTCCTCATTGCATTTATTTGAAGTTCGTGAAGTACAGGACCTTCAGTGCCAAAGCGTCCTGCATATGTACTAGTGAGACCTTGATCTTCCACAACTTTGCCTATCTGCGTAGTTAGAGACGCATAACTACGCTCGAGATTTGACACGGTTTCGCCAGTTTCGTTCATGCTTTCCCAAGTAGATTTCATAGTGCCAGAAACCCTGCTGTGTTTTTATGCCTTTCGTATGAGTGCCACTTGTGAGAAGTAAACAATGAAACAAAGGCACATCACGAGAAAAGCACGATAACACTCAAAACAACAAGCACAACAAACAATATCCCTTCAGCAAACCCGCCAACCTTCATCAGCCCTTTCAGTTTCCAAGGCGCTGGCCAAAATAATTCAACGCCTGCCTTGCTTAACGTGTCTGAGAGCAAATGCAATATGTACGAGAACCCGAAGGCAAGCGCTATTGTTTGGTTCCAAGCTATCCAGAATATGCCCGAGCCAATAATGCCTACAACCAAAGAATGGAACGCTCCTCGATGTTTTACCAGCCAGCCTATTGGCTTTGCCTTTCTTCCCAGCAACGAATTGCTTTGGTCGATGTCTGGAAGCAGAGCAGCAAATAACATTACAAAGAATATTGCTGGAGAATGTGGGATTGCAAGTGCTTTGACAAATAACAAGTATCCTAAGAAGCCAATTATGAGATGTGTTCTGCCGAGCATATCCTCACTTACTGAACAACATTAATAAATCAGTATGTTGTAAGAGAGCTGTGGACCCTGAACGAGGAAGAAAAAAGAAATGGCCATTGCTAATAATCATAGCAATCATAGTAATAATCATAATATTGCATCTTATTCGTTTCACTGAAAGCACGGTTGAAAGTATTGCAACGAACGAAACAGTGCCCGTACTAGGATATCATGAAACCACGCAGGAAGTCTGTGGCCCGCACAATTACTCGTACACAGATACTTGGGCGGGCTGGGGCGACGCACCACAAGAAATGGTTAATCCAGTTCTTGTTTTGACAAATAATGAAGATGAATCAGGAACTTTCAATATCGAATTTGGTTTCTTGGATGATGAGCAAACACCATACGACACGTACAGAGAACTCCTGACATTCAAGGACGCAAAGTTCTACAGCACACGAGTAACGAGAACAATAGGTGCTGGTGAAAGCATTAACGTAACAATACCCACCAAGAAAGCCGATTCATCTAAGAATTACTGGGTAATTGGTAATATTGAAACGCCACAAATAACAGACTGCAGAGATACGGTTGTAAGGGAACCATACAACACCACAGAACAAAAGACAACATACAAAGAAGTTCCTGTGAAAACAAGTATTTCGTTGTTCAGGAAGATGTTCGGCTTCAGCCTTTGGTAAATTATTAATAGTTACTTCAAACCATATTATATTATGCGGTCGATTGCCATTCTGGCCATAGTGATTGCGGTTTGTGTAGTGGTTGCAGTCATCCATTACGCGAATTTAACCGGAATGGTTGTTTCAACTCCCACTAAACAGATTACTTATGTTTACACTGACGAGCTGGTTCTTGAGAATGACGGTACACCCGTATTCCTTCACAACGATTACATGGGAAGCGTGCGTATGGCGACGGATGAACGTGGCTTCTCCAAAGGAAGCGCATCGTTCACAGTATTTGGCGATGTTTTATCAGAGGAAGTAGGTAGATACGGCTTCCAGGGTAATGAGCTTGATTTCAGTGGTCTTGTGCACATGGGCGCAAGGGATTTCACTCCTGGGACTGGAAGGTTCTACTCTGTTGATCCTGTGCCGCGAGAGGGTGAAACTTATTCATTTGCGAACGCGAACCCATTGCGTTTCTCGGATGCGAGTGGCATGGATGCTGAAGAGCAAACTTTGGAGGCGAATGAAGAGGAGAAGCCCAGGACAGCATGGGATTCGTTTAATGCTCAGATGGAGCAGAACATAAAGAACAGGGAGTTGCGGTTTGCGGTTTCGTGCATTGTGGGTTTCTGTGTTGCCGTGGCTGTTGTTGCTGCTGCCGAAGTTGCAATTCCTGCGGGACTTGGATTGGCGGGCAGTGCTATCCTTGGTGCGATTTCGGGAAGCGCAGGTTCTGTGGCTGGAGAGTATTTTGGTGCTGCTTCTATAGGTGAGGAGGCTAAGAATTCTGAGATCATACAGGCGGCCGTAAACGGCGCCATGTTCGGTGCGGTGACTGGCGTGGGTGTTAAGGCAGTGTCTTCTGCATTGACTATCAGGTCAGGAGGAGGGTTTGCGAATGTTTTGGATGATGCTGGAGGTTCTGCTGGAGTTGGAAGAGTCGCCTCGACAGAAACAAGGTATGTGGTTGCAGAGGTTCAGACTCAACGTGGGCTTGAGACTGTTCGTTTCAAAGTTGATTCCGGGACAGGCCAGCCATTGAGAGCTACCGCTGAAAGAATGGTCAAGGACCCAAAAACAGGCAGAATCATTGGATGGAACCCCTTGCTTCCTTTCCAGGCGAGAACTGCTGTCCCAAATGCAATGAACAACATGTACCGCGTCCATCCAAAATAGTGTTATTAGATAGTAGTAAAAATAGAAATGTTTATAAGGCAGAATTCTTTCTCTCATGCATGGATGATACGGAATGGCGCTCGATGTGGTTCAAGCAGCTTACAATACACGAAGAGAAAATGGTTCCTGAAGATGAAGTACGCAAAGTTCTCGAAAGTTATGGCTTGCCTCATGAATATGTTCTTTCAGGGACCGGCCTTGATTTAAGGATGCTTCCGCCTGTAAGTTTTCTAAGGCCTGGAGCTGGAAAGGTGGAGCGCGTGAGAGCTGTTCCATATTATATTCGCACTGACGAGCTTCCTGGATTCGAATCACACGGATTATATGAAATTTATGATGCGTTCTGGGAAAAGATGTATAACGCGGGACAGATTCTGGGAAGAAGATGGAACATGCCCTTAACATGTGAGATTCTGTTCAGTTGGGAACAGGGCACAGATGATATTTCACGTGCTCTCGGACTGGCAGGACCATGGCATACGAATTCCAAACTGGTAGGAAGAAAGATGCCAGACAGACCCTTGACAATTCCTGAAGATAAGAATCCAGTATTTGTACGGGAATGACGCAATCGTTTTAAACAGAGACAGTAAGTAAATAGGCATGCGCAATTCATTGCCGTTCCTCGTTCTGATACTTCTCGTATTCACATGTATGTTTCTGGCAGCAAGACAACTCACAGGGTCAGTTACACTTCAACAGACGAGCACAACAACGTACGCATATGCAAAAGGTCTCGTAACACAAAACACTGCCGTTCCAGTTTTCATTCATGCCGATTATCTTGGAAGTACCAGACTGCTTACCGATGAAAAGGGAACTGCGAGCAATTCATTCATTTCCAGTCCGTTTGGAGAAACACTCAGTACTTCTCCTTCTGCTGATTCATCGCGCTTCCTTTTTACGGGAAAGGAACTTGACGAATCAGGGCTACAATACTTTGGAGCAAGGTATTACGATGCCAGAATTGGAAGGTTTGTTTCTTCTGATCCTATTGGCGGCGTAGGAGAACTTTATGGTTATTCGCGCGAGAATCCATTGGCATTTACTGACCCAAATGGTGCCGCGCCAAAGCCGGTAGAGACTATAAACGATGTTTCGTTTAGCGAAATAAGGAATCTCGTCTCTTACTGGATCAAGATGGAAAAGGACTCGGGCAAGTATCCAGGAACCAAATCAGGAGCCAGACCTCCTAAAGATGGTAAGTGTGTGGATTGTTGGAATACTATCGACCCATTATACCAGAACCATAGAAAACTCATGGCGAGCGTTTCTGCGGACAAAGCAGGAAATCCAAGCGGTTGGGAAGTGATGCGCAATTTCATGGAACCTAAGGGAGCGATGATTGTGGCCGTTATTCCCTCTGACTCGCTTGCATCAAAAAGCGAGCAGAAACAGGGCTTCCTAGTGAAGACTAATCAGTTTGAGATTTACAAGGACAAGAAAGGCAATTTATTTGCACGGGCGGCAAGCGAGACCGTGCCTATTGACCGCGTCATAATAAATAGAGGTGATGGCGTAGCAGAAGGTGAAATAACGACCATTGTTCAGGATAATGGTGGAATGGCGCTCGTTGTTTCAGGACCTGGAGACCATCTTTCGGGTGCATTTGTAGATGGTGAAGGCTGTCTACAAAGATTCAACATTAACAGGAAAGATGTTGATGCTGTTGACATAAATCCTGACAGGGTAGTTGGTCCCGATACTGAACAGGGACAAGTTCAACTCTTCAACATTCCAAGAGACTAATCTAGGGGATCTCTTAGCATGTATCCTGCAGCGTTCTTTGAGTCAAGTGACTCGAACAACACCAACGTGTCTGGATTTGTGTAGACAAAAACCAGCCGTTCGTTGCCCTTTCCAACAAAAACCGGCGACTTGGAATTGTTCAACCAGTTTACGAGAGAAGATTCCTCGCTGAAATCTATTGGTGCCTGCTCATTACCACGATGCATTTGGTCAAAAGCAGTCATGTTTGTTATGAAGCCCTGCAGTCTCTTCGCTCTCTTAACCGGATCATCGAGAAGCGATACCTGCAATTGATTGTTTTCAGAATATTGCCGCATCTGCTGAGGAATTTCAGTTCTTGCTGGTTCGTAAAGTAATGTGGGTGCTGGGTGTGCGCATCCGAGGAACGCAGTCAGTCCAATACCAAGCAGTAATCGTTTCATTTGGAGTCATAACGTAACAGAAGTATATAAACTTTACTATATTTACGACTAGTTAGTAGTTATTTTAGTTTTACTGTTGTTATGGAATTGCACACTATAACTATTTATAATAGAATTCATAAAGTTAGAACATGCGTCTCAAGGAAGGCATCTGGTTAGTGCTCGTGATTGCGGTTTCGGTTGCACTCTTCTACGCTGTAAGACCTCACATTACAGGCATGGCAGCATTGGAGCCATCGAAAGTTACCACTTACGCATCTGGCAGTGGAGGAACAGCTTGGTTCTCTTCCAACGAAGGCGTGAGTTTCCAGCATAGCGATTACATGGGGTCAACACGCCTGCTGACACGAGAATCAGGAGTCAAGAGCGCTTCGTTTTTCAGCGCTCCATTCGGAGAAGCTCTTGAGCAGGAGAAGTCCAATGATGTTTCATCGCGCTTTATGTTCACGGGCAAGGAGCAGGACAACAGCGGTTTGCAGTACTTTGGAGCGCGGTACCTGATAACAGAAACAGGACGGTTTGCGAGCGTGGACCCTAAACCGTCTGCAAATCCATATCCATATGTTCACAACAACCCGTTGGCATACTTTGACCCTGACGGTAGAGAAGACCTGAAGGCTGTGTACTTTGACAACGTTGTGAGTATGCTAAAACATCCTGGCGATGTACTCAGAGGGCTGCCAACGATTGTTACTGCTGCAGCCAACATTCCCAGATATCTTGCTCTTCCCATCGTAGGAACCAGTCTTGAACAGCTTCCCGAACAAACACAGAATAGTTTCTCTGAACTTTGGAAAGCATCTTCAGACTATGCTGTAAGTGTAGGACGCTCCGACGTTGCCGAGACCGTTCGAATCGAAAACGCAAAATTTGTCACGGACGGACACTTACCTTTAGATACACCTGCCACCACTTTTCCTCTTATGAAGAACTCAGTATTTTTTGATGCACGTATTGCAACCGTGTATGACCAGGCAAAAGCATCAGGTGATGCAAAAGCATTGCAAAAGGTAGTTCATTACTTCTTTGGAGTCATGGCTCACGAGACAATTCATGTAGAAACAAACAGGAAGGATCCATTTGGCCAATTCATTACAGGAACGTCTGAGACAGAAAATACTTGTCGAACTGCCGAATGCAATACAATAGTAACAATCGCAAGCGACCAGGGCGTGCTCTACCCTGAAGTTGTTAACGACATGAATGAAGTTGACCAAGCCAGAAAAGATATCAAGGTTGATGACCCCTCATCCAATGTGTGGATGACCCTACCGACGGGGCCTTGAGTTTTCTACGCTATCTGCAACGGAAAGCCAATGAAGTATCGCGTCGAGCGTGCTGTCAGGTATAACCCCCCCAAGGTCATTTGGTCCATCAAATGTTCTTGCCCGGGTAATTGGCCCGTATGTTCTAACAAAATATCCAACATCTCCATCGCTTGCCGTGTGCCTGTAAACGTTAACATTAAGGGCTTCGGCACCATTGGTAGGAACCCCTGTGAAAGTGATTGTGACAACCTTCTCTTTCTCAGTTTCGTAAGTGAGAACTTGTGGTGCTGTTGAAAGTACCTGTGGTGTTGTTCTGGTCATTTCTTTGTTTTGGGTGTATAAAGCCAAGTGAGTTGTAAGTTCTAAAAGCAACAACCCCGCACCAAGAGAGACAGCCGCTGCCATTGTTCTTCGTCCGATATTGCTCATCTTGATACCTCGCAGGTTCGAAGCATTCTCCCGAAATGCCGTTTCATGTATTTAGGAACTGAACTGTCTTCGACTACACGAGAAGCAAGAACCGAATATCCTTCTGGATAAATTGGATTGTTGTAAATGAATCTGTCCAAATGAAATTCGCTTGGCCAAACCGCTTCCTTAGTGTCGCGGACTTGAAAAGCCACGAAATTTCTTACCTGTGCTTCTTCGTCTGTGAGCCTGTTATCATGCATATACATATCAAAGTCACTCTTGAAAACTTTCTTTTCTTGTGGAAGCATTCCTGCGGGTTTCTGAACGAATCGTCCAAATGCGTAGTCAACTCCCCACACAATATTCTCTGCACCCCACCAGGCATGAGCCATCTCGTGAACGGTCAATCCCCTCTCAGTTTCTCCAAGTTGTTTCATTAGTTCAAGCAATACAGGGTCTATGCGTATGATTCCCCTTATGTTATCGCAACTGTTTCCTCCGTTTGGAACATATTGAACGTTATAATGTGTAAGAATTTCTCGTGCGTCATCTGTCAACGCAGAGACCGCTTCCTCAAGTGCCCCATTTTGAGACTGTTGAATACTCTTTGGAGTATTCCCCAAATTACCTGTGCAACAAAACGATGTCATTGTCGCAGCTAAAGCCAAAGTGGTTGCCAAACTAGTATGACGTCGCATGTGTTCCGATAAAACGACCGAGTTTATAAAGATTTTGCTACTAACTAGTGGTCATAATACGTTCTTGGCTTTTTGTGCATGAATTGATATTTCCAAGTTGTCTGACGATATCTTTATATAGCGACTAAATGAAGACTTAGCATGGGTGACGACAATCGGCTAGTACTTGGCATGCTTTCACTGACTTTATTCATTCTCCTTTCGTTCGGAGTCCTCGCTGGCTCGGGCATCAAGACTGCAGAACCTGGTGTTGCCAACTTCCAGGAAGTGAAGAGCGAAGAGCATAATCTCTTCACGGGCGATTTAACCAAGAGCTTTGACCTGATGAATGTGCCGGGAAGAAGTGTGTCTGTACCCATAACACTGAACTACCAGGCAGGCATAAGAGCAGACCAGGAAGCATCCTGGACTGGTCTTGGCTTCAACTTACAATTGGGCGCAATAACAAGAAGCGTAAACAACGAGCCCGACGAGAGTTCCAGTGGCAGCCTTCAGGGACATACAGAAAAGATAGAATATGAGGGTTGCGCGCAGGATTCTTATTACGTCACGTTTGCAGGCGGCGGCGGAAGGATTGTGCTTGACTATGCATGTGACCGCGACTGGCAAGATGAAGGATATTACACTATACCAGTAACTGCAACAATGCAGTCATGGCAGCCATGGAAAATTGATGTTTATGATTATTATGGAAACAAGAATGCATTCTACAGGCCGGACGTATTCTTAGGAGGGGAAGATCCGAACTATATAGCAAAATGGGAGATAACAACCGAAGATGGTACTGTGTACGTTTTCGACGGGGTTGTAGAATCCAAAGTCAAACAAAACACGAAGACAGTTGCCACGAAGAGTAATTCAGACGGCGCGTGCACCGGCCCAATTATGCCAGGATGCGGTGATGGATTTTGTGACGCGAGTGAGATGATTTGCGAAAATGGAATTCCTATATGCTATGAGTGCGTCGGTCAGTTCTCATGTACTGTTCATCATGACACACCCGACTGTCGGGACGGAAGAGATAATGATGATGATGGTTGTATAGATATGGAGGATAATGACTGCACTTTCCCAGACGATACCATTGAAAATGGAACTCTGTGCAGACCAAAACGTCCCGGAGACATCCCCACATTGGAAGATGCTCCTGAATCAGGCATCACGGGCGCAGCTGTACTGCCTATTGACATCCCACCAATAGATCTGGTGTCCCCTCTTCTCTTCCCAGATGAAGGCCGTTGGCACATTGGAGAAAATGCTTGGCCACTTCAACAGAGATGCAGCATTGATCATCCTGAAGAGTACGGTCTTCTCTACACCAACACGTACACTGATGTTGTAGCTGCTGGAGGAAGTGATTGGAATGACCCAGTCATAGTGTCATGGCAACTCACTGCAATTAAAGGCCATGATTACAAAGACAATGGCGATGCAGTTATTGACGACATGGACACAGGCGGATGGGCTAAAATATCTTATGAAACCAATCAGGAATGGTTTGAGAGTTGGGAGCGATACAATAGAGGAAAGGACCCGAATCCAGCAGATTGCCATGATGATTATTGCGACAGCGACTTCATAGATGCCACTCCACTTTGCAGGCAGGCACTTAAGGAACATCCGTGGTTTGACCATGATGTTTTAACCAACTTCCGCAATGCGCCAAGATGCACTATCAACGCGACATACATAATAACCTTGATGCAGACTGGTCGGAGTAGTTACGCTTCAGAGTTGGCAAACACCTGCAAATACAAACTAATGCCTAACCAGCCAGGCATACAAATTAGTTATCCAACGGCGACTGAAGGTTTTCAGTGCCTGCCTGAGCCTTATTGTTCTTGGGTGACATTCTGGAATGACCCCGGCGAAATCAAAAAGCTGGACTGTGAATGGGTTGATGGAGCTCCCAAAGTTAATGGATACAGGATTCAAGTGTATACCAAGACAATAAGTCTCGTAGACCTAACATACCCAAGAACAATTGAAACGCCTACGCACGTAGCAAGCTTTTCAACATCGGGTAGAAACGATATTTTTGCATTCGACTGGGATTTAGAAAAAGATTATACAAGTCAAGCAGCAAGAAAGCTTGATAGCGTCACGCTTTACGCGAAAACAGATGCAGGGCAAGCTCAACAGGACAAAGTTGGTTTCAGTTATGATTCCAATTATCCTCTTGCTGTAACTGATCACACAACACAATCAGGTACGACAGTTAATAAGGGAAAACTTACTCTTCTGAAGTTCTGGCATGAAGGTAATGACAGTCAGAGACTACCAGCCACGAGTTTCTCTTATGGTTCAAATCCAGACCTAGTGGGAACTAAGAAGTATGCTGTTGACTGGTTGGGATACTATAATGGCATTACTACTAACATAAACGGCCCGGGAGATGATCGTTCCACTATGGACGTTAATGATGCCTGGTCTTTGCGAACCATAACGTATCCAACTGGACTAATGGCGACGTACACATACGAACCAGATAAGTATTCATACGTGCAAACCGATCTAATTTCCGAGGTTCCCAAGAACGCTCCGGGAATTCGAGTAAGTTCAATTACAACAAACAATGGTATTGACGAGCCCCAGACAATAAATTATGAATATTCTGGAGGAGTGTTAACTGAGGCTATGAAGCTGAAGCATGGAATAGCAAATCCATTCAGCGATGTATCTCCAGGTTCGAATACATTCGTGATGTACTCGCAAGTAACAAAAGTGCTTCCTGGTGGGTATGGTACTGTTACAACTCACTTCGATACTGCCCGCGAGTTTCCTGACCAGGATGTGTCCGATGGAAGGCCTCACGCAATTTATGATTATATTAGAGGCCAGATTACGAATGTGGAAAGTAGGAACGATGCAGGCATAATTGTTTCTTCATCCAGCAACGTTTATGACAAGAGTAGCGATATCAACGGAGGAAATGGCAATAGTTCGGCTTGTGTAGGTTACCCAACAACGTGCGCGTCACGTTTGACTCCTCCTGAGTTTGTTGGCGAAACGCCCATATGG